>NZ_SDZL01000108.1 GCF_004210735.1 Brevundimonas sp.
AAGGAGATTCAGCGGCTCAGGCGCCAATAAAGATGTGGTTCGCTGCCGCGCCTGGCGTTCATAATCGTTAATGGCGAGGGCTCTTGCAGGCATGCAGCACTCCGCAACGCGGAGTGGCCAGGAGGCTGAGCTCCGCCTGTTCTACGGAGCAAGATGGGGGCCAAAGCAGCGGCAGGCCTCATCTGCTGGAGGAAGTTTCTGCTTGCTCATCTGCATGCTGAGTGAGTTGATCGGCTCCAACTGAAAGGGAGCCAGCCGTGCAAAGCGATGTGAAGTCCTGCGTTGAGGGCATCCTGGGGGATGACAAGCTGGATCGCGACACGAAGGTGCGGAAGCTTCGTCAGGTCGAAACCGACGTTCTGGCGCGCCAGCGCGCCGCCACAGAGGGCATGACCGGCGCGCCCGCGCGCGATGGCGAGGACCTGAAGGTCGTGGAGCGCGCGTTGATGTCGCTCGGTGAAACAGCCGTCGATCAGGGCCCGGCTTCGCTCTAGCTATTCGAAGACAATGTTCGGAGCGGGCTTGTTGGGCGAGGCGGCGAGGGCTTCGCTGACGGCTTCGGCGAGCAGGCGGAAGGCTTCGGCGGCGGTGGTTGCGCCGGTGGCGGCGGGCGTGCCGGCGTCGCCGCCTTCGCGCAGGGCCGACAGGATGGGCAGGGCGCCGAGGAACGGGACGCCTTGTTCTTCAGCGGTGCGCTGGGCGCCGCCCTGGCCGAAGATGTAGGCGCGCGAGCCGTCGGGCTGTTCGAACCAGGCCATGTTTTCGATGACGCCGAGCACCGGCACGGCGGTCTTGCGGAACATGCCAACGCCGCGGCGGACATCGGCGAGGGCGACTTCCTGGGGCGTCGAGACGATGACGGCGCCGTCGAGCGGGAGCTTCTGCACGAGCGTGAGCTGCACTTCGCCGGTGCCGGGCGGGGTGTCGATGAAGAGCAGGTCGAGGTCGCCCCAGTCGGTGTCACTGATGAGCTGATTGACGGCGGACATGACCATCGGGCCACGCCAGACGACGGCCTGATCGGGATCGACCAGATAGCCGATCGACATGGTGGCGACGCCATGCGCCATCACCGGGATCATCTTCTTCGCGGCGGTGAGTTCGGGCTTTACGCCGACAGTGCCGAACATGGTGGGGAGCGACGGGCCGAAGACGTCGGCGTCGAGCAGGCCGACGCGCAGGCCGGATTTTGCTGCGGCGACGGCCAGGTTGCTCGCGACGGTGGATTTGCCGACGCCGCCCTTTGCGGAGGCCACGGCGACGATGCCGCGCGCAGGGCGGACTGTGGGCGCAGGTGGAGGCGGTGGCGTTGCGGGGCGCGTGATGGGAGCGGGGCGCGGCGGCGCGACGGTGCGTGCGCCGGTTGTTGCTTCCGCGGTGAGGACGGCGGTGACGGCGGTGACGCCCGCGACGCGCGCGACGGCGTCCTCGGCGGCTTTGCGAAGCGGTTCGTCAGCGGCGCCAACGCCGGTTTCGAGGACGAAGCCGATTTTGCCATCTGCGCGCACGACGAGGCCGGTGACGCGGCCGGAGGCGCTGAGGCCCTTGCCCGACACGGGATCAGTCACGCTATCGAGCGCGGTCCGGATGGAGGTTTCGAGGGCAGACGGCATTGCAGCTCCACTTCGGGAGGCGCCTAGTGGTTCTTGCGACCGGTTATCTTGCGAATGATCATGTCGCTAAACTTTCCGATCAGACCAGGCGCCTGACGCGGGTCCTTTAGCATGACCCACCCCGCCCGGAAGACATTACCCGACTTCACGCCGGCCATGAAATCTATCCAGGCGATGCGCCGGCGAATGTAGAACCGGTGATGATGTAGAAGTCGCGCGTGCTCGGCATTGGCGGTGTTTTCGAGCAGGCGGGTGTTGGCGGCGTCGAGCTGCGCCAGATCGTGGCGGGAATGGTGCGTCGACAGCGATCTCGTCCGCATCACGCTGATATAGCCTGTCCAGGGGATCAGGCGCATGCGGCCGCCAGCCGCCAGTGCGCGGGCATAGAGGTCGAAATCTTCGCCGAGCCGCATGCTTTCGTCATAGCGGATCGCATGAGCGTCGAGGAAGAAGCGGCGGATCATTGGCTTGATGAAGCCGATTTCGCGCGGCCGGGCGGCTGACCGCGGAACGCAGGCCTTGATGAAGTAGGTGAAATCGACATCGATTGTGGCGGCGTCACCGTCGATGAACCACAGCGGCTCCGCGGTTTCGCGTGGCGCGCCTTCTTTCACCTGCATCAGGTCGTCTGCGATGAGGTCGTAGCCCTTGTCGGCCTGCGCCATGAGGCCTTTGAGGCGGCCCGGTTCGAAATAGTCGTCGCTGTCGAGGATGGTGATCCAGGGCGCCTTGCTGGCGGCGATCGCGGCGTTGCGGGCGGCGGAGGGGCCGGAGTTTTTCTCGAGCGCCAGCACGATCAGGCGGCCGGTTCCATCGTCGGCGGCGCGGGCGGCGGCGAGGGTGGCGCCATCATCGCCCGAGGCGTCATCGACCACGACGACTTCGGCGGCTTCGGGCTGGGCGAGGGCTGAGGCGACGGCGCGGCCAATGGTTCCGGCGGCGCGCCAGGCGGCAATCACCACCGTGACGTCGCGACGCACGGGTGAGTTGGCGACGTCGGCCGTGGCAGATTCGAGCGGGCTGGATTGGTTAGCGAGCATGCGATCCAGGGCTGCAAGAAGGCCGCCAAGGCGGCAGTTAGGGCGGTTTACGGCCTACACTGCAAGTAATGGTGGTTACGAGCAGATGAAGAACTTGCCGTTCACCAAGTTCAGTCCGTGTTGAATCACGCGTTTGTCACCCGGATTGCAAGTCGCTTGCTGGGTGAAACTGTCTTATGCGCATGCCTTGAAGCGGCTTTAATGCGCGCTCAACTACTGGAGGACACAACTCTCCAGACACGTGCACTCAGGAGGACGGGCCTATGCCCTGGAACGACAACAAGGGCAGCGGCGGGGGCGGAGGTCCCTGGGGTGGCGGCGGCGGCAACAATTCCAACGGCAACAAGCCGGGTGGCGGTGGTGAAAGCCCGTGGGGTAGACCCGGCGGCGGCAATCAACCCGGCAACAAGCCTGGCGGCGGCGGAAGTGGCGGCGGCGGCAAGGATCGCCCCGACCTCGAAGAGACGCTTCGCCGGATGCAGGAGCGCTTCAAGCGCAAGGACGGCGGCGGCAATGG
>NZ_SDZL01000060.1 GCF_004210735.1 Brevundimonas sp.
GTCTGGGCGGTCGGCGCAGCGTCGGTCGCGGCAGCCGGTGCTCCGGTCACGCCGGCGGCGGCCTGGTCGGCGCTGCCGCCGGGCGCGGCCTTGGGCGTCATGGAGCCGCCCTTGGAGGCGACCCAGGTGGCGAACTCGGCCTCAGTGACGACGTTGATCTGCATCGGCATGAAGGCATGGTCGACGCCGCACAGCTCGGAGCATTGGCCGTAGAAGATCCCGGTGCGCTCGGCCTTGAACCAGGTCTCGTTGACGCGGCCCGGGACGGCGTCGGTCTTGAGCCCGAAGGCCGGCAGGGCGACGGCGTGGATCACGTCGGACGCGGTGACCAGCAGGCGAACGGTCTTGCCGACCGGCACGACCATCGGTTCGTCGGCGGCCAGGCGGTACAACTGCGGCGTGGTCTTGTCCTCGGGCAGCATGTTGGAGATGTACTCCGGCACGGCCTGGTCGGGATATTCATAGGCCCAGTTCCACTGGTTGCCCGTGACCTTCACCGTCAGGTCCGGCGTCGGCATGTCGTGATAGGCGAACAGCAGACGGAACGAGAACAGCGAGATACCGACCAGGATCACCACCGGCACCACAGTCCAGATGACCTCGATGATGGTGTTGTGGCTCCACTTGGCGGGAACCGGATTGGCCTTCTTGTTGTAGCGGATGGCGATCCACAGCAGCAGGCCCAGCACCAGCACGCTGATGCCGATGCACATCGGCAGCAGGATCGCGTTGTGGAACCAGATCGCCTCATGCTTCAGCGGCGAGGCCGCCGGCTGCAGGTCGATGCCGCCAGGCGTCGGCTGACCCATCAGGTCCTGCGCCCAAGCCGGCGCGGCGACGAAGACGGCCGTGGCGAGCGAGGCGACGACGCCTCCGATCTTCGCCAGGGCTCGCGTGCCCATCCCCATTCGAGAAGTCCTCATAAAATCGTTCTGCAGCCGACACTTGCGACCCGGTCGCAAGTGGTCGCCGCGCCCGTTCAAAGGCGTGACGTTTCAGGCCCGGTCCCTATCGGATCGCCTCGCGCTTGCCAAGCGATTGGCGCCGTTCTGACGCGCGCAGGACGCCGCACCCCGAATCCGGGCCTCGATTAATTCGCCGTCATGTTTTGATAGCTACCTTGCGACGCACGATACCTTGCGATACCTCTTCATCATCACAAGAGGAGGCCGGCGTGCCGGACACCATAGACATTCAGTTAAAGAAAGGGGTGCTGGGCCTGTGTGTCCTGGCGCTCCTAGACGGGGCGGACAGCTACGCCTACGAGATCGCCAGTCGCCTGTCCCAAGCCATCGGCATGGGCGAAGGCACCATCTATCCGCTGATGCGGCGGATGCAGACCGACGGCCTGGTCGAGACCTATCTGGTCGAATCCTCGGCCGGCCCTTCGCGCAAATACTATCGGCTGACGACCGCCGGGGCCGCCGCCCTGTCGGCGCAGCGCAGCGAATGGCAGGCCTTCGCCCGCGCCGTTGACGCCCTGGTGACGGGGACCGGCGCCGCCGCCCCTGTTCCCCCCGCCCCCAAGAAGACCCGCTCTCAAGACGGAGACGCCCAATGACCCGCGCCGATTTCCTGGCCCGGTTGAAACGTGGCCTGGTCGGTCTGCCGACCTCGACCGCCGCCGAAATCCTGAATGACTACGAGGCCCATTTCGAGGACGGCGTCGCCGCTGGCCGCACCGAGGCCGAGGTGGCCAGTGCGCTGGGCGATCCCGACCGTCTGGCCCGCGAACTGCGCGCCGAGGCGGGAGTTCTGCGCTGGAAGCAGGAGCAGACCGCGTCGTCGGCCGCGGGGGCGATCTTCGCCATCCTGGGCCTGGGCGCCATCGACATATTGATCCTGCTGCCGATCGTGCTGCCGGTGTTCGGGGCGGTGTTGTCCATCCTGATCACGGGCGTCTTCATCTTCCTGGCCGGCGGTTTCGTGCTGGTTGCGGGGCCCTTCATGGGCGCGCCGGGCGGTCCTGTCGCAGCGGTGCTGCTGGGCGTCGGCCTGATCGGCCTGGGCCTGTCGATGGGCGCCGTCATGGCCTTGCTGACCAAATGGCTGATCGACGCGACCGTCTGGTACGCGCGCCTCCATTATCGTGTGCTGAAGCCGGCTCTCGAGCCGCAAGCGCAATCCTGATCCGGGCCTGAGGGAGGACCTGACATGATCCGCAATCTTATCATCATCTCCGCCGTCGGCCTGGTGCTGGCCGTCGTCGGCATCGGCGGGGCCATGGCCGTGGGCGGCCGCGACCTGGCCCGGCACGACTGGACCTGGGTCATCACCGACGACGAGGAAGGCGATTCCAGCTTCCAGATCGAACGCGGCGCCGTGGCCCCGGACATCACTCGCAAGATTGAATGGACCGGCGGCGAACGCCTGGCGATCGATATGCCGGGCGAGGTCACCTACATCCAGGGCGCCGAGGCGGGCATAACCGTCACGGGCCCCAAGACCTTGGCCGACCGCGTCCGCATCGTGGACGGCCGGCTGACGCTGGACGGGCGTCAGAACAAGGAACGCAGCTATATCCGCTGGACCCGGACGGGCATCCGCGGCTGGAGCGAGACCGAGGTGCTGCGCGTCACCATCACTGCCCCGGCGGTGAAGAGCTTCGACCTGGCCGACCACGCCAATCTGGTGATCCGTCACTATGATCAACCCTCGCTGGAGCTGACCCTGTCGGGGTCGGCGGTGGCCGAGGCCCAGGGCCGCGCGAACGCCGTGGTCATGGATATGTCCGGCTCGTCCCGCGCCGATCTGGAGGCCCTTCAGGTGACCGACGCCCGTATCCGGGCCAGCGGCTGGGGCGACGTCAAGGTCGGCCCGACCGGGGCTGCGCTGGTCGATGTCTCGGGCAACGCCGATGTGACCCTGACCCGCCAGCCGTCGGAACTGCGTCAGCTGATCTCGGGCGACGGCGAGGTCGTGCAGGAATAGTCGCCCTCATCGCGACCGGATCGCGCCCGTCGTCCCTTCTCGCCCAGCGCGGGCGGTGACGGCGGGCGCATCTGCGCCTATCTAGGCCCCATGACCGTTTCCGTGACCCCGCCCCCCATCCTTGAAACCGCCATTCTGGAAGGGGCCGGCGTTGATCCGTCCGAGGCCCTCGACATCCTGGGCGCGGCCTTGGCCGGCGCCGACGACGGCGAACTGTTCCTGGAGCGGTCGGAAAGCGAATCCCTGGTCTTTGACGACGGGCGGCTGAAATCGGCCAGCTATGACGCGACCGAGGGGTTCGGCCTGCGGGTCGTGGCCGGCGAGACCGCCGGCTTCGCTCACGCCAATGAAATCTCCGCCGCCGCCATCCGCCGCGCCGCCGACAGCGCCGCCTTGGCCAAGCGCGGCCATGCGGGCACGACCGCCGAGGGCCCGCGGGCGACCAATCAGAAACTGTATGACGAGGTCGATCCCCTCGCCTCGCCCGCCTTTTCCGACAAGATCGCCCTGCTGTCCGAGATCGACGCCTGGGCGCGGGCGCGCGATCCGCGCGTGGTTCAGGTCTCGGCCTCCATCGTCGGCGAGCGGCGGGCGATCGAGATCCTGAGAGCCGACGGCCGGCTGATGCGCGACGTGCGCCCGCTGGTCCGGCTGAACGTCTCGGTCACAGTGGAAAAGGACGGACGCCGCGAAAGCGCCTCGTCCGGCGCCGGGGGCCGCGCCGGGTTCGAAACCTGGATCGCGCCAGACCGCTGGCAGGGCCAGATCGACGAGGCGTTGCGTCAGGCGCTGGTCAATCTGGACGCCATCGATTGCCCCGCCGGAGAGATGGACGTGGTGCTGGCCGCCGGCTGGCCCGGCGTGCTGCTGCACGAAGCGGTGGGCCATGGCTTCGAGGGCGACTTCCACCGCAAGGGGTCGTCCGTCTTCAACGGCAAGATGGGCCAGCGCGTCGCCGCGCCGGGCGTGACGGTCGTGGACGACGGCTCCATCGCCGGGCGCCGCGGCTCGCTGTCGATCGACGACGAGGGCACGCCGACATCGCGCACCGTGCTGATCGAGGACGGGATCATGGTCGGCCTGATGCATGACCGTCTGAGCGCGCGTCAACTGGACGCCCGCGCCACCGGCAACGGACGGCGCCAGTCCTTCGCCCACCAGCCCATGCCGCGCATGACGAACACCTTCATGGAAGGCGGCAAGGATTCGAAGGCCGACATGATCGCCAATACGAAGCGCGGCCTCTACGCCGCCAATTTCGGCGGCGGGCAGGTGGACATCACCAACGGCAAATTCGTGTTCCAGTGCACCGAGGCCTATCTGATCGAGGACGGCAGGATCACCGCCCCGGTGCGCGGCGCGACCCTGATCGGCGACGGAGCGACGGCCCTGACCCAGATCCGGATGATCGGCGACGACTTCGCCTTTGACCCCGGCGTCGGCGTCTGCGGCAAGGCCGGCCAAGGCGTCCCGGTCGGCATCGGCCAGCCCAGCCTCAAGATCGGCGGCCTGACGGTGGGCGGCACGGCCGTTTGACGGTCAGGCGGAAATACGGCGCCGCATTACTGCCTTGTAATATGTCGGATATTTAATCCACCTGTCTGCAATGTAACTGGTTCATGGCGGCGCTGGACGCCAAAGCTCCCCTCGAAGATTCAGGGGAGACCACCATGACCAAGCGCCTGCTGCTGGCGACCACCGCCTTGCTGTTCGCCCCCGCCGGCGTCGCCCATGCGGACGACACACCCCATGTCGCCCAGGCGCCGATACCGACCGGCGCGCCCGGCGCGCCCGGCGCGCGCGGCGCGGCCCCGTTGGTCGACGCCGAGCAGCGCGGGGTGCTGGTCTTCACGCCCGACTTCTTCGCCGACCAGCGCCCGAACACGGCCATGGACATGGTCAATCGCGTGCCGGGCTTCTCGGTGAATGATGGCTCGGGCGCCCGCGGCTTTGAGGGCGCGGTCGGCAACATCCTGATCAACAACGCCCGCCCGGCCTCCAAAAGCGACACCGGCTCGAACGTTCTGGGTCGCACCCTGGCCGCGCAGGTCGAGCGGATCGAGCTGATCCGCGGCGGCGCACCCGGCATCGACATGCAGGGCTATTCGGTCGTCGCCAACGTCATCCTGAAGTCGGAAAGCAGCCGCCAGTCCATCCTGACCTGGAACACCACCCAGTTCGAGGGCAAGGGCACCGACCTGTACGCCGGCACCTATCAGTTCACTGCGCGCGAGGGCGATCGCAGCTGGGGTGTGACCCTGTCCGATGGAATCAGCATGAGCGATTCCAACGGTCCCGGCTGGCTGGTCCGCCGCGATGTGAACGGCAATGTGCTGCGCGACGAGCGCACCGAGAACGATGGTTACGGCGGCAGCAACTCGATCCGCGGCACCTACGCCGGCCCGTTCATGGGCGGCAAGGTGGACGTCACCGCCCGCTACGGCATCAGTGACTGGAACGGCTACAATATCAGCGAGTCGGCCGCCGCCCTGCGCGAGAGCCGCACCGGCGAGGATGTCGAGGGCGGCGAGTTCGGCGTCACCTGGTCCCGCCCGCTGGGCGATCGCTACAAGCTCGAAACGCGCTTCATGCACGAGTTCGACAGCTGGGACGGCGCCCAGACCTATAACGTGACGCTGGGCGGGGCTGCGGACCCGGAACAGGTCTTCGCCTATTCGGGCGAAAGCTCCGAAACCATCCTGCGCGGCCTTATCCGCCATGAACCGACGCCCAAGGCCACGATCGAGGTCGGCGCCGAGATCGCCTACAATATGCGCGAGACCGATCAGGCCCTGACGGTGGGCGGCGCGCCCGTCGATCTGACCGGCGCCTCGGTCAAGGTCGAGGAGACGCGCGGCGAGATCTTCTCGAAGACCACTTACCGCGTTCACCCCGACCTGACGCTGGAAGCCGGCCTGCGCCTGGAGACCTCGACCATCAGCCAGTCGGGCGACTCGCAGTCGGAAAAGAGCCTGTTCTTCGCCAAGCCGCGCTTCCTGGCGACCTGGACGCCAATGCCGAACAACCAGCTACGCTTCCGCTTCGAGCGTGAACTGGGCCAGTTGGACTTCTCGGACTTCGCCGCCTCGGCCGATCTGGACGAAGAGAATGTCTATGGCGGCAACATGGATCTGGAGCCGGAACAGCGCTGGATCAGCGAACTGATCTATGAACGTCGCTTCTGGGACGAAGGGATCGTCTCGATCGGTTATCGCCATGACGAGATCATCGACGCCATCGACTATCTGCCCCTGAGCCCCACGGTCTCCGCCATCGGCAACATCGGCGACGGGACACTGGATCGCCTGTCGCTGAACGTGGTGCTGCCGCTGGATCGGATCGGATTCTCGGGCGGTCGCTTCACCTTCCGCAACGACTGGAACAAGGCGCGCGTGACCGACCCGACCACGGGCGAGGAGCGGCCAATCTCGGGCGTGCGCGCCAGCCAGGCCAATGTCGGGATCCAGCAGGACCTCAAGGCCTTGAAGCTGCAGTGGGGCGTCAACTGGCTGCCGCGTCTGGGTCAGGGCACCTATCGCCCCAGCCAGACCTTCAAATGGCGCGGGGCGGGCTATGTCGAGATGTTCGCCGAGTACAAGCCGACCCCGACCCTGGCCCTGCGCGCCCAGATGAACCTGTGGGACGACTTCACCCAGCGCCGCATCCAGTACGTCGGCAACACCCGCGACGTGCTCTACATCGAGGACAGCGCCGTCAACCCGAGAACCTTTGTTTCACTCCGCCTGCGTAAGACCTTCTGACCAAGACGCCTGGGGAGGGCGCGCGACGATGACGACCAAGTCGATCTGGCTGACGGGGGCCGCCCTGGCCCTGCTGGCCGCGCCCGCCATGGCCCAGCACGCCGGCTCCGCCCCGGTCGCGACGGTCGAGGCGCCCTCGGCAGACCGTGCCGGGGTGCTGGTGTTCGAGCCGGCCTTTTTCGCCGAATCAAAGCCCAATTCGGCTTTCGACATGATCATGCGCCTGCCGGGCTTTGGCCTGGACACGGGCGACAACAGCACGCGCGGATTCGCCGGCGCGGCGGGCAATGTCCTGATCGACGGGGACCGCCCCTCGTCCAAGAGCGACAGCCTGGACCAGGTCCTGCGCCGTATTTCGGCCGGCAGCGTCGAGCGGATCGAACTGATCCGCGGGGGCGCCCCGGGCATCGACATGCAGGGCCGCGCCGTCATCGCCAACGTCGTGCTGAAGCGCACCGTGACGGTAGAGCGCGTGCTGGAAGCCAACGCCTACATCTATCCCGACGGCTATGTCGGCCCGCTGATCGCCGGGCAATTTTCGCGCCGCGAGGGCGACCGGTCCATCGAGGCGTCGTTCAGCGCCACCACCGATCGCACCGACGGCACCGGCGACGGCTTCCGGCGCCGCTATGATCCGGTCACCGGCGCCCTGATCCAGGACGCTGATCTGGAACGCTGGGACCGGTTCCGCAACATCCGCGGCACGGCCGCGATGCAGCGACCTCTGGCCGGGGGCAAGCTGAAGGTGAACGGCCTTTTGGGTGTCGGCGACCACGACTGGGAACAGGACGTTCTGATCCGCTCGGGCGCAGGGGATGACTTCTTCAGCGCCGAAACCTCGGAAGAGGTACAGGCCGAGCTGGGCGCCAACTGGACCCGCGACCTGTCACCCCGGCTCAGCCTGGAGCTGACCGGCCTGCAACGCTACGGGACCGAGGATTATGTCGGCTTCTCGGAAGAAGCAGGCGACAGCTCGACCTTCACGGCGGACGACACGGCGGGCGAAAGCATCGGACGGGCCGTCCTGCGCTTCCGCCAGAACGAGCGCTGGGCGTTCGAGACCGGCGGCGAGGTCGCCTATAATTTCCTGGACCGCGCCACGACCTATGAAGAGAACGGCACGCCGCAGGCGCTGCCTTCGGCCTCGGTCAAGGTCGAGGAACTGCGGGGCGAGGTGTTCGGCCAGACGACCTGGCGACCCGGCCCGCATCTCACCGTCGAGGCCGGTCTGCGGGTCGAGGTGTCCGAGATCAGTCAGTCGGGCGACAGCGACCTGTCCAAATCCTTTGTCTATCCCAAGCCTCGCCTGCAGATGACCTGGGCCCCGGCGACGGGGCATCAGTTCCGGCTGCGGGCCGAACGCGAAGTCGGGCAGCTGGATTTCGGCGACTTCATCGCCTCGGCCGAGGTCGATGAAGGGCAGGTTGAGGGCGGCAACCCGGACCTGGAGCCGTCGAAGGCGACGGTGCTGGAAGCCGTCTATGAGCGCCGCTTCTGGGGCGAGGGGGTGCTGGAGCTGTCCGCGTCCCACGCCGAGATCGAGGATGTGGTCGACCTGATCCCGCTGGCTGGCGGCTATGACGGCGTCGGCAACATCGGTGACGGAACCCAGCAGCAGTATCAGGTGAAACTGACCCTGCCGATGGATCGACTGGGCCTGTCCAACGCGCGCTTGCAAGCCCGCGCCAGCTGGGTCTCGACCGAGGTCATCGACCCGGTGACGGGCGAACCGCGCCGGTTCCAGGGCAATCAGGCGTTCGGTTGCGGGATCGCCTTCAACCAGGATCTGATGGGCGGGCGCTGGTCCTACGGCTTTGACCACGGCTGCAACGTGGACAAGGGATCGGCTTACCGGGTCCGCGAGATCCGCCGTTTCCGCAACGAGCCCTTCGTCACCGTGTACGGCCAGTGGAAGCCCGCCAGCGACCTGACTGTCCGGGTCGATATCGGCAACGCCACTGACCGGGCCGCAGGCTATGACCGCGAGGTTTTCGCGGGGCCGCGCGACACCTCGCCCCTGGCCTTCCGCGAGCAGCGCCGGACGTGGATGAGCCCGTGGCTGTTCCTGCAAATCAGAAAGACCCTCTGAAGAGGGCCTGGTCCTCCGCCCCCCGATGGCGGACATGAAAAGGGCGGCGCCTCGCAAGAGACGCCGCCCTTCTTTTTTAGTCGCGACAGGGTCGGGCGATCAGTGGATGCCCGCCATGCCCTTCTTCAGCAGCGGCGACAGCACCAGCAGCACCACGCCCACGACGACGCCGGTCCAGCCGATGGTCCCGAAGATCGAACCATAGGTCTGCAGCGCCAGCTCCGGGCTGGTCACCACGCCCGCGACCGTGTCGGTCGAGGTCGCCTGGGCGATGAAGCCGGCGGCGATGTGGGCCACCGAACTGGACAGGAACCACACGCCCATCATCAGACCCACGACGCGATCCACCGACAGCTTGGTGATCATCGACAGCCCTACCGGCGACAGGCACAGCTCGCCCATCGTGTGCAGGAAGTAGGTCAGGAACAGGAAGAGCAGCGGAACGCGGAAGTCCACGCCGGCCTGCGTCGCCGACGCCCAGGTCAGCAGCAGGAAGCCTGCACCGACCAGGACCAGGGCGAAGGAGAATTTGACCGGGGTCGACGGCTCCATGTTGCGCTTGCCCAGCCACACCCACAGGGCGGCGATGATCGGGCCGCAGATGACGATGATGCCCGGGTTGAACATCTGGGTCATGGGCGCATTGAACCACGTCGGCATGGCCGTCGACTGGTCCGCGAACAAGGTCAGCGAAGACCCGGCCTGTTCGAACAAGGCCCAGAACAGGACCGAGAAGAAGATCAGCGTCAGGGCCACCAGCATGCGGCTGCGCTCGGCGCCCCGCAGCTTGACCAGCACATAGCCGACCACCGAGGCGAAGATCAGGCCCGCGAGCCAGGGCAGCGACGTCTCGATGATCTGGTGACGCTGCATCAGCAACCAGACCGGGAAGACAGCGATCAGGCCGCCGATCCAGAAGATGGCTTCGAACGGCAGGCCCAGAACCTTGCGGGTCTGGAGCATTTGGGGGTTCGGCGGGCCGCCGCGACCTTCCAGCCAGCTCTGGCCCAGGATGAAGGTGATCAGGCCCAGCGTCATGCCGATGCCGGCCAGGCCGAAGCCATAGGCCCAGCCGTATTTCATGCCGAGATAGGAACACGCCGCCGTCGCCAGCACCGAGCCCAGGTTGATGCCCACATAGAAGATGGTGAAACCGCCGTCGCGACGGGGATCGTTCTCGTCATACAGGTGGCCGACCACGGTCGAGATGTTGGCCTTCAGGAAGCCGACGCCGACGATGATCAGCGACAGCGCCAGGAACAGGATCGGTTCACCGAAGCCCAGATCGCGCTTGGTCTCCAGCGAATAGCCGCCTGCAGCGGTGAAGGCCGGGAAGCCCGTCGCCTCAGCCACCGCAGGAACGGCGGCGTCGGCCGCCGCCGCGGCGGCCGGTTCGGCCCCGACGCGGGAAACGCCCTCGGGCGAGATCGTGACCTGGGTCCGCTCTTCGCCGTTCACAGCGAAGATGGTGCGGTTCTGATCGCGGCCTTCGACCTGAAGCTCATAGGTCGTGGCGCCGATGGTCAGTTCCTCGCGACCGCCGTTACCCTCGAACGCCATCATGAAGTGACCGGCGACCAGCAGGACCGCGCCGATGATGACCGCCTTGCGCGAGCCCAGATATTTGTCGGCGATCATGCCGCCGACGACCGGCATCAGATAAACCAGCGCGGCGTATGCGGCGTAGATTCCCTGGGCCTCTCTGGGTCCGAACAGGAAATGCTGCGTCAGGTACAGGACCAGCAGCGCCCGCATGCCATAGTAGGAAAAGCGTTCCCACATTTCTGTGAGGAACAGGACCACCAGCCCCCGCGGGTGTCCCAGAAACGTCTTGCGTGGCGTCGCTGTCAGCGCGCCTCCCCCATCCGTCGCGCTCAATGGCGTGCTCCCTTATACAGCGCCAAAACTCGACGCCCAATCGCGCCTAAGCAGCACGACGAGGACCGCCGGACAAGCATTAACGACGTTATCGTGACGGGATTGGTCTGGTTTCGGGGCTGTTTGTGAGCGCCTGGATCAGGGACGCGCGGGGCCGCGCACAACCTGGGCATGCTTCTTGCGACCGGCAGGACACAAGGTGTCCGCAGGAAGCCCATGCCGGTCCGACCGTTCCATTTTGACGATCTGAGCGACGTCGCCGCGCTGCATCGGCGTGTCGGCTGGCCCATGCGTTCCGAAGCGGGATGGCGATGGATGGCCGCAGCGCCGGGCCAGGCCGAGACCGGTGCGCCGCTGGGGCTGGTGCTGATCGGCGACGATGACCGGCCGACCGCCTTTCTGGGCAATATGGTTCGAAGGTTTCGTCGGGGCGACGAGACTCTGTATGGCGCGACCGGCCACTCGATCATCGTTCCACCCGAGGCGCGGGGCGGCAGTCGCTTCCTGATCGACACCTTCATGGCCCAGCGGGGCCTGTTCGCCCGCTATACCTTCAACGCCAACGCCCGCTCGGCGCCCCTGTATGGCCGGCACGGTCTGTCCCCCTGGCCGCAGGAAACGGCGGGGCTGAAACTGTCGTGGGTGGTCGATCCGGTCGCCTGCGTCATGGCCAAGGCCTTGCGTTGGGGTGTCGATCGCTCGCCCATTCTGGCGCGAAGCATCGGGGAACGCCTGACCAATCCCCGGGTCGACCGGGGCCATGCGGTCGAATGGCCCGAGGGGATCGCGCCGGTCACGGATTTTTCCGACAGCTCCGCCTATGGCGTCTTCTGGGAAGAACTGCTGAGCGAACCGCGCCTGATGGCCGACCGGTCACCCGAGACGCTGCGCTGGCTGATGGCCGATCCGGACGCGCCGCGACCGCCGCTGGCGCTGGGCTTTCTGCGCGAAGGGCGGATCACCGGCTTCGCCCTCGCCCTGGTGACCAAGGGCGACATCGTCCAGGTCCCCAGTCTGGAGATCCTGGACCTGCAGGCGCTGGAGGCTGAAGAGGCGGCCATACCGGCGCTGGCCCGGGCGCTGATCGTCGCTGCGCCGCGCCTGGGCGCGGCCAAGGTGCGGTTGCAGATGGTGTCGCCCAATGTGCTGGATCGCCTGGGCTCCGTGGCGAAACCCGCGCGGCGCGAGGGCGGCTGGGGCCATTGTCACGCGCTGTTCGAGGGCGTCGCGCCCGATGACTGGTCGCCCACGCCGTTCGACGGCGACTATCCGGTCTGTCTGCGACCCGCGCCGAAGCGCGCCTAGCGTTTCCCTTTCAGTTCGTCGCGGATTTCGGCCAGCAAGGCTTCAGTCGGCGTGGGCGCGGCGGGCGCCGCCGGCTGTTCGCGGCGCAGCTTGTTGATCCCCTTGACCAGCAGGAAGACCACGAAGGCCACGATCAGGAACTGGATCAGGGTATTGATGAAGGCGCCGTACTGGATGGCGACCTTCTCGACCGCCTCGGTCGCCGGGTTCTCGGGCACCAGCACCCATTCCAGGTGGGCGAAGTCGACACGCCCCAGAACCAGACCGATCGGCGGCATCACCACCTGTTCGACCAGGCTGGTGACGATCTTGCCGAAGGAGGCGCCGATGATGACGCCAACCGCCAGATCGACGACATTGCCGCGGGCGGCGAATTCCTTGAACTCGGACAGCAGGCCCATCGGAGTCTCCTCGCTTTATTCGTCTCCGGAAGCGTTCAGCCGCTCGCGCAGTTCCTTGCCGCTCTTGAAGAATGGCACCGACTTGGCCGGCACCTCGACCACTTCGCCCGTACGCGGATTGCGGCCCGAGCGCGCGGGACGCGAGCGGATCGAGAAGGCGCCGAAGCCCCGCAGTTCGACCCGGCCGCCCTCGGCCAGGGCGTCCGTCATCCGTCCCAGGACGACATTGACCACCCGCTCGACCTCGGCGTGAGTCATGTGCGGATTCTCGGAGGCGAGTTTCTCGATCAGTTCTGACTTGATCACGGCCGCGGCCCCCCGCCTGGTTGTCCGGTGCGCGCCCTCACCGGAGATCGCGTAAGCCACCCTAACCTTCGGAGCCCGAAGGAATAAAGAGGCTCGGGCCAGATTGTGGCGAAATACCGCCCCCGGCGACGCTGTAGCCAAAGAAAAAGGCGGCCGGATCGCTCCGGCCGCCCTTTTTTTTGTGGCGCTAACGCGAAACGCGCGGCGTTTCGCTGCTTGAGCGCGGCCGGATCACTCCGGCCTTGCCTTGGTCGCGGAGCCTCAAGTCGCGAGGCTCCGCTAGCCGAGCATAGGCTCGACAAGGAGGATTACTCCTTGGCGGCGTTCTTCAGCGCAGCGCCCAGGATGTCGCCCAGCGAAGCGCCCGAGTCGGACGACCCGAACTGTTCGATGGCCTCGGCCTCATCCTTCATTTCCAGCGCCTTGATCGAGACGGCGACGCGGCGCGTGGCCTTGTCGACGCCGGTGATCATCGCGTCGACGCGGTCGCCGACGGCGTAACGCTCGGGGCGCTGCTCGTTGCGGTCGCGCGACAGGTCCGACTTGCGAACGAAGGCCGTGACCGGCGCGTCGTCTTCACCGAACTTCACCTCGATGCCGCCGGTCTCGATCGACGTCACGGTGACGGTGATCTGCTGGCCGCGCTTGTAGGTGTCGCCCTCGCCGATCGGATCGCCGCCCAGCTGCTTGATGCCCAGCGAGACGCGTTCCTTCTCGACGTCGACGTCCAGGACCTTGGCCTTGACCATCTCGCCCTTGCGGTAGCGTTGGATGGCTTCTTCACCCGACACCGACCAGTCGAGGTCGGACAGGTGCACCATGCCGTCGATGTCGTTGTCCAGGCCGATGAACAGGCCGAACTCGGTGGCGTTCTTGAC
>NZ_SDZL01000109.1 GCF_004210735.1 Brevundimonas sp.
GAGGAGGCTTCATGGCGCGTCGCACCATCACGATCCAACGGCTGATCGCCGCCCTCGGCGTCGCGGTCCTGCTGCTCGGCGCCCTCAGCCTGTACGCCGTCAGCCAGGGCGCCCGTTTCGGACCCGATCAGCCGACGGCGTCGCAGCGCGCCCTGGCCCAGCTGCGCGAACAGCTGGGGCCGGCCGCCGAGTTGCGCTACGTCGAGCCCGGCTCCGGCCGCGCCCTGTGCGGCTATGGCGGCGTGCACGGCGACCCGCACGCCGTCGCCTTCGTCTCGCGCCCCGGCCGCATCCTGCTCAGCGACGATCCGCTGGGGGCCGAGTTCCGCGAATTGCGCGACCGTTTTTGCCCCGGCTTCAACCGCGCTCCGCCCCCCGCTGCCTGAGACCCGTCATGACCGACCACCCCACCCTGGGCCGTTTCGAGGGCCACGCGCATCTGTTGCCGGTCCGCGTCTATTACGAGGACACCGACTTCACCGGTCTGGTCTATCACGCCAACTACGTCCGCTATTTCGAGCGCGGGCGGTCGGATTTCCTGCGGCTGGCGGGCATCGGCCATGCCGAACTGCTGGACGGCGACCGGCCGCTGGCCTTCGTCGTCTCGCAGATGGCGCTGAAATTCATTCGACCCGCCCGCATCGACGACGCCCTGGTGGTCCGCACCGTCTACGAAAGCTTCAGGGGCGTCCGGCTCAAGATCCGGCAGGCGGTCGAGCGTGACGGCGAAGTCCTGTGCACGGCCGAGGTCGAGGTCATCTGCATCCATCTGGACGGCCGCCCCCGCCGCCCGACGCCCGGCCTGGTGCAGAAGATCGGTCCGCTGCTGGCCGAACGGTGACCACTGCGGCCCGCGATCCGCGACAGGATTACGCCCAGATTTCGACGGGTGACCAAGCAGCCCGACCCGCCGTCCCCTAGGCTTCCGGCGCGACCGATCTGTCGCGTGCCCCATCGGGACGCCAAAATGAAAATCCTGCTGACCCTCATCGCCATCGCTGGCCTGACTGGCCCGGCCGTCGCCCAGACCGTGCCTGACGCCGCGCCCGAAGCCGCGCCCGAGACCGTCACCGCGGCTTCGCCAACCGTTCCCGCGCCCGCAGCATCGCCCCAATCAGAAGCCTGCACGGCCCAACTGGCCGAAATCGCCCGGATGCGCCTGCGCCAGCAGTCGCTTCAGGCCCAGCTTCAGGGCAATGGTCAGGCATCCGAACAGAACGCCCGCAACACCCAGGCCACTGTCCGCGCCGGGCAGGCCACGGCCTGGGCCACAGGCCTGGCCAGTCTGGTTCCGGGCGTCGGCTTCGTCGCCTCGGCCGCCTCCGGCGCCGCGACCGGCCAGGCGATCATGGCCCAGCAGCGCGCCGCACAGGCCACCAACGCACAGGCCACCGACATCGTCGGCGAGCTGGTTCCCCTCAGCCAGCGGCTTCATGCGCTGGAGACCCAGGCCTTGACCGACGGGTGCATCTGACGCTGCGAAGCTTCGCCATAACGCACTTGTCAGGCGACGACGGGTGACGCGGGCGGCGACGCCCGCTAGACCCGCCATCAAACCGCCACGTCGGCCCGCTGGATAGGGACCGACGCCGCCAAGGGACCATTGCGCATGACTGTCGCCGCCGACGCCTCGATGCTGAACCCGGTCGAGCTGTTTCTGACCGCCGACTGGGTGGTGAAGACGGTGATGATCGGCCTGGCCGTCGCCTCGCTGTGGTCGTGGACCGTGATCATCGACAAGGCGGTCCGCTTCACCCGCCTGAACCGTCTGGCCGACGCCTTCGAGCGCGACGTCAACTCGGGCCGCTCGCTGGAAGACATCGCCGCCCAGGCCGGGACCAATCCGGAGCATCCCCTGCCCCGCATGCTGGTCGTCGCCCTGTCCGAATGGAAGGAAGCGCGTCGCGGCGGCGCCCTGAACGAGACCCAGGGCGGCTTCCTGATGTCGCGCATCGACCGCTCGCTGGACAGCCTGATCGCCCGCGAGGGTCAGAAGGTCGAGAACGGCCTGGGCGTGCTGTCGGTGGTCGCCACCGCCTCGCCCTTCATCGGCCTGTTCGGCACCGTCTGGGGCATCATGAACGCCTTCGACCGCATCGCCCAGGCGGGCAACACCAATCTGACGACCGTGGCGCCGGCCATCGCCGAGGCGCTGTTCGCCACGGCCATCGGCCTGGCGGCGGCCATCCCGGCCTATATCGCCTACAACAAATTCTCGATTGACGCGGGCAAGTTCACCGGCCGTCTGGAAAGCTTCGCCGACGATCTGCAGGCCGCCGTGGCCCGCCGTCTGGCGGCGCCGGCCGCCTCGGCCCCGCCCGTCGAACCGCGCCGGGGCTTCTGAGCCATGGCCATGAGCGGCGCCGGCGGCGGCGGACATGTCAGGGGCCGGCGGCGCGCCCGCAAACGCCCGCTGAGCGAGATCAACGTCACCCCGCTGGTGGACGTCATGCTGGTGCTGCTGATCATCTTCATGATCTCGGCGCCGCTGCTGACCGTCGGCGTTCCGGTTGAACTGCCGAAAACCGAGGCCAGCGCGGTCGAGACCAGCAATGAGCCCGTCACCGTCTCCATCGACCGCGACGGCGCCATGTTCATCGGCGACGGCGAGGTGCGCTGGGAACGCCTGATCCTGCGCGTGTCCGAAGAAGGCGGCGAGGATGCGCGCGAAAAGCCGATCTTCATCCGCGCCGACGGCCGCGCCCCCTATCAGGCCGTGGCCCGCGTCATGGCCCGGCTGTCCGCCGCCGGCTTCACCAAGCTGAACCTGATCACCGACACCGCCGCCGGCGAAGAGGCCGCGTCCGCCGCCCTCGCTGCGCCGACCTCAGGGGAAGGCTAGGCCCCCTTGCGTCGCCCCAGCCCGGCCATCATCGGATCGATCGCCCTGCACGCCGGGGTGGTCGCGCTCGCCCTGGTGTCGTGGCCGCGGAAAGAGCCCAGGCCCCTGCCCTCGTCGGTGCCTGTGTCCATCGTCTCGGACATGGTGATCGCCGCCGCGCCCGCCGACAATCCGCAGCCCGAGCCCTCGCCCGACGACGGCGCCACCGCCCCGGTCGAGAGCCCGCCCGAG
>NZ_SDZL01000011.1 GCF_004210735.1 Brevundimonas sp.
AGGCCGGCGTCCACCGGGGCGGGCGCGGGACGCGGCAGCACGGCCTCTGGCGGCGGGGTGAAGGTCGGGGCGGCGGCCGGATCCTCGGCGTTGTCATAGACGGTGACGCCGGCCTCGGGGTCGACGGGCTGGGCGTCGATCGGCGCTTCGGTCTTCATGTCGCCAACGGGCGTGCCCACGGCGGGCGGGGCGTCGGTCGAGGAACGCACGCCCGAGCGATAGAAGGCGATCACGGCCACGATCAGCAGCAGCAGGACCGCCGCGCTGATGATCAGGGTCAGGGGCGGCGCCTTGGACGCCGGAGCGCGACGGGCGTCGTAGCCGCCGGGTCGGTGGAACGGCAGATCGTCGTCGTCCGTCGGCGGGGTATAGGCGCCGCGGTCGCGGCCGCCGTTCGGGCCGTAGGGATCGTCATGGGACATGGTCGCGCTCTCTGCCGTGGCCAGCACGCGAATCGACGCGCCGGATGCCTATCCTAACCCGCCCAGCCGACCTTTCGAATCACAGATCGAGCGCCAGGTCGAGACTGAACAGTTTGCGGTGCTCTTCGATGGCGTAGCGATCGGTCATGCCGGCGATGTAGTCGCACACCGCGCGGGCCCGTTTGTGCGGGTCGTCGGTCGTCGCCTTGGCCGACCATTCGGGCGGCAGGACGCTGGGATCGGCCATGAACAGCTGGAACATCTCACCCAGCACGCGGCGCGCCTGGCTGCGGGTGCGGTTGACCCGATAGTGGCGATACATCCGCTCGAACAGGAAGGCGCGCAGCACCCCCAGATCGGCCAGCATGCCGTCGGAAAAGGCGACCAGAGTGCGGCGGGCGGCGCGCACATCCTCGGCCGAACGGATGGCGTCCTGGGCCAGGCGGCGTTCGGTTTCGGCCAGCACGTCCTCGATCATCACGCCGATCATGCGGCGCACGGCCTCCAGCCGGATCATGCGCTGGTCCACGTCCGGCCAGTCCTGACGGGTCTGGCGCAGGATCGGGCCGATCAGGGGCACGTCGCGCAGGTCGTCCAGGGTGAACAGGCCCGCCTGCACCCCGTCGTCCACGTCGTGGTTGTTGTAGGCGATGTCGTCGGCGATGGCGGCGGCCTGGGCCTCCAGCGAGGCGAAGCTGTCCAGGCGCAGATCCCAGCCCTGGGCGTAGTCGGCGATGGCGCGCCAGGCGGGCTCGTCCAGCCGATGGGCGACCGGGCCGTTGTGCTTGACCACCCCCTCGACCGTCTCCCAGCTGAGGTTCAGGCCGTCGTAGCGGGGATAGCGTTCCTCCAGCTTCGTCACGACGCGGAAGGTCTGGACGTTGTGGTCGAAGCCACCCCATTCGGCCATCCGGGCCTGAAGCTCATCCTCGCCCGCGTGGCCAAAGGGCGGATGGCCCAGGTCGTGGGCCAGGGCGACGGTCTCGGCCAGATCCTCGTCCAGCCGCAGGGCGTGGGCCAGCGACCGCGCGATCTGGGCCACCTCCAGCGAATGGGTCAGACGGGTGCGGTAGTGGTCGCCCTCGTGCGCCACGAAGACCTGGGTCTTCTCCTTCAGGCGGCGGAAGGCGGTGCAGTGGATGATGCGGTCGCGGTCCCGCGCAAAGGCCGTCCGCGTGCGGCTGGCGTCTTCGGGGAAACGCCGTCCGCGCGACGTGGCGGAGGTCTCGGCGTAGGGCGCGCGTTCGGTCTGGCTCAACGGCAGCGGCTTCGTGATGACGCGGGCCTTTGCGTTCGCCCGCACGCGCCTCATATAGAGCCCTGTGAGCAGCGTCCAATCCACAGCCCCCGCCGCCTTCGAGCTGAAGGTTTCGCCCCGCGCCCCGGAAGGCATCGTCCTGGCCGAGAGCGCGGCGAAACGGCTGGCAAAACTGGCGGCGGTCGAAGGCAGGGCGCTGATGCTGCGGGTCGCGGTCGAGGGCGGCGGCTGTTCCGGCTTCCAGTATCAGCTGGACCTGGTCGAGACGGCGGCCGACGACGACCTGAAGATCCAGCGCGACGGCCAGACGGCCTTGATCGACCCGGTGTCGGTCCCGTTCCTGAAGGGGTCGGAGATCGCCTTTGTCGATGAACTGGCGGGCGCGCAGTTCGTGATCCGCAACCCGAACGCAGCCACTAGCTGCGGCTGCGGCGTCAGCTTCTCGATCTGATCCCCGGAAGCGAGAACGGCGTCACGCCGTTCGTTGGGACTTGCATTTAGGAATATTCCTAATTAGGAGCATGCCTATGAACACCTTGTTCAAGGCCCTGTCGCATCCGGTGCGGCGTCGGATCATCGCCATGCTGCGGCGCGGTCCGATGGCGTCGGGCGATATCGCCGCCGCCTTCGACATGAGCTGGCCGACCATCACCGGCCATCTGAATGCGCTGAAGGAGGCCGGACTGGTCGATCCCGAACGGGAGGGCGCCTCGATCCGCTATCGGCTGAACATCTCGGCGGTGGAGGAGGCGCTGGCCTTTCTGATGGAGATGACCGGCCCGATCACGGACCAGGACGCGACAAAGGAGACGAAGACGCCATGACCGAACGACACGACCCCACGGCCGCCGACGCCCTGAGCTCCGCCGTCAGCGTGGCCCTGATCGCGGGCGGAGTCTGGATCGCCCTGGCCGGACCGACCGGCGAGGTTCCGGTTCATTTCGGCATCGACGGCCAGGCCGACCGCTGGGCCAGCCGGTATGAGCTGGCGGCCCTGATCGGCGGGCTGGGCCTGCTGAACGGGGTGATCGGGACCTTCACAAGCCTGGCGCGGCGGCGCAGCGACGATCCCGCGCGCAGGCGAAGCCTGGGCGTCAATCAGGTGGTCACGGCCGTGGCCATGGGCGGGGTCGGCGCGTTCGGCGCGGCGACCAGCCTGGGCGCCGTGGACTCGCTAGGCGGGGCCGCGCCCATGGCGGGATTGGCGCTGCTGTTCCTGGCCATCGGCGCGTTTCTGGGCCGGGTAGGCGCCAATCCGGTGGTCGGGGTGCGCACGCCGTGGAGCTACAAGAGCAGGCTGGCGTGGGAACGGTCGAACCGGTTGGCCGGTCGGTGCTTCTTCTGGCTGGGGTTGGCCGGGCTGATCGCTTCGCCGGTCGCGCCGCAACCGCTGGGGCTGCAATTGCTGATCGGAGGCGTCCTGCTGTCCGCCCTCTGGGCCGTGGTCGAGAGCTGGCGCGTGTGGCGCACCGATCCCGAGCGCCAACCCTTCTGATTTCCACGCCAAAGACGGAGCCCGCCATGCTGAGCCTCGCCCTCGCCGCCGCCCTGATCGTTTCCCCGACCGAGACGCCGGTCACCCTGCCCGCCCAGCCGGCGGCGCTGCACGGGACCTTAATGACGCCGGACGGCGCGCCGCGCGCGGCGGCGATCATGTTGCCCGGCTCAGGGCCGACCGACCGCAATGGCGACAGCCCGCTGGGCGTGCGCGCCGCCAACATGCGGCTGTTGGCCGAGGCGCTGGGTCAGCAAGGCATCGCCTCGATCCGATATGACAAGCGGGGCATCGGCGAGAGTCAGGCGGCAGGGACCGACGAGGCTGACCTCAGGTTCGACGACATGGCGACGGACGCCCGCGGATGGGCAGCCCAGGCCGTGGCGAGGACCGGCCTGCCCTGCGCCTGGCTGATCGGCCATAGCGAGGGCGCGCTGGTGGCGCTGGTGGCCGCACAATCGTCGGACACGCCCGTCTGCGGACTGGTGCTGATCGCCGGCGCCGGACGCCCGGCGGGCGAGGTGTTGCGCGAACAGTTGAACGCCGCCCTGCCCGATGCGCTGAAACCCGCTGCCATGAGCGCGCTGGACGATCTGGAAGCCGGGCGCCCGACCGAGGCGCCGGCGGCGCTGGCCGCTGTGTTCCGGCCGTCGGTCCAACCCTATCTGATGTCCTGGCTGCCGCTGGATCCGGCGAGGCTGGCGGCGGAGTACGACGGGCCGATCCTGATCGTTCAGGGCGACCATGACCTGCAGATCCCGATGAGCGACGCCGAGCGCGTGGCGGCGGCCCAGCCGCATGCCGAACTGGTCAGGCTGGCGGGGGTCAATCATGTGCTGAAGGTCGCGCCGGCCGAGCGGGCCGGCAATCTGGCGACCTATGGCGATCCTGACCTGCCGCTGGCGCCCGGGGTGGCCGAGACGGTGGGGGGTTTTATCCTGAAAGCGGCGCCCGCCGCACGCTGACGGCGCGGCCCTCGACGGCGGTCTGGATCAGGGTGCGCGTCGCCCCCTCCAGACGCACGGCGCTGAGCACGCCGGTGGCGTAGGCGCCGGTGTCGACGCCGATGCGGCGATGGTCGGCGACCAGCACATCTTCGGGCGTATGGCCGTGAACGACGACCTGCTCGAACGGACGCGGATCGGACAGGAAGGCGTTGCGGACCCACATCAGGTCCTGCTGCGACTGGTCCGCCAGGGCGACGCCGGGCCGGGCGCCCGCGTGGGCGAAGAAATAGTCGCCGATCTGGACCGAATATTCGAGGTCGCGCAGGAAGGCGCGGTGATCGGGACCCATCGCCTTGTTCAGCCCCCTCGCCGCCCCGGCCCAGCCGTCGGCGTCGCCGCGCATGGCGGGCGGCGTGACGCCATAGGAGCGCAGGGCCTCGCGCCCGCCATAGTCGCACCAGCCGGGGCCAAGCTCGGGATCGGAAAGGAAGGCCTCCATCCGGTCCTCATGATTGCCGCGCAGGAAGCGCCGCTCGCGGCCCTCACCCTGGGGCAGGCGCAGCAGGCGGTCGATCACGCCGCGTGAGTCCGGCCCGCGATCGACATAGTCGCCCAGCATGACCACGACCTTGCGTTCGGCGTCGCTGCTCGCCGCGTCGGCCTCGATCGCATCGAGCAGAGGGTCCAGCAGGTCCAGCCGGCCATGCACGTCGCCCACGGCCCAGACGACGACGCCGGGCGGCGTGGAGGCGGCGCGCGCACGCACGGACGGCGCGGGCGTGGCCGAGGGATCAGGCCGTGACCGGCCGCCCAGAAGTCGGGACAGCCAGCCCAAGGATCAGAAGAACCGCTCGCCGATGCGGATGGTGTCGCCCGGCGCGACCTGGGTCGCCGTGGTCAGGGGAAACGCCTGTTCGCCCGCGCTGTCGGCGCGCTTGATGAAGACCCGGCGCGTATCGGCGCGATAGGTGAAGCCCTCGGCCGTGGCCACGGCGTTCATGACGCTGAGGTTCATGGTGTAGGGATATTCACCGGGCTTGTTCACCTCGCCCAGGATGTAGAAGGGGCGGTAGTTCAGCACCTCGGCGCTGACGCGCGGCTCCATGATGTAACCCTGCTTCAGGGCCTCGGCGATTTCGGTCTGGAACTGGGAGATGGTGTAGCCGGCGGCCTGGACCTCGCCGATCAGCGGCAGGGAGACCTTGCCGCCCGAGCCGACCAGGAACTCGCCCGTCAGGGCCTCTTCCCCGAAGACGTTGACGCGCACCTTGTCGGCCACGCCGAGACGGTATTCCGGGATGATGCGGTCAGACACCGCCTCTTGCCCCGCGGCCGAAGAGGTGGCCGCGGCAGGCTCTGCAGGCAGACCGACGGCCGGCGCCGGCGCGCATCCCGCGACGCCAAAAACCAGCAAAGCGAGACCAACGAGTCCCGCCCGAAGTCCGTTCAACATGTCCACAAGCCCCCCTGGAGGCAGGACTATAGCCGTAAATGACGTCGTTCTCCAAGGCGCTGCGGGGCGCAACGTCCTTAACAAGCATTCAGATTAACTAGTCGAATACCATGACAATCAACGATTAGAATACGACGTTTGTATTCTATATCTTACAAGACAAGCGTCAGAGTAGCCTCAGAACAAGAGGCCCGGCATGCACCTGACACGCCATATGATCCTTCGCCTGTCCGCCCTGCTGGCCCTGTCGGCCGGAGCGGCGGCATGCGCCACCACTGACGCCGCAGCGCCTGCGGGCGGGGCGCTGATCGCGGCCGTGACTGCGCCGTCGGCAGCCCGTCTGGCCCCCGCAGGCCCGGCGGCATCGCCGCCGACAGGCTTTCTCGACTTCTGCCGCCGCACACCGGAAGACTGCGTAGAATCCGGGCAGCCTTCCGATAGTCTTGAACTGGCGTCGATCAGCGCGCGAGCCGCCGACCAATACTGGGCCGAGATCTTTGGGCGTCAAAGCAACGACGCCGCACCGGCGGCCGCAAGGCCCGCCCGCGCCGGCCGGTTCGACTGGAGCGGCGTGTTCGGCGCCGCCGCAGCAACGGACGCTGCAAGCCAGGCGCTGGCGGTCGATGCGGTCGCTGTCGAGGCCCCGTTAGCGGACAACAACGTGGCCCTGGCGGCCGGCGATGTCGCGCAGATCGCAGTGGCCGAGGTCGCCGTGGCGGACCTCATGGATGCTGACGCCGTCTCGGCCATCGATGCGGCCGGCGACGTCGTGGCGGTGATAGCGCCCGCGGAACCCGCCGATTTCGCCGTGGCCATGGACAAGGCGACCTGGAAACAGGTCCAGGCCCTGAACCGCGACGTCAATCGCCGCATCCGCCACCAGTCCGACCTGAAGACCTATGGGTCGGCCGACCGCTGGACCGTGCCGACCACATCGGGCGCGCGTGGCGACTGCGAGGACTATGTCCTGGCCAAGCGCCGCGCCCTGGTCGCGGCGGGCGTGCCGGCCACCGCCCTGTCGATCGCGCTGGTGCGCACGCGGTGGGGTGAAGAGCACGCCGTGCTGCTGTTGGCCACCCACGAGGGCGAGTTCGTGCTGGACAACCTGACGCCGTGGATTTCGCGCTGGGATCAGGTCGACTATGAGTGGCGCCAGCGTCAGGCGCCCGGCCGAACCTTCGACTGGGTCTCGATGCAGGGTTGAAGGGGCCGCAGAACGCCCCGCAGGGGGACGGTTCATGGCTGAACGACAAGCCGGTCGCGCGCGACGCTTGATCATAGGGGCGTTCGCCCTGGGCGTACTGGGGTTGAGCGGCGGACTGGTGCTGGCGCTGGCGGCGCCGCAAATCCCCTCACCTCTGGCGTCGTCGATGATCAGCGTGCGCGAGGCGCGGTCCGACGCCTTGGCCCACGCCCTGGCGCCCGCCGACCTGGACCGGGCTCTGACCGAAGCGCACGCGGCATTGAAACTGTCTCCCGCCGCCGCGACCGTCTGGCTGCGGGTGGCCGATCTGGAGACGCGCAAGGCCGGCGGCCTGACGCCCGCCGCCCTGGAGGCGCTGGAGCGGTCGTACGAGGCGGCGCCGCTGGGACCGGACGTGACCCTTTGGCGGCTGACCTTCCTGTTCGAGCGCTGGCGCGATCTGCCCGCGCCGCTGCGCCAGAAGGCGATCGCCGAACTGAGCGCACGGTCCAAGACGCGGGCCCGCAGTTCAGACGATTTCGCAGACACCATCCAGGATCCCGCCGGCCGTCTGGCGGCGCGAATGGCAGTGCGGATCGCGCTTCGGGAGAAACACCCCAATTCGGCGAACAGTGTAATCCAATAAGCACAGTCCCGAAACGAAACACCGTTGCAACGCGGCAATTTCGTCTAGTCAGCTTTGCTAACAAAACTTTACCATATAGGGCCAAGCGGCATTCCTAAGGGGGACTTCCGAATGAAAAGCTCTGCATGGCTCGCCGCCCTGCCTGTTCTGGCGATGGCCGGCTTCGCCGTCGCCGCGCCCGCCGCGCCCGCCGCAGCCGTGGTCCAAGGGGTGGATCAGACGGCCGCCCTGGCCCTGACGCTTCAGGCCGCCATCGTCGAGGCCCAGGCTGACGCCGCCGCACGCGGCCTGTCGGACGCCGAAGCCCAGGTCGCCATCGAAGCCGCGATCGAGGCCGCCATCGCCGCCTCGGGCGCCGCGCCTGAAGTCGCCGCTGCGGCCCTTGGCCAGGCGCGCGCCAGTCTGGCCGCCTCGGGCTCGCTGTCGGCCGCCGCTTCGGCCGCCGTGGCCTCGGTGACCCGCGTCATCGGCGCCGTCTCCAGCGCCCCCGCTTCGGGTGGTCAGAGCGGCGGCAGCCCGCTGGGCGCCCCGCCTTCGGCCGGCGGATCCGGCGGTGGCGGCTCGGATTACCGTCCCAACACCTGATCCCGGTTTCCGGCCGCCTGACGCGGCCGGACGCCTGCTCGCTCTTCCCAACCGTAACCGTCGAGACGGGCGCCCGTGCGCCCGTATGAGGTTTGCCATGTCCTTTCTGAAAACCAGCGTGGCCGCTGTCGCCGCCCTGAGCGCCGCCGCCCCAGGGGCCGTCGTCCAGGCCCAGTCGGCCGGCTCCGCCGTCAGCCGCGCGCAAGGTCAGTCGGCCGACCTGTTCGCGCGCGACCGCAATGTGTCGGTACGGGAGCGCCCGCGTCCGGACTATGAGGCGCTGGGCGTGCCGATGGGGGTCTTTTCCGCCTTCCCGCGCGTGGAGATCGAGGCCGAGCAGAACGACAACGTCTTCGCCGTGGCCACGGGCGAGGACAGCGACCTGATCTGGCGGGTCAAGCCGGAGCTGGCGCTGGAATCGGGCTGGTCGCGCCATTCGCTGCGCGCCTATGCCCGCGCCGCGATCAGCCGCTATTCCGACTTCTCGGACGAGAATTCCGAGGATTGGGGCACGGGCGCCGCCGGCCGGATCGACATCACGCGCGCCGCCAATCTGGCGCTGGGCGCCGACTATGCCCGCCTGACCGAGCCGCGCACCTCGTCCAGCGCGCCAGCCGCAGCCGCAGAGCCGGTGCGTTATGACCTGGCCCAGGCCTTCGCCGCCGGAACCCGCGTTTCGGGTCGCCTGAAGCTGGGCGTCCGCGCCGATCTGCGCGCGTTCGACTATGACGACGCCTTCACCGCCGGCGGGGTCGAGATCGACCAGGACAGCCGTGATCGCACCATCACCAGCCTGTCGGGCCGCGGCGACTACGCCTTGAGCCCGGCGACGGCGATCTTCGGACAGCTGACCGCCAACACCCGCGACTATGACGACACAGGCGCGCCGGGCGTCCTGTCGCGCGATTCCGACGGCTATGAAGTGCTGGGCGGCGTTAATTTCGAGATCAGCGCCGTGTCGCGCGGTGAAATCGCCGCTGGCTATGTCAGCCAGGACTTCGACAACTACGACAGCATCGACGGTTTCGCCGCGCGTGGCCTGCTGGAGTGGTTCCCCACCCAGATGACCACCGTGACCCTGACAGGCGCACGCGCGGTCGAGGATTCCGGCATCGCCTCCTCGGGCGGCTATATGTCGTCGTCGGCCGGTGTGCGCGTCGATCACGAACTGCGCCGCAACGTCATCCTGAGCGCCAACGCCACCGTCGCCCGCGACGAATATGAGGGTATCGACCGCGAGGACGAGCGCGTTGGCGTTTCGGTCAGCGGCACCTGGCTGGTCAATCGCCGCGCCGGTGTGACCGTCGCCGCCAGCAAGTTCGAGCAGTCGTCCAAGGGCTTGGACAGCGGCGCGGATTTCGACGTCAACCGCCTGACGGTCACCCTCGTCACCCAGTTCTAGTGCTGAGCGCCCTTTGGGCGCCGGGAAGCGTACCCCATGAATCGTGAACTCGATCCCCGCAGCATCCGCGGTCCCGGCGCCCCCGGGGCCGCTGACTGGTTTCAGGGCCAGGGTGGGGGCCAGGGCTTGCGACAGGCGCTGGGTGACGCGATCGATCCGCATCGGCTGATCGCCATCTTCCGCCGCCGGCTGCGGCTGTTCCTGGCGATCGCGGCGGTGATCCTGCTGGCGACGGTGGTTTATACCGCCCGCGCCACGCCGATGTTCACAGCCACGGCCAACGTCATGATCGACACCCGCCAGCAGCAGGTGGTCGACACCCAGGCCGTGCTGTCGGGACTGAGCGCCGATTCCGGCGTCATCGACACCGAGGTCGAGATCTTGCGGTCGCGACATCTGGCCCAGCGCGTGGTCGACACGCTGAAACTGGACCAGGACCCCGAGTTCAACCCCGACATCCGTCGCCCGGGCCTGATCAAGACCGTGACCGGCGCTGCCGGCGCCATCCTGACCGGCGCTGCGCCGGACGGAGCGCGGGCGCGCCTGTCGGAAATGGAGCAACTGAAGGCCAAGGAGCGGGTCGTCGATTCCGTCCTGTCGCGGCTGAAGATCAAGCGCGCGGGTCTGACGTACGTCATGAACGTGCAGTTCACCTCGGCCGACCCGGCCAAGGCCGCCAAGATCGCCAACACCTTCGCCGATCGCTATCTGCTGGAGCAGCTGGAGGCCAAGTTCGACGCGACGCGTCAGGCCAACCAGTGGCTGAACACCCGTCTGGGCGAACTGCGCATCGAGGTGCAGCAGGCCGAGACGGCGGTGGAGCAGTACCGCATCGCCAACAACCTGCTCAGCGCATCGGGCGCGACCCTGACCGAGCAGGAGATCTCGACCTATAACCAGCAACTGGCCACCGTCCGTGCGCAACAGGCCGAGGACGAGGCGCGCCTGCGCACCGCGCGCGCCCAGCTGTCGCGCGGCTCGACAGGCGAAGATGTGGGCGAGGCCCTGGGTTCAACCGTGGTGCAGCAGTTGCGCGCCCAGCGCGCCACCGTCAGCGGCCGCGTCGCCGACCTGTCCGGCCGCTATGGCCCGCGCCACCCCGACATGATCCGCGCCCAGCGCGAACTGACCGACATCGACGGCCAGATCCAGGCCGAGATCCAGCGCATCATCTCGAACCTGGAGGCCCGGGTCCAGGTCGCGCGCGAGCGGACCGGATCGATGGCGTCCAGCCTGGGGACCGCGCGCGGCACCCTAGCCGCCAACAACGCTGCCTCGGTTCGACTGAACGAACTGTCGCGCAACGCGGAATCGGCGCGGACCCTGTACCAGAGCTTCCTCGATCGCTTCAAAGAAACCAGCGCCCAGGAAGGCATCGAACAGTCCGACGCGCGGATCGTCTCGCGCGCGCGCATCCCGACGTCGCAGAGCGCGCCGAACATTCCGGTGAACCTGCTGCTGGGCCTGATGCTGGCCCTGGCCGGCGGCGTGGCGGGCATCGTCCTGGCCGAGATTCTGGACAGCGGCATGACCACCGCCGACGACGTGGAGCAACGGCTGGGCGTCGCCCATCTGGGTTCCGTGCCGCTGGTGTCGTCGGTCTCCGAACCGCTGGACGGGGACGAGACGCCGGTCGACTATATCGCCCGCAAGCCGCTGTCGGCCTTTGCCGAGGCGGTGCGCGCGCTGCGCACCTCGGTCCTGTACTCGAACACCGGCCAGACGGTGTCGGTGCTGGCGTTGACGTCGGCCCTGCCCGCCGAGGGCAAGACGACGACCTCGCTGTGCCTGGCGCGCGTCGCGGCGCAAGCCGGCAGCAAGGTGGTCATCGTCGATTGTGACCTGCGCCGCCGCAACGTGAACCGCCTGCTAGGCGTCGAGCCTGAAGTCGGCCTGGTCGAGGTGCTGACCGGCAAGGCGACGCTGGATCAGGCGCTGATGCTGGACGCCCCGTCGGGCGCCAGTGTCCTGCCGCTGACCAGCAACAGCTTCACGCCGCGCGACATATTCGGCGAAAGCGGAATGGATGATCTGATCGCCGAACTGCGCAGCCGGTTCGACCTGGTCATCCTGGACACCGCGCCGGTGCTGGCCGTGGCCGACACCCGCGTGCTGGCGGCCAAGGCGGACGCGACCATCTTCCTGGCCCGCTGGCGCAAGACGCCCGAGAAGGCCATCGGCACGGGCATCCGCCTGTTGCAAAAGGCCGGCGCGACGGTGACGGGCGTGGCCCTGACGCAGGTCGATATGAACGCCCAGGCCCGCTACGGCTACGGCGACGCCGGCTACTATTACGCCGACTACAAGAAATACTACGCAAGCTGACCATGGGCCGGATATCCGCCCCCGCAGCATCCTCGTCATCACGCAGTCGGGCCTTCGCGCCCCGGCGGCGGGCCGGCGCGCGGTTGAGCGGCCGGACGCGGCTGGGACTGGTCATTGTTCCCGCCCTGCTGACGTTGGCGCATCTGGCGTTCGGGGCCAATCAGATGCTGGCGGCCCAGGTGCTGGCCATGCTGCTGGCGGTCGCGCTTATTGTCGGGCTGATGCGACCGGCGGCGGCCGGGGAGCTGGCGGCGGTGCGCCCGCTGTGGACCGTGGCCGCCCTGTTCGGCGTGATCGCGGGGTGGGCGATCCTGAGCCTGTTCGTGGCGGGGCCGGACGGCGCACATCCGGTCTGGAGCCGGGTCGGCGGTCAGGCCGGCACGATCAACCGCTCGGCCACCCTGCTGGAGATCGCCAAGCTGGGGGGACTGGCCTGTGTCTTCCTGCTGGGCTGCATGCAGGGTGCGCGGCGATCCAGCGCAGTGTTCACCGTCAACGCCATACTGGCCGTCGGCGCGGTGTGGGCAGGTTTGGCCCTTACCATGTATCTGGCCGGCGTTCAGGTGGCCGACACGCCGCGCCTGACCGGCGGCCTGATGAGCCCCAACAGCGCCGCCACCGTGTTCGGCGTGCTGACCGTGCTGGCGGCGTCGGACATGCTGCGGCGGCTGCGCGGGGCGCCGGTGGCCCTGCCGCTGCGGTTACAGGCGATGGGCCCGGCGCTGGCGTGCGGGATACTGTTTTCCGGCTGTCTGCTGCTGACCGCGTCGCGGATGGGCGTGGCCTCGACCCTGCTGGCGCTGGCTGCGCTGGTGCTGTGGAGCCAGTTCACGACGCTGCGTCGTCATCCGCTGCGGCTGGTCGGGGGGCTGGCGCTGGCGCTGGTGGGCCTGCTGCTGCTGGGCGGGGACCTGTTCCTGTCGCGGCTGGCGCGGCTGGGTCAGGACACGGGGGCGCGCGAGACCATCTTCTCGGCCCACTGGCGCGCCTTCCTTGAAACGCCGCTGACGGGTCATGGACTGGGCGCGTTCAACGACGTCAACAACGCCATCATGACGCCCGAGACCTATGGCGCGCTGCATTTCATCCGGGCCATGCACAACGTCTATCTGCAGTGGCTGACCGAAATCGGCGTGCTGGGCGCGGCGGCGATGTTCGCCGTGATCGCCGTCGTCATGACGGTTGCGGTGGGACGCGCCGTCGATCCCCGGCCGGGGCAGAGCCTGCAACGCGGACTGATCGCGGCCAATCTGGTGGTGCTGGCGCACGGCCTGACCGACTACGCCCTGCAAACCCCGTCCATCGCGGCCTTCTGGGCCTTCCTGCTGGGCCTGCAGTTCGCCTTTGGCGCGCTGCGGGATTGAGGAGAGACCATGTCGTCCGTTGATCAGGTTCTGCCGCGCGCGATCGATCCGGCGCTGCGGCTGTGGGCCGACGCCCGTCGCATCGGACTGGCGCTGATCCAGCGCGAGATCGCGCCGCTGGCCGCCGCCGGGCTGGGCGCGGCGCTGGTGGTCCTGTGGGCCGGAGCGGCGGTCGTCATGTCCGGCCTGGCGCTGCTGGCCGCGCCGGCGGAGGCGCGCCTGATCGCACAGGTTGCGCCCCCGCCCCAGGCGATGACCGAGCTGACGCTGTCGCCCGACGCCCTGCGCGATCTGGACGCCGACGAGGCGCGGGCCGCCAACGCCGCCCTGCCCTTCTCGACGTTGCCGATCCTGTCGGCGCGGCCGTTCGTCATGCCGGTGGATCGGCCCGAGGATTACGCCCGCGCGCTGGATTGCCTGACGGCCGCCATCTATTACGAGGCCGCGTCGGAAACGACCGAGGGTCAGGCCGCCGTGGCCCAGGTGGTGCTGAACCGGTCGCGCCACCCGGCCTATCCGCGCACGGTGTGCGGCGTGGTGTTCCAGGGATCGGAGCGGACCACCGGCTGCCAGTTCACCTTCAGCTGCGACGGGGCGATGGCGCGGACGCCGAACGCCGCCGGCTGGGCGCGGGCGCGGGCCGTGGCCTCGGCCGCGCTGAACGGGGCGGTTGCGCCCGGCGTCGGTATGGCGACCCACTATCACACCGACTGGGTCGCCCCGTACTGGGCGCCGCGGCTGGTGAAGATGAAGCAGATCGGGACGCACATCTTCTATCGCTGGCCGGGGGCGTGGGGCCTGCCGTCCGCCTTTACCGGCGCGCATCCGGGGGCCGAGCCAGTGGTCGCGGCGCTGTCGCCACTGGCCGAGCCTGTGGTCGAGATCCTGCCGCCCGCGCCGATCGAGATGGCGACGACGCCGGTCGAGATCGAGGTCGCAGCCCCGCGACTGATCGAGGCCGTCGCCGTCGTGGAGCCCGCCCCGGCCGAGGAGGCGGCGCCCGTTGTCGCCGCCCGCCCCGCGTCACCGCCCGTGATGGCCAGCCCGATGGCCTCGCCCGAGGCGCCGGCCCGCGCGCGACGGGCCCGGATCGCGGCGCCCAGCAGTTGGTAGGGCTCCCCCGTCCCTAGTGAGGCGAAGCGACGCTTGCGCCGGGCTCGACCCGGCCCGGCATGCGGGCGCAGATGACGGCGAAGACGGTCAGCAGAGCATAGCCGGCCAGCGGCACGAAGAAGCCCAGGTGCAGATCGCCCGACCGGTCGGCCACCTGCCCCGCCAGCAGCGGCAGGATGGCGCCCCCGATGATGCCGAACACCAGCAGGCCGGAGGTCGCCGAGGCCGGCGCCGAGGACCGCTCCAACGTAAGGGTGAAGATGGTCGGGAACATGATCGAGTTGAAGAAGCCGACCGCCAGCGCCGCATAGGCGGCGGTGACGCCGCCGGTCTGGGTCACCACTAGGCACAGGCTGGCGGCCACGACGGTGCAGACCGACAGCAGCACCCCCGCGCGCACCTTCGTCAGCAGGGCCGAACCGACGAACCGGCCAATCATGGCGCCGCCCCAGTACAGCGGGACCATCTTGCCCGCCTGCTCCAGCTCCAGGTTCAGGATGTCGGGGCTGGCCAGGAAGTTGGTCAGCATGGCGCCGATGGCCACTTCCGAACCGACGTAGACGAAGATGGCCAGGGCGCCGAAGAGCGCCCAGCGCGACTTCAGCGCCGACAGCATCGACGCCGCGCCCGCCGGGGCGGCGGCGTCGCGGGCCGGGGCGGCGGCGTTGATCTGTTTGCGGGCCGAGAAAATGAAGGCGGCGATCAGGGCGAAGAAGACGCCCATGCCCAGAAAGGCGATGTCGATGCTGCGCAGGCTTTCGGCGCGGGTCGCGGCGGTGACCACCGCCCCGGCGGCGAAGATCCCGCCGGTCAGAAGGATGTGCGTCCCCACCCACGGCGCAAAGGTGGCGCCCAGCGAGTTGAAGGCCTGGGAGAAGACCAGGCGGAAGTGCGAACTTTTGCGCGAGCCCAGCTCGGCCACCAGCGGATTGGCCGCGACCTGCAACAGGGTCACGCCTGAGCCGATGACGAACAGGGCCAGCAGGATACCAGGATAGAAGTCGACGATGGTCGCCACCGGCACGATCAGGCAGCCCGCCACCATGGTCAGCAGGGCGGCGATGATGGCCCGGCTGTAGCCCAGCCGCGACAACACGGCGGCGGCCGGCAGCGAGGCCACCCCATAGGCGATGAACCAGGCCGAGGTGGTCAGGAAGGATTCGGTGTAGCTGAGATCGAACACCCGCCGCACCGCCGCGATCAACGGGTCGATCAGCGAGGTCGCAAAGCCCCAGGCGAAGAACAGGCTGGTCACATAGGCGAAGGCGAGGCCCGTGCCGCGCGCCTTGGAGACTTGGGTGTCGGTCATGTCGCTCCCCGATCGCCGCTATTGGTGCGGCCGTGGCCCTTGGTTCTCACTCGTAACCGGTTACGTCCAGCGCAGACGCTGCGTTGAAAGAAAAAGTGTAGCGCCGCCCGACCCGGTCTAGGTTGCGGCCATCACCGAAAGGATGGCGTTGATGACGGGTCGGGAATGGTGGCGGGGGGCGGTGCTGTACCAGATCTATCCGCGCAGTTTCGCGGACACGACCGGCGACGGGGTCGGCGATCTGGACGGGATCACGACGCATCTGGAGCATGTCGCGTCGTTGGGGGTGGACGGGGTCTGGCTGTCACCGTTCTTCCCCTCGCCGATGAAGGACTTTGGCTATGACGTCGCCGACTATTGCGGCGTCGATCCGATGTTCGGCGATCTGGCGGCGTTCGACCGGTTGCTGGCGCGGGCCCATGCGCTGGGGCTGAAGGTCGTCATCGATCAGGTCTGGGCCCACACCTCGGACCAGCATCCGTGGTTCCAGGCCAGTCGGCAGGATCGCGTCAACGCTCACGCCGACTGGTATGTCTGGGCCGAAGCGAAGGCGGACGGAACGCCGCCGTCGAACTGGCAGTCGGTGTTCGGGGGGGCGGCCTGGACCTGGGACGCGCGGCGCGGCCAGTACTACATGCACAATTTCCTGAGCCAGCAACCGCAGTTGAACCTGCGGCATCCGGCCGTAGAGGAGGCGCTGCTGGACGCGGCGCGGTTCTGGCTGGACCGGGGCGTGGACGGGTTTCGGCTGGATGCGATCAATTTCGCCATGCCCGACCCGTCGCTGCGTGACAATCCGGCGCTGCCGCCGGGGGGCAGGCGGACGCGGCCGTTCGATTTCCAGGACAAGCGGTTCAACCAGTCGCACCCCGACCTGATCCCGGTGCTGAAGCGGCTGCGGGCGCTGACCGACAGCTATCCGGGCGACCGGTTCACCGTAGCCGAGGTGCCCGGCGAGCGGGAGGCGCAGGAGATGCTGGCCGTCACGGCAGGCGGCGACCGGCTGAGCAGCGCCTATGGCTTTATCTATTTGTACGCCGACCAGCTGACGGCCGATCTGGTGGCGCGGGGGGCGGCGATGTGGTCGGGCGCCGAGGGCGAAGGCTGGCCGTCCTGGGCGTTTTCCAACCATGACGCGCCACGCGTCGTCTCGCGCTGGGCCGAAGGACGCGATCCGCGCGCGCTGGCTGAAATGCTGATGCTGCTGCTGATGTGTCTGCGCGGGAATGCCTTCATCTATCAGGGCGAAGAGCTGGGCCTGCCGCAGGGCGAGGTGCCGTTCGAGCGACTGGTTGATCCCGAGGCCATCGCCAACTGGCCGCAGACCCTAGGCCGGGACGGCGCGCGCACGCCGATGCCGTGGAAGGCGAATGCCCCCTTCGCGGGGTTCACGACCACCGAGCCGTGGCTGCCGATTGATGCGCGTCATCCCTCGCTGGCCGTGGATGCGCAGGAGGCCGATCCGACGTCCATGCTGCATGCGACACGGCGGCTGACAGCCCTGCGCAAATCGCACCCCGCGCTGCGAACCGGCGCCCTGAAGGTCGAGGCGACCGAGCCGCTGCTGATCCTGACGCGCGAGGACGAGGGGCAGCGGTTGATGGCCGTGTTCAACCTGGGCCACGACGCGGTCGACTGGACGCCGCAGCCCGGCTGGATCGTGGTCGAAGCCGTCAATGGCGGCGACGCCGGCCGACTGCCGCCGCTGGCCGGCCTGCTGTTGCAGGCCGGCTGACGATCAGCGGGGCCCGGTTTCTGGCAGGGCGTAGGCGATCACATAGTCGCCGGCTGGGGTCTCCATGAAGTGGTGGCCGCCGGCCATGATGACCAGATACTGGCGACCGCCCTGCTCATAGACCATCGGATTGGCCTGGCCCCCGGCGGGGAGCGTGTCCGACCAGACGGTCTTGCCCGTCTCGATATCGATGGCGCGGATCAGGTCGTCGGTGGCGGCGGCGATGAAAATCAGGCCGCCCGCCGTGACCACCGAGCCGCCGTTGTTGGGCGTGCCGATGTCGATGGGCAGCATGGAGGGAATGCCGAACGGCCCGTTCTTGCGCGCCGTGCCGAACGGCCGATCCCACAGGGTCTTGCCGGTGCCCAGTTCGATCGCGCGGAGGCCGCCGTAAGGGGGCTGTTTGCACAACATGCCGGTGACGGGCATGCGCCAGCCGGCGTTCACGTCGATGGCGTAGGGCACGCCGATCTGCGGATCGCCGGCGCCCTCGGCCCCGCCCTTGCGGGCGCGGGGGTCGCCGCGGGGATACCAGCCCTTTTCATCGGCCTCGGCGCGGGGGACCAGCCGGTTGTAGTTGGGCATGTCGTTGTAGTTGGCGACGATGACGCCCCGCGCCGGATCGACCGCGATGCCGCCCCAGTCCGAGCCGCCGTTATAGCCCGGATACTGGATCCAGCGCGTGTCCGAGGTCGGCGGGGTGAAATAGCCGTCGTAGGTCGCGCGCTTGAAATTGATGCGGCAGATCATCTGGTCGATCGGCGACATGCCCCACATGTCCCGCTCGGTCAGGTCGGCCTTGCGCAGGGTGTGGTACAGCGAGAACGGCTGGGTCGGACTGCGTTGGGCGGGCTCGACCCCGCCCTGGGGCACGCGCCGTTCCTCGACACCGTGCAGCGGTTGGCCGGTGCGGCGATCCAGGATGTAGAAGTCGCCCTGCTTGCTGGGCAAGATCACGGCCGGGACCATGCCGCCCGGCGTCGGGAAGTCGGCCAGCGTCGCCTGCGAGCCCAGGTCGTAGTCCCAGACATCCTTGCGCACCGTCTGGAAATGCCAGCGCGGCTTGCCGGTCAGGACATCCAGCGCGACCAGCGAGGTGGAATAGCGGTTCTCCTCCGGGCGACGCAGGCCGCTGTAATAGTCGGCGGCCGAGTTGCCCATCGGCAGATAGACCAGGCCCAGCGCCTCGTCGCCGGTGGCCATGGTCCACATGTTGGGCGTGCCGGGGGTATAGGTCTGTCCGGCCGGCGGCAGGGTGGTGATGTCGGGGCGCATCATGTCCCAGGCGAAGCGCAGGGCGCCGGTTTGAACGTCGAAGCCCTGAATCACGCCCGAGGGGGCCCAGCGTTTCTGGCCGTCCAGCACCTGATGGCCGGTGACGATGACGCCGCGCACGACGACGGGCGGCGAGGTGATGGACACCATGCCTGGCACGACCTCGCCCATGCCGACCTTGATGTCGACCTGGCCGTTCTGGCCGAAGGCGGGGCACGGCTGTCCGGTGCGGGCATCGACGGCGATCAGACGGCCGTCCAGCGTGCCCTCGATCAGGCGCGCCGCGCAGGGCTGGGCCGGATCGGCGTCGGGCGCCGTGTAATAGGTCACGCCACGGCAGGCGGCGGTGTAGGGAATGGCGTCGTCCGACACCTTGGGATCGTACATCCAGCGGCGCTGGCCGGTGCGGGCGTCCAGGGCGAACATCTTGTTCATGGCCGAGCAGCCGTACAGCGTGTCGCCGACCTTGAGCGGTGTCGTTTCCGCGCCGAATTTGTCGGGCGTGTCGCCGGTGCGATAGGTCCAGGCGCGGCGCAACTGGCCGACATTCTCGCGGTTGATCTGGGTCAGGGAGGAATAGCGCTGGGCGGCGGTCGTGCCGCCATAGGCCGTCCAGTCCGAGGCCGTCGGGATCAGGGCGGGATCGCCGACCGAGACGGCGCGGGCGGCGGGCACGGCCTGGGTCACGCGGGCCTTATTGGCCTGACCGACCGTGACGCCGCCGACGATGACGAACACCGCCGTAGCCGCCAGGCCGATCCACAGGGCGCGCAGGCCGCCGCGCGGCAACAGGGTCGGCAGGACCAGGATCACCAGCACCAGCAGGACCAGCGGCGCGATGACGCGCGGCACCAGCGCCCAGCCGTTCAGCCCAACTTCCCACAGCGCCCACAGCACCGTCAGGATGAAGACCCCGATATAGACCCAGGCGCCCAGCGAACGGCCCAGGCACAGCAGCGCGCCCGACGCGATCAGACCCAGTCCGGCTAGCAGATAATAGGCCGAACCGCCCAGTACGATCAGCCAGCCACCGCCGACCGTCAGCACGAGGCCGATCAGGATGAACAGGACGCCCAGGACCAGGGCGGCGATACCGCCCGACCCGCGCTCTACGCCGCGATATCCGCGTGAAATCGGCATCTGACGCCCCTTTTCTCGATCAGCCTGGCTGACCGGGCAACGCCGGGGCCGTCGCGACGGTTCCGCTTGCCCAGGGCGGCGGCGGGGAAAGGGCGCCGACATTCCTTTCCCGCATCAGCGCGCACATCCGAACGAAAATCGCTGCAAACCGAGCGCAACGACACATCCACACCCATATTTATTCGCAATGTCATATTGTGGCGAAAAGATTTGCCGGATGAAGGCGTTTCCGGTCATATATTGCCATGCAGCATACGCCCTCATCGCCCGGAGCCTTCATCATCGAACCGCGACGCCTGTCGAAACAGGCGGCCGGCCAGCGCGTGGGCGGGTTCGGCGAGATCACGATCAAGCCTGACGTGACGGGCGCCCAGGCGCAGGCCGGGCGCTGCACCGACTGCGGCGTGCCCTTTTGTCAGAACGCCTGCCCGCTGCAGAACAACATCCCCGACTGGCTGGCCCTGACCGCCGAGGGCGCCGCGCGCGAGGCGTGGGACGTCGCCGCCGCCACCAGCGCCATGCCCGAAATCTGCGGCCGCATCTGTCCGCAGGACCGACTGTGCGAGGGCGCCTGCACGCTGGAGCAGTCCGGTTGGAACGGGGTCACCATCGGCTCGGTCGAGGCGTATCTGGGCGATCTGGCCTTCGCCAACGGCTGGGTCAAGCTGATCCGCCCCCTGCATGAGCGCGCGCAGAGCGTTGGGATCGTCGGCGCGGGTCCGGCGGGCATGGCCGCCGCCGACCGCCTGCGCGAGGCGGGCTATCGGGTCACGGTTTATGACCGTCACGACCGGCCCGGCGGGCTGCTGATCTATGGCATTCCGGGCTTCAAGCTGTCGAAGGACGTCGTGCGCCGCCGCACCGACCGCCTGGCCGAGGGCGGGGTCGAGTTCGTGCTGAACTGCAACGTCGGGGTCGATGTGACGCTGGACGACCTGCGAGCGCGCCACGACGCGGTGCTGCTGGCGGCCGGCGTCTATCGGGCGCGTGGGCTGAGCGTGCCGGGGCGCGGGCCGGGCGCGACGGCGGCGGCGTTGGACTATCTGATCGCGCAGAACCGCCGCGATCTGGGCGATGTGGTGGACACTGCCCTGCCCCATGCCGCGGGCAAGCGCGTCGTCGTCATCGGCGGCGGCGACACGGCCATGGACTGCGTCCGCACCGCCGTGCGTCAGGGCGCGACCGACGTCACCTGCCTGTATCGCCGCGACCGCGAGAACATGCCCGGCTCGGCCCGCGAGGTGCAGAACGCCGAGGAGGAAGGCGTCGTCTTCGAATGGCTGGCCGCGCCCAAGGCGCTGATGTCCAAGGGCGAGGCGGTCACCGCCGTGCGGGCGCAGCGCATGGCTCTGACCGATGCGGCCCCCGGTCAACGGCGCGACATCGCGCCCGTGCCGGGGTCCGATTTCGACGCGCCCGCCGACCTGGTGATCGAGGCGCTGGGCTTTGAGCCCGAGCCGTTCACCGAGCAACTGGACCCCGGCCTGGTGCTGACGAAATGGAGCACTCTGCAGGTAGCGCGCGGCGGTTTCGCCACCAGCCTGCCGGGGGTGTTCGCCGCCGGGGACGCCGTGCGCGGCGCCTCGCTGGTGGTCTGGGCCGTGCGTGACGGCCAGGACGCCGCCGCTGAAATCGACCGTCATCTGCGTGCGCGCACCGAGGAGGCCGCCGCGTGATGGACTGGCTGTCGCAATACACCGAAACCCGTTCGCGCCTGGTCGAAGCCGGCGCCTATGACCCCGCGTCCGAGCGCGACGCCTGCGGGGTCGGCCTGGTCTGTGCGCTGGACGGCAGGCCGCGCCGCGAGATCGTGGAGATGGCGATCAAGTCGCTGAAGGCCGTGGCCCACCGGGGCGCGGTCGACGCCGACGGCCTGTCGGGCGACGGGGCCGGCATATTGCTGGAGATTCCGCAGGGCTTCTTCGCCCAGCAGCTGAAGGCCGTCGGCCAGACGCAGCGGCCGGGCCCCATCGCGGTCGGCCAGGTGTTCCTGCCGCGCACCGACCTGGGCGCTCAGGACCACGCCCGCGCCATCGTCGAGACCGAGGCGCTGCGGTCCGGATTCTATATCTATGGCTGGCGGCAGACGCCACTGGACCTGTCGGTGGTGGGCGAGCGGGCCGAGGCGACGCGGCCCGAGATCGAACAGATCATGCTGGCGGCGCCGGAAGGGCTGGCCGCCGACGGAGAGGCGCTGGAGCGGGAGCTGTTCCTGTGCCGCCGCCGGATCGAAAAGGCGGTGCAGGCCGCGGGGCTGAACGGCTTCTACCTGTGTTCGCTGTCGGCGCGGTCGATCGTCTACAAGGGGATGGTGGGGGCCGAACTGCTGGGCCAGCTGTACGTCGACCTGAACGACCCGGCGGTCGAGGCGGGATACGCCCTGTTCCACCAGCGTTATTCGACCAACACCTTCCCCGAGTGGCGGCTGGCGCAGCCGTTCCGGATGCTGGCCCATAACGGCGAGATCAATACGCTGAAGGGCAATCTGAGTTGGATGCGCAGCCACGAGATCCGCATGGCCGCCAGCGCATTCGGCGACCGTGATCACGAGGTAAAGCCGGTGGTCCAGCCGGGGGGCTCGGACTCGGCCGCGCTGGACAATGTGTTCGAGGTGCTGGTCCACGCCGGGCGCCCCGCGCCGATGGCCAAGGCGCTGCTGGTCCCCGAAGCCTGGTCCAGCGACGACGTGGCGATGAAGGCCGAGCACCGGGCGCTGTACGCCTATTGCAACGCAGTGATGGAGCCGTGGGACGGCCCGGCGGCCCTGTGCGCCGTCGACGGCCGCTGGGTCGTGGCGGGCAAGGACCGCAACGGCCTGCGCCCGCTGCGCGCCGTCGAGACAGTGGATGGCCTGCTGCTGGCGGGGTCGGAGGCGGGGCTGGTCCCGCTGCCCGAGGGACGGATCAAGCGCCGCCTGCATATCGGCCCGGGAAAGCTGATCGCCGTCGATATGAAGCACGGCCGGATCTATGACGAGGACGAGGCGATCGCCGCCCTGGCCGCCGCCCATCCCTACGAGGAATGGCTGGGCAATATGGTCGATCTGGAGCCGTTGATCGGCCCCGGACCCGAGCCGCGCGCCGCCAGCGGCGAGGGCCTGATCCGTCGCCAGATCGCGGCCGGTTTCAGCCGCGAGGATCTGGACCTGTTGCTGGACGCGCTGGTCGTGGACGGCAAGGAGGCGGTGGGCAGCATGGGCGATGACGCGCCGCCCGCCGTCCTGTCCAGCCTGCCGCGCCCGCTGGCCCACTATTTCCGTCAGAATTTCAGCCAGGTCACCAATCCGCCGATCGACCCCCTGCGGGAGACCGGCGCCATGAGCCTGAAGACCCGGTTCAAGAACCTGGGCAATATCCTGGCCCAGGACGCGGCCCAGTCCGAGGTCTTCGTGCTGGACAGCCCGGTGCTGACGACCGGCATGTACGAGCGGCTGCTGGGTGTGGTGGCCGACGGCTCGACCGCGGTGATCGACTGCACCTATCCCCTGCCCGCGACGGACGACCGTGCGGGCGCGGGCCTGCGCACAGCGCTGGATCGTATTCGTGACGAGGCCGAGGCGGCGGCGCGGGACGGGGCGACGTTGATCGTGCTGACGGACGAGCATGCCTCGGCCGAACGGCTGGCGGCGCCGATGATCCTGGCCACGGCGGGGACGCACGGGCGCCTGATCGATGCGGGCCTGCGCAGCTATTGTTCGCTGGTGGTGCGGTCGGCCGAGACGCTGGACCCCCACGCCTTTGCGGTGCTGGTGGGTGTCGGGGCCACGGCGGTGAATCCGTGGCTGGCGCAGGAGTTGTTCCAGGAACGGCTGGATCGCGGCGCCTATGGCGCGCTGTCGCTGCACGACGCCTGTCTGAACTACAAGCACGGGATCGAGGCAGGCCTGCTGAAGGTGCTGGCGCGCAAGGGGATCAGCGTGATCTCGGCCTATCGCGGGGGGTGCGAGTTCGAGGTGCTGGGCCTGTCGCGAGCGCTGGCGGCCGAGTTCTTTCCCGGCGCGTCGTCGCGTATTTCGGGCATCGGTCTGGCCGGACTGGAGCAGGCGGCGCGGCGGCGGCACACGGTGGCGTGGAGCGAGGCGGTCCCCTCGCCGTCCATGGGCGGCTTCTTCCGCATCCGCGCGGGGGGCGAGGCGCATGCGCACGACGCCCGGACCATCCACCTGTTGCAGGATGCGGTGAACCGGGGCGACTACAAGCGGTTCAAGCAATATTCCGAGGCCGTGCGCGAGCAGCCGGACCTGGCGCTGCGCGATCTGCTGGACTTCAAGGACGGGCTGACGCCGGTCCAGTTGCATGAGGTCGAGAGCGTTTCGGACATCCGCCGCCGCTTCCTGTCGCAGGCCATGTCGCTGGGCGCCCTGTCGCCCGAGGCGCACGAGACGCTGAACATCGCCATGAACCGGATGGGCGCGCGCGCCGTGTCCGGTGAAGGCGGCGAGGATCCGGAACGCTATGTCCCCCGCGCCAACGGCGACGACGCCAACTCGGCCGTGAAACAGGTCGCGTCGGGCCGGTTCGGCGTCACGGCTGAATATCTGAACCAGTGCCGCGAGATCGAGATCAAGGTGGCTCAGGGCGCCAAGCCCGGCGAAGGCGGGCAACTGCCCGGCTTCAAAGTCACCGAATTCATCGCCCGGATGCGCCATGCGGTGCCGGGCACGACCCTGATCAGCCCGCCGCCGCACCACGACATCTATTCGATCGAGGACCTGGCGCAGCTGATCTATGACCTGAAGGCGATCAATCCGGACGCCAAGGTCACGGTGAAGCTGGTGTCGGCCACCGGCATCGGCGCCATTGCGTCGGGCGTGGCCAAGGCCAAGGCGGACGCCATCCTGATCGCCGGCCACAACGGCGGCACCGGCGCCTCGCCCCAGACCTCGGTCAAGCACGCCGGCATGCCGTGGGAGATCGGCCTGGCCGAGGCGCATCAGGTGTTGAGCCTGAACCATCTGCGCTCGTCCGTGTCGTTGCGCACCGACGGCGGCATTCGCACCGGCCGCGACGTGGTGATGGCCGCTCTGCTGGGGGCCGAGGAGTTCGGCATCGGCACGGCGGGCCTGATCGCCATGGGCTGTCTGATGGTGCGGCAGTGCCATTCCAACACCTGCCCCGTCGGCGTCTGTTCGCAGGATGAGCGGCTGCGTGCCAAATTCACCGGCACGCCCGAGAAGGTGGTCAACCTGTTCACCTTCATCGCCGAAGAGGTGCGCGAAATCCTGGCGTCCATCGGCGCGCGGACCATCGACGAGATCGTGGCCCGCACCGACCTGTTGCGCCAGACGCGGCGCGGCGGGACGCATCTGGACGACCTGGACCTGAACCCGCTGCTGGTGAAGGTGGACGTGGATCGGCCCGGCCGCTGGGCCGACAAGGTCCGGCGCGAGGTGCCCGACAGCCTGGACGCCCAGGTGCTGAAGGACGCCCGCGCCTTCCTGGAGCGGGGCCAGACGCTGGAGCTGTCGTACCCGCTGAACAACACCCAGCGCACGGCAGGGGCGGGCGTGTCCTCGGCCATCGTGCGCAAATTCGGGCCGCAGGGTCCGCAGGGCCGGCTGAAGCTGAAACTGGAAGGCATCGCCGGGCAGAGCTTTGGCGCATTCGGCGCCAAGGGGCTGATCCTGGATGTGACGGGCGAGGTGAACGACTATGTCGGCAAGGGCCTGTCGGGCGCCGACATCCATGTGCGGCCGTCCGAATGGCGCGAAGGCCAGCAGATCTGCGGCAACACCACCCTGTATGGCGCGACCTCGGGTCGGCTGTTCGTCGCGGGGGCGGCGGGCGAGCGGTTCGGGGTCCGCAACTCGGGCGCCCAGGCGGTGGTCGAGGGACTGGGCGCGCACGGCTGCGAATATATGACCGGCGGGCGTGTCGTGGTGCTGGGACCGGTGGGCTGGAACCTGGCGGCGGGGATGAGCGGTGGCGAACTGTTCGTTCTGGATCCGGCTGGCGTGGTTCCGCGTGCGCTGAACGGCGATCTGGCGGCTGTGGCCGTGATGGATACGGATGCGACCGACCGCCTGCGCGCGCTGGTCGAGGCGCATGCGGGCGCGACAGGCTCGCCTCTGGCGCGGCGGTTGCTGGCGGACTGGGACAATGGCCTGCCCCGCTTCGTCCGCATCGCGCCGAAAACCGTCGTCGCTGCCGAGGCGGCCGAAACTGATGTCAGGCTGGCCCAGTTGGCCTGACGTATCCGCTGCCCGACGAATGAAGCCTTCGCCGTCCTGCGGCGTTGAGCCCTCATGGCGGCGCGCGGTGAACTGGAAACCTATCAGGCCAAGCGGAACTTCGGCGTCACGCCGGAGCCGAAGGGCCGCAAGCAGAAGGCACGCAACAGCGGCCTGCGCTATCTGATCCAGCGCCATGCGGCGACGCGGCTGCACTATGACTTCCGCATCGAGGTCGACGGGGTGCTGAAGTCCTGGGCCGTGACCAAGGCGCCGTCGCGCGACACGACCGTCAAGCGGCTGGCGGTCGAGGTCGAGGACCACCCGATGGACTACGGCGGGTTCGAGGGGACCATTCCGTCCGGCAACTATGGCGCCGGAACGGTCCAGATGTGGGACGTCGGCACCTGGACGCCGCAGGAGGACGATCTGGAGGCGGCCTTCAAGAAGGGCCAGATCAAGATGGTGCTGGACGGCGAGCGCCTGAAAGGGAAATGGGCGCTGATCCGGCTGAAGTCGGACCGCGGCAAACCCTCCAAGCGGGCCAACTGGCTGCTGATCAAGGAGAAGGACGAGCACGCCGTGGCGGGCGAGGGCGACGCCCTGGCCGAGATCGACGCCTCGGTCACGACGGGTCGCAGCCTGGCCGAGATCGCGGACGGCAAAGCCCAGTGGACATCGTCCAAAGCGACGGGGCGCAAGGCGCCGCCCAAGCCGAAGGTAAGTAAGGCGGCGGCGTCGAAATCCGCCAGGCCGCGCGCCTTCGTGCCCATCCAGTTCGCCAAGGTGGTGGATCATCCGCCGCCGGGCGCGGGCTGGGTGCATGAGATCAAGTTCGACGGCTATCGCATCCAGGTCTCGGTCGCAGGGGGCAAGGCGGTGCTGCGGACGCGCAACGGACTGGATTGGACCGACCGGTTTCCGGCGCTGGCGAAACAGGCGGCGACCTGGCCCGACGGAGTGATCGACGGCGAGCTGTGCGCGCTGGATGACGATCACATGCCGCATTTCTCGGCCCTGCAGGCGGCGATCTCGGAGGGGAAGACCGACGAGCTGATCTATTTCGCCTTCGACCTGCTGTTCGAGGGGGACGAGGATCTGCGTCCCAAGGCGCTGTCGCACCGCAAGGCGCGATTGCAGGCCTATGTCGACCGGGTCGGCAAGGCGGGGCCGAACCTGCGCTTCGTCGATCATTTCGCCAGCTCCGGCGAGGCGGTGCTGCTGAGCGCCTGTCGGATGGATCTGGAAGGCGTCATCTCCAAGAAGCTGGACGATCCCTATCGCTCGGGTCGGACCGCGTCATGGCTGAAGTCCAAATGCCGGGGTCGGGACGAGGTGGTGATCGGCGGCTGGTCGTCCGAGGGCGGGGCGCGACTGCGGTCGCTGTTGGTCGGCGTGCGGGACGAGGACGGCCTGCGCTACATGGGCCGGGTCGGCACCGGTTTTTCGGCGGTGTTGAGCAAGACCCTGCTGCCCGCGCTGAAACGCGAGGCGGCGACAAAGAGCCCCTTCACCGGCAAGGGCGCGCCGAAAGGCGGCAAGGACATCCACTGGCTGAAACCGGTGCTGGTGGCCGAGATCGAACACGCGGGCATCACCGACACCGGCTCGGTCCGGCAGGCGGCCTACAAGGGTCTGCGCGAGGACAAGCCGGCGGACGAGGTGACGGCCGAACCGCAGCCGCCTGCCTCGGCGCCCGCCGCGGCAGGCGCGCTCAAGGCGGCGAAAGGCAAGCTGGTCGTGGCGGGGGTGACGATCTCGAACCCCAACAAGGTGCTGTGGCCCGCGCATGACGGCAATCCGCCGATCACCAAGGGCGAGCTGGCCCGCTATTACGAGATGGCGGCCGAGCGCCTCCTGCCCCATGTCGCCGACCGGCCGGTGTCGATCATCCGCGCGCCGGACGGGATCGAGGGCGAGAAATTCTTTCAGCGCCACGCCATGCCGGGCCACAATCCGCGCCTGAAACTCATCGATGTGAAGGAGCGCAAACCCTATGTCGGCGTGACGGACGTCGGCGGTCTGGTGGCCATCGGCCAGTCGGGCGGGCTGGAGCTGCATCCCTGGGGCGCCAGGCCGGGCGATCCGGAGACGCCGGACCAGATCACCTTTGACCTGGACCCCGACGAAGGGCTGGATTTCGACGATGTGATCGCGGCGGCGAAACAGCTGAAGCCCCGGCTGGAGGCGCTGGGTCTGACGCCCTTCGTCAAGACGACCGGGGGCAAGGGGCTGCACGTCGTCGTGCCGATCAAGGCGGACGCCCGCAGCCGGGTCGAATGGGACCAGGCCAAGGCCTTCGCCAGAGCGGTCAGCGAGGCGATGAAGACGGACCAGCCCGACCGCTTCACCACCACCCTGGCCAAGAAGGCGCGGGGCGGGAAGATCTTCCTGGACTATCTGCGCAACGGCCGGATGGCGACGGCGGTCGCGCCGTGGTCGCCGCGCGCACGGCCGGGCGCCGGGATCGCGTTTCCGCTGGCGTGGAGCCAGGTGAAGACGGGGCTGGACCCGAAGACGTTCAATCTGCGGACGGCCGAAGCCCTGCTGAAGAAGGCGGATCCGTGGAAGAACTTCCACGCCTCGGCCGCGCCGCTGAAGCCGGCGCTGAAGAAGATGGGGCTGTGGTGATCAGCTCAGCCATCTCATCTTCGCGCCGTCATCCTCGAGCTTGACCCGAGGATGACGGCTTTGAGAGCCGCGCGCTTGATGTGTGCTACCCTGCCTCCGAACAGCGAAGGACGACCCCATGGCGGGCTTGAAGGACAAGCGCGGCTTTATCGACAAGGACCGGCTGGACCTGTCCGAGCGTCAGGCGGTCGAATACTGGATGAAGCGCTGGGGCGTGACACGCGACCAGATCACCGCCGCCCACCGCAAGGTCGGCCGCATGACCAAGGATATCGCCGCCGAACTGGGCAAGAAGCGCTAGCCCGCCTTCTTGCGCGGGGCCGCCTTTTTCGCGGGGGCCTTGGCCGCCGTCTTGCGTGGGGCGGGCGCGCGGCGGGGTGAGGCCGAGCCCTTCAGGCTGGCGCGCAACGCCTCCATCAGGTCGATGACGTTGGTATCGTCGGGTTCGGGGGCGGCGACGATCTTCTGACCCTTCTGCTTGGCCTTGATCATTTCGCGCAGGGCCTCGTCATAGGTGTCGCGGAAGTCGGCGGGGTCGAAGTCGCCTTCCTTCTGGCCGATGATGCGGGCGGCGATCTCGACCATGTCCTTGTCGGCCTTCACCACCGGGATGTCGTCGAAGAAGTCGTCGGCGTCGCGCACTTCTTCGTTAGCGCGCAGGGTGTAGGCGACCAGCCCCTTGCCCCGAACCTCGAGCGCCAGCTGACGCTCCTTGCCGCGCAGGACCAGCTGGCCCAGGGCGATCTTGCCCGCCTTCTTCATCGCCTCGCGGATGACGGCGAAGGCCTCGGCCCCGACGCCCTTTTCCGGCACGACGTAGAAGGGATCGTCCCAATACAGACGGTCGATGTCTTTTTCGTCCACGAACTTGTCGATCGAGATGGTGCGGGTGCTTTCGACCCTGACCTTGTCGAAGTCGGCGTCGTCGAACAGGACGTATTCGTCCTTGGACACCTCATAGCCCTTGACCAGATCGGACCGCTCGACCGGCCCGGTGTCGGGGTCGGTGGTGATCATGCGGATGCGGTTGTTGGTCTCGGGATTGATCAGGTGGAAGCTGATGTCGTTGGCCCGCGTCGTCGCCGTGTAGAGGGCGACCGGACAGGTCACCAGCGACAGCTTCAGATGCCCTTGCCATGTGGGTCGCGCAGCCATGTTTCGTCTCCCGTAACGGCGGAAGAACGCGGGTGAAGGCGAGTCGTTCTCCTCCCCGTCTCCGGGGAGGAGATTCAGACCTCAGTCCACCTTGACGACGTTGTCGTCGGAGTTGCGGTCGATCCATTTGTTGTAGGGATCGACGCCGGCGAAGGCGGGCTTTTTGGTCGTGACGAAGCGGAAGGTCTGGGTGCCGCTGCGCAGGGGGCGATGGTCCAGGGCGACCACATCGGCACGGTCGAAGGCGCGCTTGCCCGGCTCGGCGGTGAACAGGCCGACGTCGAAGGTTTCGGCCAGCGGCGCCGGCGTCTCGACGCCCTGGCCGTCGGCATACAGCTTGCGCGCCTCAACCGTGACCGTAACGTCCCAGCGGCCGTCGGCGCGTTTGGTGGCCGTGGCCGACTTTGTCTTCACATCATACAGGGTGATCTTCTCGAACAGGTCGGTGATCAGGGCCTGTTTGTCGGCCGGGGCCTCTGCCCGCAGGGCGGCGACGAGGTCCAGCGAGCGCGGATAAGGCGCCGATTTGAAGGCGTACTGCTGGATCACCCGGCGCAGGGCGCGGTTGACCGCATCCTCGCCGATCTGGTCGCGCAGCAGGTACATGACCAGGCCGCCCTTCTGGTAGTGGATATACTGCTGGTTCTCGACCCGTTCGAGCGGCAGTTCCTCGATCGTTTCGCCGCTGCGCGAGCGCAGGTAGCGATCCAGTTCGTACTTCAGGAAGCGGCGGATCTGGTCGGCGCCGTAGGTCTTTTCCATCACCATCAGGGCCGAATACTGGGCCAGGGTTTCGGACAGGACGGTCGCGCCCTGCATGTCCGCCCCGATCACCTGGTGAGCCCACCACTGGTGGCCCACTTCGTGAGCTGTGATGTAGGTGACGTAGTCGATCTTTTCCGGGTTCGAGAAGTCGGCGATGAAGCCCAACCCCTCGGAGTACGGCATGGTGTTGGCGAAGGCCTGGGCGAAGCTGGCATAGGCCGGGAACTCGATGATCCGCGCCTGCCGGAACTGATAGGGACCAAAGGCGGTCTGGTAATAGTCCAGCGCCGTCTGCATCGCCTTGATCATGCGCGGCGCGTTCCGGGCGTGGGCCGCGTCGTGATAGACGGCCAGCTGGACGCCGTTGTGCGCCTGTTCCAGCACCTCATAGCGGGCCGACTGCACCGAGAAGAAATGCAGGATCGGCGCCTCGGTGACGAAGCGGGCCGTGCGACGGCCGTCCTTCGTCTGGTCCGACACCTTGTAGCCGGGGGCGATGGGCGTCTGGTCCGCATCGGTGATGACGGTGATGTCCGCGTTGACCCAATCGACCCCGACGTAGTTTTTCGCCTGGGCCGACGCATCCTCCAGCTTGGCCATGCGCAGCTCGGCCGGCAGGCCGTGCTTGCGGCGCTTGGTGCGGTCCTGCAGCAGGCCGTCGCGGCTCATGCCGATAGAGGGGGCGAACTCGCCGTTGTTGACGAAGGTCCCGTTGTCGACCAGCCGGGTGGTGTTGCCGCTGTTCTTGAAACCACGCTGCGCCAGCACTGTCTCGAAGGTGATGGTGCGGCGCTCGCCCGGCAGCAGGGGCCGGTCGAAACGATAGATGCGATAGCGGAACTCAGGCCACTCGCGGGCGATACGCGCGCCCGGGACGTCCAGCCGCGTCATCTCGAGATCGTCGTTCCAGCGCAGGTGGATTTCGGTCTGCGGCTGGGCGGTCTTGTTCTCGATGAGATAGGACCCCTTGGTGACCAGACGCGGGTCGTGCGGATGCAGATCCAGGTCCAGCTTGACCGAGACGACCGCCGGCTGGGGCGTGTCCTCATAGCGCAGCAGGGTCTTTTCCAGATCGGCCTGCAACAGCTCGATATCGTCGCGGCTGCGATACTCGTTCCAGACGTTGGTGTTCAGATAGGCGAAGGCGCCCAGGCCGATGAAGGCCGCCAGGGCGACACCGCCGATCAGGCCCGCCGGTCCCTTCAGACGCAGGGGCGCGCGCATCAGTCGGGGCTTGAGCCGGGTCTCGGTCCCGCGCCGCCACAGGGCGAAGGCGCCCACCAGCAGCAAAACCGCGAAGGCGGCCCAGTAGGCTGACAGCCAGGCCTCGAAAGTCGCGAAATCGCCCGTGCCGTTCATGTCCGACAAGGGCACGGCGGGCGTCGCGCCATAGCGATAGAGCAGATGGTCGAAGCCGAGATTGGTCAGCACGATCGTGCCGATCAGATAGACGACCATGATCGCCCAGCCGACGAACTTGTTCGGCGACAACGACTGGACCACGATCGCCAGCACGGCCAGCAGGCTGAAGCTGATCGCCTGGGGCCAGACGTACCAGGCCAGATAGTGGCCCAGTTCATAGGTCGTGTAGCCCTTGAAGGTCTGGACGATGACCCCGGCCACGACAGCCGCCAGCAGGGTCGAGGCCAGAACCGCGATCAGGGCCAGCGTCTTCGGAACCAGGAAGGTCCAGTCCGGCGTCGGCGAGGCGTCGATGATCTCGTGCATCTTGCGGTCGCGGTCCCGCCAGACGAGCTCGCCCGCATAGTAGATGGCGATGATGATGACCACGAGAGCGAAGGAGCCGCTGAGCGTCTCGATCACCACGCGGGTGACCAGCAGGATCGGTGCGCCATACATCTCGCCGCTGAAGGCCAGGGCGGCGATGGAGAAGGCGAAGCCCATCAGCAGCAGGACCAGATAGGCCGGGCTTTTGAACACCAGGGCCATTTCGAAGCCGGTGCGCTTCATCAGTTGGGCCCAGCCCGAACGGAAGCCATAGCTGGGCGTCGGCAGCGGGCCGGACGGCGTGGGGGCGACCGCTTCCTTGTCAGCCAGGGCGCGCAGGCGGTCGGCCTTTTTCAGTTTCGCACCCCGGGCGGCGGGACGATAGAAGGCATAGGCGGCGGCCAGGAACAAAGCGCCGACGGCGATCCAGATCAAACGGTTCCACAGCAACACGCCCTCGAGGGGTACATTCAGGGTGTTGCGCTCGGCGGCGGTCCAGTAGCGGCTGACCAGTTCATAGGCGCCGATGCCGAACGGCTCGGCCCAGGCCATGATGGTCTCCAGCTCGGGCTTGGGACCGAAGACGCTGGTGGTCACCAGATACAGGATGAAGACCGCGACCACGCCGACATAGGTCGCCATCATCGATCGCGTCACGGTCGCCAGGGCGAAGAAGATGGCCGAGGTCAGGAACAGACCCGGCAGGCCCATCACCAGATAGGCATAGGCGTAGTCGCCGGGCCGGAAGGCGCCCAGGGTCTCGGGGTCCACCCACGGCATCAGCGTGCCCAGCAGTATGCCCAGGCTGATGCTGAGGAAGCTGAGGGCCACCGCGGCGAAGGCGCCGAAGAAGCGGCCGTACAGATAGGCGCCCTTGCTGATCCGGGTTGTCTGGATCATGGGGCCGAAGCCGGTCGTGGCGTCACGCGCGACGACGTTAGCCACGATGGCCGTGGTCGCCAGCATATAGAAGATGTTGAAGACGGCGTGCGCCTGAACCAGCGCGAAAGGCGCGTTCTTGTGCACGTTTCCGCCCGTGCCCAGGGACACGTTCTCGCTGGCCACCAGGCCGAAGCCTAGCAGAGCGAACAGGCAGAAGATCACCCAGAAGGCGGGCTGGCGCAGTTGATAGCGGAGCTCGAAGGCCGCGACTTTTCCAAACATGATGCGGACCTCAGGCGGCGACGCGGCGCGAGGCGCTGAGGGTCGAGAAATAAACGTCTTCCAGTCCGCCCGAGACCGGCTCGAACCCGTCGCCCGGGCGCTTGTCGGCCAGAACGTGGATCACGGTGCGGCCCGCGAACAGTCGGGTGGAGATGACCTCGTGCCGGGCGCGGTGATCGTCCAGCGCCTCCTTGTCGATGGTCTTTTTCCAGACGCGGCCGTCCAGGCGCTGCATCAGGTCGGCGGGCGCGCCTTCCAGCTGGATCTTGCCGCCGGCCAGCACGGCCATGCGCGGGCACAGGTCGGCCACGTCCTCGACGATGTGGGTGGACAGGATGACCACCACGTTCTCGCCGATCTCGGCCAGCAGGTTCAGGAAGCGGTTGCGCTCTTCCGGGTCGAGGCCGGCGGTCGGCTCGTCGACGATGATCAGGCGGGGATTGCCGATCAGGGCCTGGGCGATGCCGAAGCGCTGGCGCATGCCGCCCGAGAAACCGGCCAGGGCCTTCTTGCGCACGCTCCACAGATTGACCTGGTTCAGCAGGCTCTCGACCGTGTCCTTGCGCTCCTTGCCCGAGGCGACGCCCTTCAGCACGGCCATGTGGTCCAGCATGTCGTAGGCCGAGACGCGCGGATAGACGCCGAAATCCTGGGGCAGATAGCCGAGGGTGCGGCGCAGCTTCTCGGGCTCGCGGATCACGTCGATGTCGCCGAAGCGGATGGCGCCAGAGGTCGGGGTCTGCAGCGTGGCGATCGAGCGCATCAGCGTCGACTTGCCCGCGCCGTTGGGACCCAGCAGGCCGAACATGCCAGTGGGGATCTCCAGACTGACATCGTCCAGCGCCTTGGTGCCGTTGGCGTAGACGTGAGTCAGTTGATTGATGCTGAGCATGCCCGATCCCCGTTTGCAGACGTGAAGACGTTAGGGGGTCAGGCGGCGCCGGGGCAAGTTACCGATCGGTCAGGTCCCCTTAACGCGACGGCGGAAGGCGTGCAGCAGCGGCTCGGTATAGCCGTTCGGCTGTTCGACGCCCTGGAACACCAGCGCCCGCGCGGCCTGGAAGGCCAGGCTGTCGTTGGGGGCGGTCGCCATGGGGCGGTACAGCGGGTCGCCCGCGTTCTGGGCGTCCACCCTGGCCGCCATGCGCAGCAGGGCCGCCTCGACCTGAACCCCGGTGCAGACGCCGTGCAGCAACCAGTTGGCCATGTGCTGGGCCGAGATGCGCAGCGTCGCCCGGTCCTCCATCAGGCCGATGTCGTGGATGTCCGGCACCTTGGAACAGCCAACGCCCTGATCGATCCAGCGCACGACGTAGCCCAGAATACCCTGGGCGTTGTTGTCCAGTTCGTCGGCGATCTCCTGTTCCGACCAGTTGCGACCATCGGCGAGCGGCGGGGTCAGCAGCGGCGTCAGACCCGGCGTCGGCTGCTTCGCCACCTGTTCGCGCACGGCGAAGACGTCGACCTGATGATAGTGCAGCGCATGCAGGGTCGCGGCGGTCGGGCTGGGGACCCAGGCGGTGTTGGCGCCGGTCCGGGGGTGGGCCGCCTTCTGCGCCAGCATGTCGGCCATGCGGTCGGGCGCCGCCCACATGCCCTTGCCGATCTGGGCCCGACCCGACAGGCCGCAAGACAAGCCGATGGCGACGTTGCGCGCCTCATAGGCGGCGATCCAGTCGCTGGTCTTCACGTCCGCCTTGCGCACCACCGGGCCCGCCTGCATGGCGGTGTGAATCTCGTCCCCCGTGCGGTCCAGGAAGCCGGTGTTGATGAACACGATGCGGTCACGCACCGCGTGGATGCAGGCGGCCAGATTGGCGCTGGTGCGGCGCTCCTCGTCCATCACCCCGACCTTGATCGTGTGACGCGGCAGGGACAGCAGATCCTCGACCGCGTCGAACAGGGCGTTGGTGAAGGCGGCCTCGTCCGGCCCGTGCATCTTGGGCTTCACGATGTAGATCGAGCCTTCGCGGCTGTTGCGATGGGCGCTCAGACCCCGCAGGTCGAACAGACCGATCAGGCTGGTGACGATGGCGTCCAGCATGCCCTCGGGCGCCTCGGCCCCGTCGGCCAGCAGCACGGCTGGGGTGGTCATCAGATGGCCGACGTTGCGCACGAACAGCAGGCTGCGGCCGGGCAGGACCGGCTCCCCCGCCCCTGATCCACTCTCTGGCGCCGTCCAGCGACGATCCGCCTCCAGCGCGCGGGTCAGGGTCTGACCGCCCTTCTGGAACTGCGCCGACAGGTCGCCGCGCATCAGGCCCAGCCAGTTGCGATAGGCCGCGGCCTTGTCCTGCGCGTCCACGGCCGCGACCGAGTCCTCCAGATCGACGATGGTCGTCAGGGCGGATTCCAGAACCACGTCGGCCAGCCCGGCCGGGTCTGTCGCACCGATTGGATGGGCGCGGTCGATCACCAGCTCCAGATGCAGGCCGTTATGCTTCAGCAGGACGGACGACGGCGACTGGGCCGGGCCGATCCAGCCGATCAGTTGCGAAGGGTCCTTTAGCGCCGGGACCAGGGCGTCGCCTTCGATGCGATAGGCCGTGACGGCCTCGTGCGAGCCGGTCGCCAGCGGCGCCGCCTGATCCAGAAACGCCCTGGCGTAGGCGATGACCTGAGCGCCGCGCGCGGGATCATAACCGCGATGCGTCGGATCGGGAGGCGACAGCGCGTCCGTGCCGTACAGGGCGTCATACAGGCTGCCCCAGCGCGAATTGGCGGCGTTCAGCAGGAAGCGGGCGTTCAGCACCGGCACCACCAGTTGCGGCCCGGCCAAGGTCGCGATCTCGGGATCGACGCGGGTCGTGCCGACCGCGAACGGCGCCGGTTCGTCGACCAGATAGCCGATGTTGCGCAGGAAGGCCTCGGACGCCGCGACATCATAGGGACGCCCCCGTCGCTCGGCGTGCCAGGCGTCGATCCGGGCCTGCAGATCATCACGCCGCGCCAGCAGGTCGCGGTTCAGCGGCGCGAAGCGGGCGAAGACGGCGGCGACCCCGGCCCAGAAGGCGGCCGGTTCGATCCCCAGCGGCGGAAGCGCCTCGCCCTCAATCAGGGTGATCAGTTCCGAGGCGACCTGCAGGCCCGCCCGCGCTTCGTATCCGCTCATGGCATCCGTCCCCCGTCCGCAGGGAGGCGGACGCGGCTGTAACATTCCGTGATGACGTCACGGAAGTCGAGGGAAAAGCGTGGCCCTTTCGTCTCTTCCCAAGTGGGATCAGACTGACGGTCATGAGCACGCCGTCCGCCCCGCATGGCTTCTTTCGACTGCATGGCCCACTGGTCGTCTCGGCGATGGTCGGACTGGGTGTGGGCCTTTTCGCGCCGGTCCCGTGGGATGGAGCGACCCGTGCGGCGCTGGGGTGGGACGCGGGGGTGGCGCTGTTCCTGGTGCTGACCCTGTCGCGGATGGCGCGGGCCCGTTCGGCCGAGGCGATCCGTCGCCGCGCCGCCGCCCTGGATCAGGCGGGCGGCTGGGTCATGCCGCTGAGCGTCGTGGCGGCGGCCGCCAGCGTGGCGGTTGTGCTGGCCGAGGCAGTCGGCGGGCGGCATGGCTCGGTCGAAACCGTGACGGCTCCCCTACTGACGGTCGCCCTGTCCTGGGCCTTCGTCCACGTCATTTTTGCGCTGCATTACGCTCACGGCTTTTACGGCCCCACCGACGATGACCGGGCCGAGCGCGGCGGCCTGATCTTTCCGGGGGAGGACGAGCCCGACTATTGGGACTTCCTGCATTTCGCCCTGATCATCGGCGTCGCCAACCAGACCGCGGATATCCAGATCTCCGACAGACGGTTGCGGCAAGTCTCGACCCTGCAAAGCCTGATCGCCTTTGTTTTCAATACCGTGATCCTGGCGTTGACCGTCAATCTGGCGGCGGGACTGCTGGGCTGAAGGCGCCTTCGAGCGCCTCAGCCTTGACTTGGCCGTAGTTGAGGCCCATCTGCGCTGCATCGCACAATCGCGATCTCCGGCGCCTCCAGCGCGTGTGGGTCTTCTGCTGATACGAAGACCTGACTGGGCACGGTCGCCGGCTACTCAAGAATTCATTCGCTGCCTGGACACGCGGGGCGGCGCCCGATCCACCCCGAAGGCTTCATCTGAGGCCCCATCGGGACTGGCGAGGCGTCTCTCTTGTGGCGTGCGGTCAGAAGGCTTTCGCCTTCCCGATCCGACGCATGCAGGGACTGCGCTTCGTCGCATGTGAAAGACTCTCCGTGAGCAACACCTTTGAATCCATGGGCCTGAACAAGGCTCTCCTTCAGGCTCTGGCAACGACCGGCTACGTCAATCCGACGCCGATTCAGGCCAAGGCCATCCCCGACGTCATGCTGGGCAAGGACCTGCTGGGCATCGCCCAGACCGGCACCGGCAAGACCGCAGCCTTCGCCCTGCCGATCCTGCATCGTCTGGCCGAGAACCGTATCGCGCCCAAGCCGCGCACCACGCGCGCCCTGATCCTGTCGCCGACGCGCGAACTGGCGACCCAGATCGCCGACAGCTTCAAGCAATACGGCGCCCATCTGGGCTTCCGCGTCGCCGTGATCTTCGGCGGCGTGAAGTACGGCCCGCAGGAACGCGCGCTGCAACAGGGCCTGGATGTCCTAGTCGCCGCCCCCGGCCGCCTGCTGGACCACCTGCAGCAGAAGACGCTGGACCTGTCGTCGACGGAAATCTTCGTCCTGGACGAGGCCGACCAGATGCTGGACCTGGGCTTCATCAAGCCGATCCGCCAGATCGTCAGCCGCATTCCGGCCAAGCGCCAGAACCTGTTCTTCTCGGCCACCATGCCGTCCGAGATCGGCAAGCTGGCGGGCGAACTGCTGAAGGACCCGGTCAAGGTCCAGGTCACGCCGCAGGCCACCACGGTCGAGCGTATCAAGCAGTCGGTGATCCACGTCGAACAGGGCCGCAAGCGCGCCCTGCTGACCGAGCTGTTCAGCGATCCGGCCTATACGCGCTGCCTGGTCTTCACCAAGACCAAACACGGCGCCGACAAGGTCGCGGCCTATCTGGAAGCCGGCGGCGTCGAGGCCGGCGCCATCCACGGCAACAAGAGCCAGCCGCAGCGTGAACGCGCTCTGGAGGCCTTCAAGAACGGCAAGCTGCGCGTGCTGGTCGCCACCGACATCGCCGCCCGCGGCATCGACGTGGACAAGGTCACCCACGTCGTGAATTTCGAGCTGCCCTATGTGCCCGAAGCCTATGTCCACCGCATCGGCCGGACGGCCCGCGCGGGCAAGGATGGCACCGCCATCAGCTTCGTCGCCGGCGACGAGATGAAGCTGCTGAAGGACATCGAGAAGGTCACGCGCCAGAAAATCCCGGCCATCGACCGCCGTAACGACAAGGCGCTGGGCCAGTTGGACGCTTCGATCATGGCGGCCGGCGTCAACAAGAAGGCCACCCTGCCCGAACGCGAAGGTCGTCCCCAGGGCGAGGGCCGCGGCCGCAACCGCAACCCGCACCGCGACGGCGTCAAGCCGGAGGGTGGCGGCCAGCCCCATCGCCAGCGCAAGGGTGGCGCCCAGCGCGACCGGACGCACCACGCGGATCGTCCGGCGGCGGTCTATGATCCGATGTCGGGTGATCGCGCCCGTTCGTCGGTTCGCGCCGCGCCGTCGGCCGAGGCCAAGCCGGTCGGCGAGATGAAGCGCCGCCCGCGTCGTCGCCCGTCGAACGGCGGCAAGGGCTATGCGCCGCAGGGCTGATACGCCGCCTGAGCGACCAAAAGTAACGGCGGCTCCCGCAAGGGAGCCGCCGTTTTCATGTCAGGCTGTCGCTGGGGATCAGAAGGCCCAGCGCGCGCCGATCGAGGCGACCACGCCCGAACCTTCGGCCGTGCCACGCAGGTTCGACACCGTCTCGACGGGCGTGCCGGCGTAGAAGGTGCGGTCGTCGTGGATGTCGCTGTCGCTGAAGGCGATATAGGTCAGGCCCGCATCGACGGTAACGCCCTCGCGCACTTCGGCCGAGCCGCCGACCGAGAACAGCCAGCGGTCCGCGTCGGGGATGCGCGCCGTGCGCAGCGCGTCCTGCGTCGGAGTCGGATCATAGCCGACGCCGGCGCGCAGGGTCAGCTTGTCATTGACCGCATAGTCGGCGCCGATCGCGCCGGTGGTCACGTCCTTGTAGCTCTGATGGATCACGTCGCCGCCGCCGGGATAGTCGACGGTGATGGCCTGAAACTCGCTCCAGCCGATGCGGTTGACCTGGGCGTTCAGGGTCAGGCGGTCGGTGGCCGCATAACGGACCGAGGCCGAGGCGAACCACGGGGTGTTGAAGCTGGCGACGCCGGACGACGAGACACTGTTGGGCGCCAGCGGACCGGTCAGGACGACGTTCACGTCGCCGTCCAGCTCATGCGCGATTTCCGACCGGTAGCTGAGGCCGAAATCCCAGCGACCGGTGTGCGCCTGGGCGCCGACGTTCCAGCCATAGTCCCAGCCGTCGCCTTCCAGCGAGGACGAGCCGTCCGGCAGCAGGGGCGATACGCCCGGCATGGCCGAGGTCAGCTTGGCCTTCACATACTGCCCGTTGAAACCGGCGCCGACATCCAGCCAGTCGGTGACGCGCATGGCGACAGTCACGCCGGCGTCGACGGTGCGCAGCTCGGACGTCAGGGCGTCGTAGCGGGCGAAACTGGTCGGCTGATATTTGGTCGTGAAATTATACGGCGCGGCCAGTGACAGGCCGACGGCGAACCGGTCGCCGATGGGCGTGGCGAAGGCGAAATTGGGCGCCAGGCCGCTCTCGATCGGGTCGATGTTGTGGTCCTGGCCCTGGACCGGGACGACGGCGCCGTTGGCATAGGTGATGGTCGAGCCGGCGTTGTCGACGTTGGAGTCGATCTTCAGCCCATGAGCGCCGAAGTACAGCTCACGGCCGCTGCGCGCGATCGAAGCCGGGTTCCACCACAGCGAGGAGACGCCGCGATCAGCGGTCTCGCCCGAATAGGCGCGGCCCGCGCCGCGCACCGACTGTTCCTGAAGATAAAACGAGCCGGCGAAAGCCGGAGCGGCCACGGAGGCCATCAGAATACCGGCCAGAAGGACGCGGCTGGATCGGGGGAGGACTTGGTACATAATCAACGTTCACTTATCGACCGTCGCTCGCCGAACAGCGACGCGACGTAGGGGGAGGAAGTCGTCTTGGGATGCGGGAAAGTGCATCAAGCCAGAGGGTTGCCGACGGCGGCGCCCGCTGTCTGAAATCAGACCCGGCTGTGGCGGATATGTGTCGACGCCTTCGTCGCCGCAAGGATCAGGGGCGCTTCGCCGCAGCCGGGCGGCCCTTCGTCGCAAACGCCGCGCGGGGCTGATGTTCCGACGTCATGTCTGCGCGTCGGTAAAGACCCGGAGCCCCCAGACATGTCCCCCAGAATTCTGATCCTCGCCCTCGCGGCGTTTGTTTGCGCCATGGTCGTGACGGCTGTTCATGGCAAAGCGTCGGCCTACCAGTCCGTTCGCGCAGGTTATGTGACCGGCCGGGTTCTGGACGAGGCGGGACGTCCTGTCGCGGGCGCGCAGATCACCGCCCAGTATGGGCAGAGCACCTATTACGTCAGCTATTCGCGCAGCGCCCGCACCGACGCCAACGGCCGGTACAGCATCCACGTCGCCGACCGGCTGGGCACCTGGACCGTTTATGCGAAGGCGCGGGTGAGCACGGCCAACGGCTCGATGATGATGGACCTGACGCCGAATGACGACGCGCCGTTCGCGGGCAATGTCGGCGCGGTGCGGAACTTCTCGGTCAAATTCACCGAGCAGACCGAGGACAACGCCTATGGAACGGGCGCCATGGTGTTGGTCACCTCCGCCATCGGCGACTACACCGATCTGGCCGAGGTGGAGCTGACCCTGCGGCCCGTCGCCGGCGGCGAGACCATCACGCGCCGCCTGCGCAACACCGGCGAAGGCTATGTCGTCACCGGCCTGCGCCCCCAGATCTACGAGATCACCGCGCGCCATAACGGCCGTCCGATGATGGTCAGCCAGCCGCTGACCCCGCGTCAGGATTATCAGTGGGGCGCCAGCTACCGGGCCAATTTCGAGCGCACCGGACCGGGCATCTATCAGTTGCGGGTGGATGTGAAGGCGCGCTGACCCGCCGGTTCGACCGGGCTTGAGGTTCCGTGCTACAATGGCCATCTGACGGCGCGGGCCGTTTTCGCCCCGCCTCCCCTGCCCCTGGACCGATATGTACGAGACCCCCGAGCTGGACACCGACACCTTCACCCGGTCGAACGCCATCCGCATCCACGACGCCGAAGGCTTCGAGGGTATGCGCAAGGCGGGCCGTCTGGTGGCCGAGGCGCTGGACATGATCACGCCGCACGTCCAGCCGGGTGTGACCACCGGCGAGCTGGACGACCTGATCCGGGAGTTCACCCTGGACAACGGCGCCGTCCCCGCCTGCCTGGGGTACAAGGGCTATACCAGGACGATCTGCACCTCGATCAACCACGTCGTCTGCCACGGCATTCCGGGCGACAAGGTTCTGAAGGACGGCGACATCGTCAACATCGACCACACCGTCATCGTCGATGGCTGGCACGGCGATTCCAGCCGCATGTACGCGGTCGGGAACGTCAACGCCCGGGCCAAAAAGCTGATCGACGTGACCTATGAGTCGCTGGAGAAGGGCCTGGCCCAGATCAAGCCGGGCAATACATTCGGCGACATCGGCTGGGCCATCCAGCAGTATGTCGAGGCGCAGCGGATGAGCGTGGTGCGCGACTTCTGCGGCCATGGCATCGGGCGAGTCTTCCACGACAGCCCCAACGTCCTGCACTATGGCCGCCGGGGCGAAGGCGCGGTGCTGAAGCCGGGCATGTTCTTCACCGTCGAGCCAATGGTGAACCTGGGCAAGCCGGCGGTGAAGGTGCTGTCGGACGGCTGGACCGCCGTGACCCGCGACAAGTCGCTGTCGGCCCAGTGCGAGCACAGCATCGGCGTGACCGAGGACGGGATCGAAATCTTCACCGCCTCGCCGCAGGGCCTGTTCCGCCCGCAATTCTAGGATAGGCTGCGCTTCCCTGGGGAGGCGCATGATCGATCAACCGCCCGACACGCCGGCCAAGCCGACGAAGCCGCATCATGCCGGTCACCGCGAACGGCTGCGTGACCGCGCACGCGGCGCGGGCATCCATCACCTGCCGGACTATGAGTTGCTGGAGCTGTTCCTGTTCCGCAGCCAGCCGCAGGGTGACGTAAAACCGATCGCCAAGGCGCTGCTGGGCCGGTTCGGATCGCTGGCGGCGGTTCTGGCCGCCTCGGTCGAGGATCTGATGACCGTTCGCGCCGAGGATTCGCGCGGGCGCTCGAAAGGCGTCGGGGCCGAGACGGCGCTGGATATCGCCGCCCTGCATGAAGTCGCGCGGCGGGTGACCAAGGAAGAGGCCAACCGGCGCACCGTCATCTCGTCCTGGACGGCGCTGCTGGCCTATGTGCGGCTGTCGCTGCAGCATGAACCGCGCGAGCAGTTCCGGGTGCTGTATCTGGACAAGAAGAACCAGTTGATCCTGGACGAGATCCAGAACCGGGGCACGGTCGACCATGCGCCCGTCTATCCACGCGAAGTGGTGCGCCGGGCGCTGGAGCTGTCGGCTAGCGCCATGATCATCGTGCACAACCATCCGTCGGGCGACCCGACGCCCAGTCGAGCCGACATCGACATGACCCGCCAGGTGATCGAGGCGGCGCAGTCGCTGAGCATCGCCGTTCACGACCACCTGATCGTCGGCCGCGAAGGCGTGGCCAGCTTCAAGCAACTGGGACTGATGTGACCGCCGGACCGATCCTGACCACCGAACGCCTGATTCTGATGCCGAAAGCCGTGGGCGATTTCGAAGAGCTGTGCGCCCTGTGGGCCGACCCGGATTTCACCCGTTTCATCATGGGGCATGCGCTGTCGGCCGAGGACGTCTGGTATCGGCTGCTGCGTGACATAGGGCATTGGACGGCGCTGGGTCACGGCAACTGGACCATCCGACTAAGAGACAGCGGCGACTATGTCGGCAGCGTGGGTGTGCTGGATTTCCGACGCGAGGTCGAACCGGCCCTGAACGCGCCCGAACTGGGATGGGGCCTGGCGCCGCGCTTCCAGGGTCAGGGGCTGGCGGCTGAGGCCTTGCAGGCGGCGCTGCAATGGGCGGACACGGCGCTGAAGGCGTCGCGCACGGTCTGCATGATCTCACCGGACAACGCGCCGTCGATCCGGCTGGCCGGGCGCGTCGGATACGCCACCTATGCCGACACGACCTACAAGGGGTCGGCGGTGACCCTGTTCCAGCGGCCGATGGGCGGCTGATCGCCGTTTCCGCTCATTAAGGTTTATGCTGCATTCTGAGCCTGAACAGCCGGAGCCCCAACGACCCATGCCGATGCCCGTCGAAACCCTGCGCGCCCATCTGGCCGACGCCTTTCCCGACGCGGTGATCGCGATCGAGGATCTGGCCGGTGACGGGGATCATTATCGCGCGCGCATCGTCTCGACCGCATTCGCCGGTCTGTCGCGGGTGAAACAGCACCAACTGGTCTATGCTGCACTGAAGGGTCAGATGGGCGGCGAACTGCACGCCCTGGCGCTGGAGACATCCGCCCCCGCCGAGGGTGGCTGATGCGCTATCGGCCGTTCGGAAAATCGGGCGCGGCGGTGTCGTCGGTCACGCTGAGCCTGGGCGCGGACACCCTGGCCCAAGGGCCGGAAGCGGCGCGACAGCTGATCTTTTCGGCGCTGGAGGCGGGCATCAACGCCTATCGTCTGGAAACGCCCGATCCGGTGTTGGCGGAGGTCGTGGGTCAGGCGCTGCGTCAGGTCGAGCGGCGGCTGGTCTGCATCAGCCTGAACCTGGGCAATGGCGACGGACGTCGGGCGCTGGAGCGCGATTTCTCGGCCGAAGGCATGACCTCGGCTATCGATCGCACCCTGCACGCCTCGGGCCTGGGCTGGATCGACGTGGCGCTGCTGGACGAGCCGGGCGAGCATGAGTTGCCGCAGACCTCGCTGAACGCGCTGAAGGCCCTGCGCGCCGATGGGCGGGTAAGGTTGCTGGGGGTGTCAGGCGACGGTGAGGTGATGGACACCTATGTCTCGACCAACGCCTTCGACGTGCTGGCCACGCCGTATCACATGAATTCGCAGTGGCCGATCCGGGGACGGATGCGCGCCGCCCGCGAGCAGGACATGGCCATCTTCGCCTATGGCTATCAGCCCGCCACCTTCGCTGCGCCGCAGGCCGCCCCAACGGCGCCCGAGCCCGAGAAGAAGAGCCTGTTCGGCTTTACCCGCCGCGCGCCATCGGCCGAACAGGCGGCGGCGATGACGGCCAGGGACGCGTTCGGCTTCCTGAACCGGACGCCCAACTGGACGGCCGAAGAAATCTGCCTGGCCTATGCGATGCTGGAGCCCTCGGTCTCCAGCGTGCTGGTGAAGGCCGCCGATGATGTGCGGCTGAATACTCTGGCGCTGGTGCCTGATCGCGACCTGCCGCCAGGCCTGGCGGCCCAGATCGAGATGGCCCGCGTCGGCACGGCCGCAGCCTGAGGGCGCGGCGTGAGGCCGCGTCGCCCTTGACCGGGCGGGGGGCGACGCCTAGCTGACGGGCTGAACGAAAGGCCCTGTTCCGTGACCGATCAAGCGACCGCCGACCCCGTCCACGCCTTCATCGCCCAGACCCTGGCCGAGCATGACGTGGTGCTGTTCATGAAGGGCACGCCGGATTCGCCGCGCTGTGGCTTCTCGTCGCTGGCGGTGCAGATCCTGGATCATGTGGGCGCGTCCTTCGTCGGCGTGGATGTGCTGCAGGACGAGGCCCTGCGTGAGGGCATCAAGAGCTTCACCGACTGGCCGACCATCCCCCAGCTCTATGTGAAGGGCGAGTTCGTCGGCGGTTCGGACATCGTGCGCGAGATGTTCCAGGCGGGCGAGCTTCAGGCCCTGATGGTCGAGGAGGGCGTACCCCTGGGCGAGGCGTAAGCCCCCATGGCGCGCGCCCAGCTTCAGCCGCGTGAGGACCGCGAGGTCTTCGTCGTGCCGCTGGACGTCCGGCCCGAGCACATCGACGAGAACGGCCACGTCAACAATGTGGTCTATGTCGGCTGGCTGCAGGACGTGGGTACAGCGCACTGGAACGCGCGCTTTGACGAGGCGACGCGGACGAAATGGTCCTGGGTCGCCCTGCGCCACGAGATCGATTATCTGCGCGGCATAGAGCCGGGCGCTACGGGCATCGCCGCCCGGACCTGGGTCGGAGACCCGCAGGGTCCGCGCTTCAACCGCTATGTCCGGATCGAGGACGCCGAGGGTCGCCTGTGCGCCCAGGGCGTCTCTGAATGGTGTCTGGTCGAGGCGAAGTCGCTGCGCCCCAGCCGTATCCCTGCGGACATGCTGGGACCGTTTGCGGCGGGGCCTACAGCCTGACGGGGTTCAGCACCCGGGCGGCCTGACCGGCGGCCAGACCCAGTTCGTCGTAGGTCCAGCTGACCACCACGCCGTCCGGAACCAGCGCCTTGCACAGGTCCGCCGAACGCCGCGTCAGGGTGATGTCGGCCGGGTCGCCGGCGGTCACCTGAACTTCGAAGCTGGCGGCCTCGGTGCAGCCGTTGGAGTCGACGCGAACATTCAGTCGCTGCCCCTCGAACGCGGCGCCGCGCACAGTCTCCAGCACGGCTGCAGAGGCCAGCGGCGCGGCGTCCGCCACGCGCACCGAAACCCGTTCGCCACCCTCGTTCGAATAAATGACGCAGCCGCCGAGCATCGGCAGGGCGACGGCGCCGATCAGAAGCGGCCGGATCATTGGGCGGCTTCGGCCGGCGCGGTGTGGATGACGCGCGTGGTCGGCTTTTCGCTGGCGATGATGATGCAGCCCGACAGCAGCGGAGCGGCGATGGCGATGACGATAGCGAGACGAAGCATGATGGGATCCCCGAAAAACAGTGTCCCGTTAGTGCCAAGCCTCTTGCGGGATTGCACATGAATAATCCGCAAGCTGCGCCTTGAATGAAACCGCAACAGACATAGGTGCGAAGGATATCCTCCCCGGAGTCCTCCATGTCCGTTCTGTTCTCGCCCCGCGCCGTGGGTCCGCTGACCCTGCGCAACCGGATCGTCATCGCACCCATGTGCCAGTACTCGGCCGTGGATGGCGTGCCCCAGCCGTGGCATGCGCAGCATCTGGGCCGACTGGCGCTGTCGGGCGCGGGCCTGTTGATCGTCGAGGCGACGGGCGTCGAGGCCGCCGGCCGGATCAGCCCGGCCGACACCGGCCTGTGGAACGACGCGCAGGAGGCCGCCTTCGCCGCCCTGATCCGTGACATCCGCACCTATTCGGACACACCCATCGGCGTGCAACTGGGCCATGCCGGGCGCAAGGCTTCGACGGCCCCGCCGTGGATCGACGGCGGGCGCGCAATGAAACCCGAGGAAGGCGCATGGGAAACCGTCGCCCCCTCGGCCATCCCCTTCCGCGACGACTGGCACACGCCGACGGAACTGGACGAGGCGGGCATGCAGCGGGTGATCGACGCCTTTGTCGACGCCGCACGGCGGGCGGAGCGCGCGGGGTTCGACCTGGTCGAATTGCATGCCGCGCACGGCTATCTGCTGAGCGAATTCCTGTCGCCGATCTCGAACCTGCGGACCGACGCCTATGGCGGGTCAGCCGATAACCGGATGCGGTTCCCGTTGCGGGTGGCGCAGGCCCTGCGCGACGTTTGGCCCCGGACGCGAGCGCTAGGCGCGCGGTTCAACGGGTCAGACTGGGTCGAGGGCGGCGTGACGCCAGACGAGGTTCAGGCCTTCGGCCGGGCGCTGCATGACCTGGGCTATGACTATCTGCACCTGACCAGCGGCGGCAATGTCCCGCGCGCGCCCATTCCGGGCGACCAGCCGTCGTATCAGCTGTCCTTCGCCGAAGGGATGAAGGCGGCGGTTCCCCAGGCGACGGTGATGGCCGTGGGCATGATCTATGACGCGCATCAGGCCGAGGCCATCGTGGCCTCAGGCCAGGCGGACCTGATCGCCGTCGCCCGGGCGGTGCTGGATGATCCGCACTGGCCGCTGCATGCGGCGGCGGCGCTGGGCGCGAAGGGGGAGTGGCCGAAGCAGTACGGGCGCGCGACGGCCGAAACCTGGCCGGCCTATGATCGCATCCACGGCGGGGGCTGAGGCGGAGCCCGCAGTCAGCTCTGCGGCAGCATATAGGGGTTGTTGACGGCGACCGAGGCGCCGGGTTTCAGGCCCAGTTCCTCGAACGACCATTGCAGTTCAACGCCGTCGGCCATGGGCCGGTCGCAGCGGTCTTCTTCCAAGCGGCGCAGGGTGATGATCGACCCGCCCCTGCCCTCATTGCTGATGACGGGCTGCAGATCGTCCTTGTCGGTGCAGCCGTTCGAGCTGACCCAGAACACCGCCAGATCCTTGGTGAAGGCGGCGGCGTGGATCGGCTCCAGCTGGCCGGGCATGTCGGTGGGGACGCGGGCCTGTTCCGGCGCATCGGGACGCAGCCAGGCGCAGCCGGAAACCAGCATGGCCACAGCGGCGATCGCGACGATTCTATGGGTCATCCCAGCCTCCCCGCCCCATGCGGTCAGCGTGTTGATCTTGCCCCTATTCGCCATCCGAGGGAACCGGCGAAAAGGAAAAGGGCCCCGGACGGATCCGGGGCCCTTTGTATCCAGGTTCGAAACTACGCGCTTACGACGAGTAGTATTCGACGACCAGGTTCGGCTCCATCTTCACCGGGAACGGCACATCGGCCAGTTCCGGCACGCGGACGTAGCGAACCGAGAAGCCGCGATCGCCGATTTCCAGGTAATCCGGGATATCGCGTTCCGACGATTGCTGGGCTTCCAGAACCAGAGCCATCGCGCGGCTCTTTTCCTTGATCTCGACGACCTGGCCTGGCTTGACGCGGTACGAACCGATGTCGACCTTCTTGCCGTCGACGGTCACGTGGCCGTGGCTGACGAACTGGCGGGCGGCCCAGACGGTCGGGACGAATTTGGCGCGGTAGACGATGGCGTCCAGGCGCGATTCCAGCAGGCCGATCAGGTTTTCCGAGGTGTTGCCCTTGCGGCGGCCGGCTTCATCATAGATGGCCGAGAATTGCTTCTCGGTGATGTTGCCGTAGTAGCCCTTGAGCTTCTGCTTGGCCTTCAGCTGCAGGCCGAAGTCCGAGACTTTCGACTTGCGACGCTGGCCGTGCTGGCCGGGGCCATACGAACGCTTGTTGACCGGCGACTTGGCGCGGCCCCACAGGTTTTCACCCATGACCCGATCGAGTTTGTACTTGGCGCTATGGCGCTTGGACATATGTCACTCTTCATCACGATGCGGCCCGGCATCCCCCCGATTGGGAATGCGATCTCAACGGCGGTCCACGCATCATCCGTCATTTGTCGCGCGCCGGACCCGAAGGTCGGAACGTGAAGGCGCGGCTTATGGCCATTCAGCCCGATTGAGTCAAGCCGCGCGGACCTTTGCGGGCGGCGTTTCGGCGACGCCCGAGGCCGCCTCGCGCGCGGGTCGACCCAGCAGATAGCCCTGCGCCTCGTTACAGCCCTGGCTGCGCAGGAAGTCCAGCTGATCCTGCGTCTCGACACCCTCGGCCAGGACCGGAATCGCCAGGCTCTCGCCCAGCGCTAGAACGGCGCGGATGATGGCCTGTGATTGCGGACTACCGTCCAGTTCGGACATAAAGGACCGGTCCAGCTTGATCTTGTCGAACGGGAAGGCGCGCAGGGTCGACAGCGACGAATAGCCGGTGCCGAAATCGTCCATCGCCACCGACACGCCCAGCGCCTTGAGCTGACGCAGGATATGGGTCGTGCGCTCCATGTCGGAGATCATGGCGCTCTCGGTAATCTCCAGCTCCAGCCGTGACGGCTTGAGGCCGGTCTCCAGCAGGATGCGATGGACCAGGCGCGGCAGGTCGACGTGCGACAGCTGAATCGGCGACAGATTGACCGCGACGCGGTGCGGTTCAGGCCAGCCGGCCGCCTCTTCGCACGCCCGGCGCAGAACCCATTCGCCGATCGGCAGGATCATGCCTGTGTCTTCGGCGATGGGAATGAAGTCGACCGGCGAGATATAGGTCCCGTCCGGCTGCCGCCAGCGCAACAGCGCCTCATAGCCCGTCACCTCGCCCGTCTCGACCGAAGCCTGAAGCTGGTAGTGCAGCTCGAACCGGTCGTTATCCAATGCCTCACGCAAGCCCTGGGTGACGCGGCGACGCTGGCGCACCGCCTCGTCCATCGCCTCTTCATAGAAACAGACGTCCGTCGCCAGGGCCGCCTTGGCCCGGTACATGGCCAGGTCGGCGTTGTTGATCAGGACCGACGCCTCGCGCGCGTCGTCGGGCCACAGGGCGACGCCGACCGAGGCGCCGCATTGCAGGTCGGCGTGGTCCGCCCGGGTCGGGGTCTGGATCGCGGCGCGCAGACGCTCGGCCGCCTCCATCGCTTCCAGTCGATCATTGACCGGGGTCAGGGCGACGAACTCGTCCCCACCCAGACGGGCGATGAACTCGCCCTCCCTCAGCACGGCGGACATCTGTTCGGCGACATGGGTCAGCAGGCGGTCGCCGACGGCGTGGCCATAGAGGTCGTTCACCTCCTTGAACCGGTCCAGGTCGATGGCCAGCAGGGCGAAGCGCGCGCCCTCGCCCGCCGCCGCCATGCGGTTCAGCTTTTCCAGGAAGGACGCACGGTTGGGCAGGCCGGTCAGGCTGTCGTTGCGGGCCAGGTGCGCGATCCGGCGTTCCTGCGCCAAACGCGCGCGCAGGTCGCGCACCGCCAGGACCCGGAACACACGCCCGTCAGCGCCCGTTTCGCGCCGCACCGCCACTTCGACCGGTATGGTGACGCCATCGCGCGGCGTCAGGCGGGTCTGCACCAGTTCACCGCCGGTCAGGGTGTCAGCGTCCTCAATCCAGCGACTTGCCGGAGCGCCGGTGACAGCGTCGGCGGTCGCATCGCACAGGCGAAGGAAGGCGGCGTTGGCCAGCAGGACGACACCGTCCGCCTCGACCACCATGCCGTCCACGCTGCCTTCGATCAGGGAGTTCAGGCGACCACGCGACAGGCGCTGGGTCTGCTCTTCCAGAGCATAGCTGGCCACAGCCGTGCCCAGGATCAGGAAGCCCACGGCGGCCACGCCGACCGCCAGCAGGGCGGCGGCGTCCTGGCCGTTCAGCGAACCGTCCATCGGCGCCAGCGGCAGAACCGTCAGGGCGCCCATGCCGGTGAAATGCAGAGCCACAATGGTCAGGACCAGCGCCAGGCTGGACCAGGCGATGGGCCGCTTGCTCCGTGTGTCCGCCGCCAGGCGCAACGCCAGCGCGCCGCCGCCCAGAGCCGCCAGAACCGAGGCGACGACATAGGCCGGCGACCAGATGACAAAGGCTTCGGCCGTAAAGGCGGCCATGCCGGTGTAGTGCATGGCCGTGACGGCGCCGCCGAACACAGCGCCCCCGACTTCCGGCGCGCGGCGGAAACGGGCCGATCCCAGCCACAGGGCGACCGCACAGCCCAGCATGGCGACCAGCAGGGACGCCCCGGTCATCGCCGGCGCATAGCTCGTCTCGACCCCCGGCCGATAAGCCAGCATGGCCACGAAATGGGTGCACCAGATGGTCGCTCCACCCGCCACGGCGCCCATGAACAGCCAGGCCACCCGGGCGCGGCCGATGCTGGCGCGCGTCTTTACATACAGCCGGGCGGTGACGATCGAGCCGACCACGCAGATCAGCGCGGCCAACGCCACCAGCAGATGGTCGTGCTGTTCGAACAGGCAGGAAAGGACGCGCATGAAACCGGTTACTTCGGGGGAGAAACAGCCCTTTCTGAAGCCAAGGTTTGAAGGGACGGCGAACGGTTACGCTTAACAAGCCCTGAACACGAAAAAGGGGCCGGGCGAACCCGACCCCTCAGCACCGTGATCAGACGGCGTCGCTTACTTGGCGGCGTCGTACAGTTCGTTGACCTTGTTCCAGTTCACGACCGACCAGAACGCCTTCAGATAGTCGACCCGGCGGTTCTGGTATTTCAGGTAATAGGCGTGCTCCCACACGTCGGCGGCCAGCAGGACGGCGCCCTTTTCGTCGGCCACGTCCATCAGCGGGTTGTCCTGGTTCGGGGTCGAGGTGACCTTCAACTTGCCGTCCTGAAGGATCAGCCAGGCCCAGCCCGAACCGAACTGACCGGCGCCGGCAGCGTCGAAATCGGCCTTGAACTTGTCCATGCCGCCCAGTTCGGCGTCGATCTTGGCCGCCAGTTCGGCCGAGGGTTCGCCGGTCTGGCCCTGGGGCGCCAGCAGTTCCCAGAACAGGCTGTGGTTCCAGTGACCGCCGCCGTTGTTGCGCACGGCCTTGGGCAGCGTCGAGATAGTGGCGAACAGCTCTTCCAGCGACTTGCCCTGCAGCGAGGCGTCGGCGTCCACCGCCTTGTTCAGATTGTCGACATAGGTCTGGTGGTGCTTGTCGTGGTGGAAGGTCATCGTCTCCTTGTCGATGGCCGGCTCCAGCGCGTCATAGGCGTAGGGCAGCGGGGGCAGGGTGAAGGCCATGGGGAGGCTCCTTTTAGACAAGGGAATGACTGCGCCGTATCTAGGCGCCGCTGATGCAAACCCAACTGTATCGGCGAAATTTAGTTCAGCTCAGCGCTGCGGCAGATGCGCCTTCAGGCAGTCGCGGATGGCGCGCTTCAGGTCGCCGGGGGCGTTCGGTTCGTCCACCCCCTCGGCCGCCAGAACGGCGCGAACGCCGGCGTCCAGACCGTTCGGCAGGGCCGCCTTGACGCGCGCCTCGCCCTTTTCGTGCAGGCAGAAGCCCACCTCCTTGCACAGGGCGGCGAACAGGGCGTCCCAGTCGGGCTGGATCGGGTCGGCGTTAATCGGTGCGTCGTCGGTCATGGTTCAGGCTTTCAGCCGCTTGGCGTGGAAGGCGACATGGTCGTCGATGAAACTGGCCATGAAGAAATAGGAATGGTCATAGCCCGGTTGCATGCGCAGGGTCAGCGTCTGACGCGCCGCTTTCGCCGCCTCGATCAGCAGTTCGGGCTTTAGCTGATCCGTCAGGAAGCTGTCGGCGTCGCCCTGATCCACCAGGATGTCGTCATAGACGCCCCGCGCCGCGCCACGGGCGATCAGCAGGGCGGCATCGTGGTTGGCCCACTCGACCCGGTCGTCGCCCAAGTAGGCGCCGAACGCCTTTTCACCCCACGCGCAGCGCGTGGGCGAGGCGATGGGCGCAAAGGCCGATACGGACTTGAACAGCGCCGGATGGCGCAGAGCCAGCGTCAACGCCCCGTGCCCCCCCATGGAATGGCCCGAGATAGAGCGGGTCTTCGTCGTCGGGAACTGGGCGTCGATCAGGGCGATCAACTCACCCGTGACATAGCTCTCCATGCGGAAATGCGACGCCCAAGGCGCCTGCGTCGCGTCCACATAGAAACCCGCCCCCTGCCCCAGGTCGTAGGCCGGATCGTCCGCGACACCTTCACCGCGCGGGCTGGTGTCTGGCGCGACGATAATGACGCCGTGCTCAGCGGCGGCTTTATAGGCCCCGGCCTTGGTCGTGAAATTATCCTCGGTGCAGGTCAGGCCCGACAGCCAGATCAGCACCGGAAACGGCCCCTGCCCCGCCGGAACGAAGACCGACAGGGTCATGGGCGTGCCGGTGGTCGTGCTGTCGTGCTTCAGATAGCGCAGCGTGCCGCCGTGGACCTGATGCTGCTTGACGACGTCCATGCGAATACTCCGCTCATCCCCGCGGGGGACCCAAGTCTTTGGCTTCGCTGCTGCAATAGGAAGCCTTGGCGCAAAAGGCCACCGGCGAGTCCGTGGTTTTCGCTGGGTCCCCGCCTCCGCGGGGATGAACGGAAGGCGAACTATCCCATCCGATGGACGGCGCAGATCTTGTTGCCGGCCGGATCGCGCAGATAGGCCAGATACATGGCGCCGAACTTCATGTTCCGCACGCCAGGCGGGCTTTCGACAGAGACGCCGCCGTTCTCGACCCCCGCCTTGTGGAAGGCGTCGACCGCCTCGGTGCTGGAGGCCGCAAAGCCGATGGTGCCGCCGTTGGCGTGGCAGGCGGGCTGACCGTCGATGGGGCGCGTAACGCCGAACATGGCGCGCGACGACAGATAGAAGACCCGCCCACCGGCCTCGTCCGGCATGCCGGACGCCGTGCCCAGCGCGCCCAGGACGGCGTTGTAAAAACGAGTCGACGCCTCAAGATCGTTCGAGCCGACGGTAACGTGAGTGAACATCGCAAATCCTCCCTTGGCCGCTCGTTGGCGGCGAAGGGGAGGGTAGACAATGTCAGTTTCCTTTAGCAACCCTTACAGGTCAGAACACGATCACCGAGCGAATGCTCTTGCCTTCGTGCATCAGGTCGAACGCCTCGTTGATGCGTTCCAGCGGCAGGGTGTGGGTGATCATCGGGTCGATCTCGATCTTGCCGTCCATGTACCAGTCGACGATCCGGGGCGTGTCCGTGCGGCCGCGCGCGCCGCCGAAGGCCGAGCCCTTCCAGACGCGACCGGTGACCAGCTGGAACGGACGGGTCGCGATCTCCTTGCCCGCCTCGGCCACGCCGATGATGATGCTCTCGCCCCAGCCGCGGTGGCAGGCTTCCAGCGCCTGGCGCATGACGACAGTGTTGCCGGTGCAGTCGAAGGTGTAGTCCGCGCCGCCGCCGGTCAGCTCGACCAGATGGGCGACCACGTCGGGCACATCCTTGGGATTGACGAAATGGGTCATGCCAAAGCGGCGGCCCCACTCCTCCTTGTCCGGGTTCAGATCGACGCCGACGATCATGTCAGCCCCGACCATCTTCAGCCCCTGGATAACGTTCAGGCCGATGCCGCCCAGACCGAAGACCACGGCGTTGGCGCCCGGCTCGACCTTGGCCGTGTTGACCACGGCGCCGACGCCGGTGGTTACGCCACAGCCGATGTAGCAGGCCTTGTCGAACGGCGCGTCCTTGCGGATCTTCGCCACCGCGATCTCGGGCAGGACGGTGAAGTTCGAGAAGGTCGAGCAGCCCATATAGTGGGCGATGGCCTGACCCTTGTAGCTGAAGCGCGACGTGCCGTCGGGCATCAGTCCCTTGCCCTGCGTCGCGCGGATCGAGGTGCACAGGTTGGTCTTGCGCGACAGGCACGACTTACACTGGCGGCATTCCGGCGTGTACAGCGGGATGACGTGATCGCCGACCTCCAGGCTGGTCACGCCCGGCCCGACCTCGACCACGACCCCTGCGCCCTCGTGCCCCAGGATCGAGGGGAAGATGCCCTCTGAGTCCAGACCGTCCAGCGTATAGGCGTCGGTGTGACAGACACCCGTCGCCTTGATCTCGATCAGCACCTCGCCGGCGCGCGGGCCTTCCAGATCGACCTCGACGATCTCCAGCGGACGTTTGGCTTCGAACGCGACGGCGGCGCGGGTTTTCATGGCGGGGAGCTCCTTGAGGCGAGCCCTCTTCTCCCCGCATTGGCGCGCGGGATCAATCCTCGGCGGGCGGCGCCGGCATCAGGTCGCCATAGGGGGCCGCATCCGCCAGCGCCTGAACAAAGGACGGCCGGTCCATCAGCCGCCGATGCCAGGCGCGCAGGTGTGGGCGATCGCCCAATGGAACCAGACGCCGCGCATAGGTGATCAGCGGCGCGGCCGCGCAGTCGGCCAGGGTGAAATCCTCACCCGCGCCCCAGGTCCGCCCGTCCGACAGTCGCGCCTCCAGCCAGTCCCAGGCCTGGGCCAACACCTGTAGGTCCTGATCCGAGCCATAGGGGTCGCGCGAACCCTCCGGCCGAAAGGTCTCCAGGACGATGCGGTTCATCGGCCCACCGACATAGGTGTCCAGGATCCGGTCAACCCACCGCACCTCAAGCGCCCGATCGCGGTCAACGGGTATCAGGCGATCGCCGCCCGCCAGCCCATCCAGATACTCGATCACGATGCTCGATTCATAGACGGTCCGCCCCGCCGCATCGTCGACCAGGGTCGGCATCTTGGCGAAGGGCGACAGGCCGCGAAACTGGGCCATGACCGCGGCGTCCTGGGCGTCGACGATCCGGCGATCAAAGGGCAGGCCCAGCTCGTACAAGGCGACAACCGCCTTTTGCCCATAGCCGGCGTAGGGATGATACCAGAGCGTCAGCGCCATCGATGATCCTCTCAGTCCGTTACAGCAGCACGATCATGTCGAACCGCGCGATGCCATCGACGGGCGTGGTCATCAAGGCGGCCTTGCGCTGCGGCTCGGGGATGCGGGCCAGTTCCACATCCTGATCGTTCAGGGGCTCTCCGGCGAAGAACAGCTGGGTGGTCAATCGCCGCACTCCGCCGACCGTCACCGCCATGTGGATGTGCGGCGCGCGCGTAATGATCCCATAGGGGCCGGCGTCGGCGGTATAGGACGGCGGCTTCAGCGTGCGGAACCGATAACGGCCCTGATCGTCCGTCTTGACCACCCCATAGCCCTGAAAGCCCTCATCGCGCGGGGCGCGCCCGGCGTCCGCGCTGTGCAGATAGCGGCCGGCGCCGTCGCACTGCCACAGCTCGACCGTGGCATTGCGCACGGGACGGGCG
>NZ_SDZL01000012.1 GCF_004210735.1 Brevundimonas sp.
GTCTGGGCGTTTGTGATCCTGCTGGTCTTCACGGGCTGGCTGCCGCTGCCGACGGTGGGGCAGGCCTGATCGTGCGAAAGGTGCGCGCGGCCTAGCTTTTGTCCCCGCGCCCCGGCTAAACCTCTGGCCTAACCGCCTTTTGCCGAGAGTCCCCAATGCGCCTGTCGCGCTATTTCCTGCCGACGCTGAAAGAAGCCCCCTCTGACGCCCAGATCGTGTCGCACCAGCTGATGCTGCGCGCGGGCATGATCAAGCAGGAGGCCGCCGGCATCTATGCGTGGCTGCCACTGGGCCTGCGGGTGCTGCGCAGGATCGAGAATATCGTGCGCGAGGAACAGGAGCGGGCAGGGGCTGTAGAGCTGCTGATGCCGACCCTGCAACTGGCCGACCTGTGGCGCGAGAGCGGCCGTTATGACGCCTATGGCCCGGAGATGCTGCGCATCACCGACCGCCACGAGCGGGAACTTCTGTACGGCCCGACCAACGAGGAGATGATCACAGACATCTTCCGGGCCTATGTGAAGAGCTACAAGGCGCTGCCGCTGAACCTCTTCCATATCCAATGGAAATTCCGTGACGAGCGTCGTCCGCGCTTTGGCGTGATGCGCGGTCGCGAGTTCCTGATGAAGGACGCCTACTCGTTCGATCTGGACGAAGCATCGGCCCGAATTGCCTACAACCGCATGTTCGTGGCTTATCTGAACACGTTCGCTCGCATGGGGCTGAAAGCTGTGCCGATGCGCGCGGACACCGGTCCGATCGGCGGCGACCTGAGCCACGAGTTTATTGTCTTGGCTGAAACCGGCGAGAGCGAGGTTTTCTGCGACCGCAAGCTGGTCGAGATGGCGCCGCCCGGACACGGCTTGGACGCCGAGGCGCTGCAGGGCGTGTTCGACGAACGCACGGCGCTCTATGCCGCGACCGAGGAAATGCACGATCAAGCCCAGTTCGAAACCCAGACCGCCGAGAGTGACCGCCTGTCGGCGCGCGGCATTGAGGTTGGCCACATCTTCTATTTCGGCACCAAATACTCGGTCCCGATGAAGGCCAGGGTGGCCGGGCCGGATGGTCAGGACACCGAGGTCCACATGGGCAGCTATGGCGTCGGGGTGTCACGCCTGCTGGGCGCCATCATCGAGGCTAGCCACGACGCTGGAGGTATCATCTGGCCGGACGCCGTGGCGCCGTTCGACGTGGTCGTCATCAACCTGCGCGCCAGTGACGAGGCCGTCTCGGTCGCTTGCGAGGAAGCGGTGTTCAGGCTGGAAGCGGCAGGCAAGGATGTCCTGTACGACGACACCGACGAACGGCCGGGCGGCAAATTCGCTACCGCAGACCTGATCGGCGTACCTTGGCAACTGACGATTGGACCCAAGGGCCTGGCTGATGGCGTCGTAGAGTTGAAACGCCGCGCCACCGGCGAGAAGCAGACCCTTCCGCTGGACGCGGCGATCGAGTTGCTGACGCAATGAGCGACGCCGCCGCGCCGTCCACGCCCCGTCCGGTGAAACCGGCCGGGCCATTCGCCCGGTGGGAGCTGGATCTGGCCCTGCGGTACCTTCGCGCCAAGCGCAAGGAGGGCGGCATCGCCCTGATCGCCATCATCTCCTACGTCGCGATCGCCCTTGCGGTCATGGCGCTGATTACCGTGATGAGCATCATGGCCGGATTCCGCGCCGAACTGCTCAGCCGGATGCTGTCGTTCAATGGACACATGTATGTTTCGGGCGCGCCCCTGACAGCGCCCGATCGCGATGCGATCGTCAAGCGACTGCGCGACGTGCCGGGCGTCGTCAGCGTCACCCCGCTGGTCGAGGCCCAGAGCCTGCTGCGTGCGGGCGGTCAGACGACGGGAGCCATCGTCCGCGGGGTTCAGACCGGCGATCTGGAGTCGATGCAGTTCGTTTATCAAAGCCTCTCGGCCAAGGCCCGCACGGATTTCGGCAAGGGCGCCTATGGCGGTGATCGCGTCCTGATCGGCAAGGCTCTCGCGGAAAGCCTGGGCGTGAACGAGGGCGACCCCATCACCTTCTATTCCCCGACGGGCGCCGACAGCGCGTTCGGCAATCTGGGCGGGTTGGAGAAAACCTATTTTGTAGGCGGTGTCTTCAGCTCCGGCACGGCCGACTTCGACCGCAGCTTCATCTTCATGCCGCTGGAGCAGACCCAGTTGTTCTTCGGCAAGGAAGGACTGTGGGATGTGATCGAGCTCAAGGTCGCCGAGCCGGATCAGGTTCAGAAATACCTTGAACCCGTGCATGCCGCGGCCGGTCCGGGCTCGCTGGTCACCGACTGGCGTAATCGTCTGGCCGCCTTCTGGGGCGCGCTGAAGGTCGAGCGCGTGGCGATGAGCATCATCCTGGGTCTGGTCGTCGCCATCGCAGCGTTGAACATCATTAGCGGCATTGTCATGCTGGTGAAGAACAAGACGCGTGATATCGCCATCCTGCGCACCGTTGGCGCCAGCCGCGGATCGATGCTGAGAGTGTTCTTCCTGGCCGGCTCGATGATCGGCGTGGCGGGGACGGTGACAGGCCTGGTTCTGGGCCTGTTGTTCTGTCTGAACATCGGCGCGATCCAGCACTTCCTCGAGGGTCTGTTCGGCGTTCAACTGTTTAATGCCGACGTCTATATGCTGGAGGCCATTCCGGCGCTGGTGGATCCGGCGGACGTGACCTGGGTGGCCATCTGGTCGTTGTTCATGTCGTGCGTCGCCAGCCTGATTCCGTCGTGGCAGGCCGCCAGGCTCGATCCGGTGGAAGCCCTGCGATATGAGTAAGATGCCCCGGAAATCAAAGATCGCAACCCAAGTTGACGGCGCGCCGACCCTGTCGCTGCGGGGCGTAACGCGCACCTATCCGACCGCTCAGGGTGGTCTGACTGTCCTGAAAGGCGTCGATCTGGACGTCATGCCGGGCGAGGTCGTCGGCTTGATCGGCCCGTCCGGATCGGGGAAGTCGTCTCTTCTGCACGCCGCCGGTCTCCTGGAGCATCCGACGAGTGGACGGGTGCTCATAGATGGTCAGGACGTGGCCGATCTGGACGAAGGCGCACGCACGCGCCTGCGCCTGTCGCGCATCGGATTCGTCTACCAGTTTCACCACTTGCTGCCGGAATTCGACGCCTGCGATAACGTCGCTCTGCCGATGCGTATCGCAGGCGTAAGGCACGCTGAAGCGCGGCGTCTCGCTGAACAGATGCTGACGTCCCTAGGCCTTGGCGATCGCGTGACTCATCAGCCGGGGCAGCTTTCTGGCGGCGAGCAGCAGCGTGTCGCCATCGCGCGCGCCCTGGCCAACAGCCCGCGCCTGCTACTGGCCGATGAGCCGACCGGCAACCTGGATCCGGCCACTAGTCAGGCGGTGTTTGAAAGCTTGCGCGCCCACGCCAAGTCCACGGGCGTGGCGGCCTTGATCGCCACGCACAACATGGAACTGGCCGGCCATATGGACCGCGTCTTCGCCATCAAGGACGGCCATCTCGAAGAGCGAGCGCCAGAGAGCCACGCCTATTGAAGCTTGGCCGTTTGAGCGGACTCATAAAGTCCAGTTAGCGGTTGGGCGTGCTGATCCTGATCATCAAAAGCTGGCCGCAGTACGAAGGCACCCGCTCCTTTGTGGATTGACGGGGGACGCCATGCGGCGGGCGAACCGGCGCCGGATGACCCCGACTTCGACGCATACACCGCTCGCCCGATTCCACTTGTCTGGTCTGGAACGCGCCACCGGCCAGACATTCCATGGGCAGACGCTCCGGCGGCATGGGCGCTACCGATTAGTGCTTGCCGTGTCGCAAGCGACTTGACGCGAACGAATGCAGAACATAGAACATACAGGGAACGATGACTTTGGGAGAGCTGTCATGCCGCGTGTGTTTAGGGACTTGCTGTCGCTGGCTTCGTGTGGCGGCTTTGTCTGGATGGTCTGGCAGGTGGCCTTGATGTCTGCTCCCGTTTAGATTTAGGCGGGGAGTTGAGGGCAGCGGCCTATCCACAAGCGCTGGTCTTAGGTGATGCTTTCAGGTGTCGCTGTCCGGTCTGATGTGAGACTTCACATGAGCGCTCGCTGGGCATTTGCTCTAGGCGAGAGCGGATGGAGTGCGTGCGGCGGTGAATGATCAAGGCTTTGTCCATCTGAGGGTCCGCAGCGCCTATTCCTTGCTGGAAGGGGCGATCAAGGCCGGGAAGATCGGCAAGATGGCGGCCGATACGGGCATGCCGGCGGTGGCCGTGGCGGATCGCGCCAATCTGTTCGGAGCGCTGGAGTTCAGCCAGGCGACCAAGGATGCGGGGGTTCAGCCGATCATCGCCTGCGCCCTGCCTGTGCTGGGCATTGGCGGACAAATGTCCGAACGCTGGGCCAAGACGCCGACCGTAGTTTTGCTGGTCCAGAATGAGCAAGGTTGGCTCAATCTGTGCGCCCTGTCGTCCGCTGCCTACCTGGAGGCTGGCGAGATGGCCGAGCCCGGGGTGCCCTGGGGACAAGTTGTGGATAAGTCCGAGGGACTGATCCTCCTATCGGGCGGTTCCGATGGGCCAGTCAATCCCTTGTTCGCGCAAGGTAAGCCGTCGGAAGGACAAGCGGCGCTGAACGAGATGAAGCGCGTCTTCGGTGACCGCTTTTATGTCGAACTGCAGAGGCACGGCTGGCCGCATGAAGCGATGGCGGAGCCGGGTTTGGTCGAATGGGCCTATGCCAACGATGTGCCGCTGGTCGCCACCAATGACGTCTATTACGCCAGGGCTGCGCAGGCGAAGTCGCACGACGCCCTGCTTTGCATCGCCGACGGCGCCTTCACCGGCCAGGACGAGCGTCGACGGGTCACCGACCAGCACTGGTTCAAACCGGCCGCCGACATGCGGGCGCTGTTCCATGACCTGCCAGAGGCCTGCGACAATACGCTGGATATCGCGCGGCGCTGCGCGTTTCTGGTGCAGACGCGTGCGCCAATCCTGCCGCGTTTCGACGCGGGTGCGGGACGAAACGAATCCGATGAATTGGCCCACCAGGCGCGCGAGGGGCTGAAGGCGCGGCTGCAACAGGTCGTCCCGGCGGCGTCGGAGGAAGACTACTGGAGCCGGCTGGAGTGGGAGGTCGGGATTATCCAGCAGATGGGGTTCCCGGGCTATTTCCTGATCGTGTCGGACTTCATCAAATGGGCCAAGCTGCACGGCATTCCCGTGGGGCCGGGCCGGGGCTCGGGTGCGGGGTCGCTGGTGGCTTGGTCCCTGACCATCACTGACCTGGACCCCTTGCGGTTCGGCCTGCTGTTCGAGCGGTTCCTTAATCCCGAGCGGGTCTCCATGCCCGACTTCGATATCGACTTCTGCCAGGAGCGGCGGGAAGAGGTGATCGACTACGTTCAGGACCGGTACGGCAACGACCGGGTCGCCCAGATCATCACCTTCGGCACGCTTCAGGCGCGCGCCGTACTGCGCGATGTCGGCCGTGTGTTGCAGATGCCCCTGGGCCAGGTTGACCGTCTGGCCAAGATGGTTCCGGCCAACCCGGCCAATCCCGTCACCCTGGCGCAGGCCATCGATCTGGAGCCCCGTCTGCGCGAGGCGCGGGATGCCGAGAAATCGGTTCAGGCCCTGCTGGAAACCGCACTGGAGCTTGAGGGGCTGTATCGCAACGCCTCGACCCACGCGGCGGGGATCGTCATCGGCGACCGACCTCTGACGGAACTGGTTCCTCTGTATCAGGATCCCCGGTCAACCATTCCGGCCAGCCAGTTCAACATGAAATGGGTTGAGCCGGCGGGTCTGGTGAAGTTCGACTTCCTGGGCCTGAAGACGTTGACGGTGCTGGACAGGGCGCGAGGCTATCTGGAGCGGCGGGGCGCCGCGCAGGACTGGAACCTGCTGCCGCTGGACGACGGCAAGACCTACGAACTGATGGCCTCGGGCCAGACGGTGGGTGTGTTCCAGCTGGAATCCCAAGGCATGCGCGACACCTTGCGCAAGATGCGCTGTGGCTCCATCGAAGAGATCACGGCCCTGATCTCTCTCTATCGCCCCGGTCCAATGGAGATGATCGATACCTATATCGACCGGAAATTCGGCCGGGCCGAGGTGGACTATCTGCATCCCACCCTGACCGAGGTGCTCAAGGAAACTTACGGCGTCATCATCTACCAGGAACAGGTGATGAAGATCGCCCAGATTCTGGCGGGTTACAGCCTGGGCGAGGCCGACCTGCTGCGCCGGGCCATGGGCAAGAAGAAGAAGGAGGAGATGGACTTCCAGCGGGCGCGCTTCATCAAGGGCGCCTCCGAAAAGAACGTGCCGGAGGCGCAGTCCGGATCCATCTTCGACCTTGTGGCCAAATTCGCGGGCTATGGTTTCAACAAGTCGCACGCTGCGGCCTATGCCCTGATCAGCTTCCAGACCGGTTGGTTGAAGGCCAACCATCCGGTGGAGTTTTTCGCCGCGTCGATGTCGCTGGATCTGTCGAACACCGACAAGCTGGCGGTCTTCTATCAGGACTGTCGCCGGTTCGAAGTGCCGGTCCTGACGCCAGACATCAACCGATCCAGCGCCGACTTCGACGTGCAGTGGGCGGGCGGAGAGGGGGCTGTGCTCTATGCCCTCGGCGCCATCCGCAACGTGGGCCTCGAGGCCATGAAGCACGTTATCGAGGTGCGCGAGACCGGCGGGCGGTTCGCCGACATCTTTGACTTCCTGGAACGCGTCGATCCTCGCGCCGTGAACAAGCGCGCGCTTGAGGGATTGGCCAAGGCCGGGGCGTTCGACAGCATTCATCCGAACCGGCGACAACTGTTCGAGCAGGCCGATACGTTGATGGCCTATTGTCAGAGCGTCGCGGCCGAACGGGCGTCTTCTCAGGTCAGCCTGTTCGGCGCCGATCAGGCGGGCGCCGCGCGACCCCGCCTGCGCAGCGTTGAAATGTGGGCCGGGCCGGACAAGCTGGATCAGGAGCTGTCGGCGGTCGGATTTTATCTGTCGGGGCACCCGCTGGAGGAACTGACGCCTGCCCTGAAGCGCAAGCGGGTGACCTTCGTCGCCGAGGCGCAGGGGTTAGCCGAGGCGGGGCATGAGGCGTTCCAGATGGCCGGCGTTGTGCGTCGCCGTCAGGAGCGGGCCAGCGCCAAAACGGGTGAGAAATTCGCATTCGTCACTTTCTCGGATCCCACGGGGGAGTTCGAATGCCTCTTCCCGCCGGAACAACTGCGCCGCTGCCGTGAAACCTTGGAGGTCGGCGCATCTGTTCTGGTGAAGGTGCGGGCCAAGTCGGCGGATGGAGAGGTGCGGTTCTTTGGCGATGACGCCAGTCGGATGGACATCCTTCTGGATGACACTCAGATCGGACTGCGCGTTGTCATGTCGGCCGCGGCGGCCGACGCGGAGGCGCTGAAGGCCCGGCTGGAACGCGCGCGCGCCCAGGGCAAGGGGGGCGAGGTCTGGTTGCAGGCGACACTGGGAGGCCTGCATGAGGTCGAGATCAAACTGCCGGGCCGATACAGACTGGACGCAGCCCTGCGAGGGGCGCTGAAATCCGCGCCGGGCGTGGTGATGCTGGAGGACGCGTGATGAGCGAGACGAAAACCCATACGGGGTCGTGCCACTGCGGGGCCGTGACCTATGAAGTCGATACCGGGCTGGATGGCCTGATCGAATGCAACTGTTCGCACTGTTATCGGAAGGGGTTTGTTCTGGCCTTCTCGCCGCGCAGCGCATTCCGGCTGACGGCGGGCGAGGATGCAACCACCAGCTATTTCTTCAACCAGCACAAGATCGATCACCGATTCTGCAAAACCTGCGGCGTTCAGCCGTTCGGTTATGGCGTGGCCCCTGACGGATCCGACGTCGCGGCGATCAATGTGCGCACCCTGACTGATATCGAGCCCTGGGGCTGGACCGCGCAACGCGTGGATGGGCGAAGCTTCTAGCCGTTCCGCTTGCCTTTCGGGGCTATCCCGACTACATGGCGCGCGCACTTCGCAACGCAGGCGTGGCGCATTCCGGGGAGACATCCCGGTCTGCTCCGTTCCGAGGGCCTTCAAAAGCCTTTATCGCCTGCGCCACGCTGATCGGAAAAAGGACAAGACGATCATGGCTCTGCCTGAATTCTCCATGCGCACCCTGCTGGAAGCCGGCGCTCACTTCGGTCACCAGACGCACCGCTGGAATCCGAAGATGGACCGCTACATCTTCGGCTCGCGCTCGAACATCCACATCATCGACCTGTCGCAGACGATGCCGCTGTTCCACCAGGCTCTGGTGGCCGTGCGTGAAGTCGCCGCCAAGGGCGGTCGCGTGCTGTTCGTCGGCACCAAGCGCCAGGCCGCGGATCCCGTGGCTGAAGCCGCCAAGCGCTGCGCGCAATACTACATGAACAACCGCTGGCTCGGCGGCACCCTGACCAACTGGCGCACCGTGTCGGGCTCGATCGCTCGCCTGCGCGAGTTGGAAGGTGTTCTGGAAGGTAACGGCGAAGGCCGTAACAAGAAGGAACTGCTGACCCTCCAACGCGAGAAGGACAAGCTGGAGCTGTCGCTGGGCGGCATCAAGGACATGGGTTCGATTCCGGACATCATGTTCGTGATCGACACCAACAAGGAAGCGATCGCGATCCAGGAAGCTCGCAAGCTGAACATCCCGATCATCGCCATCCTGGACACCAACTCGGACCCCGACGGCATCACCTATCCGGTCCCCGGCAACGACGACGCCGCTCGCGCCATCCAGACCTACTGCGACCTGATTGCCGACGCCGTTCTGGACGGTCTGGCCGCCGGCGCTTCGGCGTCGGGCGTGGACCTGGGCGCTTCGGAAACTCCGGTCGAGCCGATGCTGCGTGAAGCCTCGGCCCCGAAGGCTGAAGCCGAAGCCGCTCCGGCCGGCACGGAAGCTGTCGCTGCCGAGCTGGAAGCCGCCGCTGCCCCGGCCGTTGCCGACGAAGCTGCCCAGGAAGCGACTTCGGAAGCCAACGACGCCGTCGAAACCGAGAAGGCTGCGGTCTGAGGATCGCAACGACCTTCCTTTGAAGGTCGTACGTCGAACTGACATACGGCCGGGCTAATCACCCGGCCGTTCCCGCATACGCAATACCCCCAAGGAGAAGAACATGGCCGAGATCACTGCCGCCCTCGTGAAGGAACTTCGCGAGCGTTCGGGCGTCGGCATGATGGACTGCAAGAAGGCGCTGGTTGAGAACAACGGCGACATCGATGCGGCTATCGACTGGCTGCGCGCCAAAGGCCTGTCCAAGGCCGCCAAGAAGGCTGACCGCGTCGCCGCTGAAGGTCTGGTCGCCGTCGCTTCGCGCGAAGACGGCGCCGGTGAAGTCGCCGCCGCGATCGAGTTCAACGCGGAAACCGACTTTGTCGCCCGCAACGACCTGTTCCAGAACGCCGCCAAGCAGTTCGCCGCTGTGGCCCTGCATCATGACACCGTCGAGGCCGTGAACGCCGCGACGCTGGAAAACGGCAAGACCGTTCAGGACGAAGTGACCCACCTGGTCGCCACCATCGGCGAGAACATGCAGGTGCGTCGCGCCGCCCGTCTGGCCGTCTCGCAGGGCGTGGTTTCGTCCTACGTCCACAACGCGGTGTCGCCGGGCGTTGGCCGCATCGGCGTGCTGGTCGCTCTGGAAGGCGAGGGTGACAAGGTCGCCCTGCGCGAACTGGGCCGCAAGATCGCCATGCACGTCGCCGCCACGGCGCCGCTGTCGCTGAACACGGACGACCTGGATCCGGCCGCGATCGAAAAGGAACGCGCCGTGCTGATCGAGAAGGCCAAGGAAGAAGGCCGTCCCGAGAACATGATCGAAAAGATCGTCGAGGGTCAGATCAACAAGTTCCAGAAGGACGTGGTGCTGTCCAAGCAGCCGTTCGTCATGGATCCCGACGTGACCATCGAACAACTGGTCGCCAACTCGGCCAAGGAACTTGGCTCCTCGAACCTGCATCTGGCCGGTTTCGTCCGCCTGGCGCTGGGCGAGGGTGTCGAAAAGGTCGAGGGTCCGGACTTCGCTTCGGAAGTCGCCTCGATGACCGGCGGCAACTAAGCTGTGAATTTCCCCGCTCAGGCGGGGAGATTTTTCTTTCAGGGCGCGTTCGGCTTTGATGGCCGGCGCGCCCTTCGTCTATGATCGGCTGCCCGATTCCGGGTGTGCCCAGTTTCGCCAATGGATTCCGCATGCCCGACGCTGACCCCGCCTTCCGCTACAAACGTGTCCTGCTCAAGGTTTCGGGCGAGGTGCTGATGGGCGATCAGGCCTATGGCGTCGATATGAAGACGGTCGATGTCGTGGCTCAGGCGGTCGCCCGTGTGGCGCGCGAAGGGGTCGAGATCTGCCTGGTCATCGGCGGTGGCAATATCTTCCGTGGTCTGTCGAAGGCCGCCGAGGGGATGGAGCGCGCCACGGCCGACTATATGGGCATGCTGGCGACCATCATGAACGCCCTGGCCATGCAGGCGGCGCTGGAGAAGATCGGCGTCGATACGCGGGTGCAGAGCGCCATTCCGATGGCCGCCATCGCCGAGCCCTACATCCGGCGCCGCGCCCTGCGGCATCTGGAAAAGGGTCGGGTCGTCATCTTCGCCGCCGGCGTGGGCGCGCCCTTCTTCACGACCGATTCAGGCGCCGCGCTGCGGGCCGCCGAAATGGGCTGTGACGCCCTGTTGAAGGGCACCAGCGTCGACGGCGTCTATTCCGCCGACCCCAAGAAGGATTCGACCGCTACCCGCTATGAGCGCCTGACCTATCAGGACGTGCTGGCCAAGGATTTGCGCGTCATGGACGCGTCGGCCATCGCCTTGATGCGCGACAGCGGTATTCCGATCGTGGTCTTCTCGATCCGCGAGGATGACTCGCTGAGGAAGACTCTGATGGGCGAAGGCACCTATACCGTTATCAGCAACGACAAGACCGCCGGCTGACCGCCAGGCGATCCCAGGACTATCGAGGAAAAGGCCATGGCCAAGCCCGAACTGAGCACCTACCGCGACCGCATGGACAAGGCTGTCGCCGCCCTGAAAGAGGAATTCGGCGGTCTGCGCACCGGGCGCGCCAACGCCGGTCTGCTGGATCCGGTACAGGTGGAGGCCTATGGCTCGACCTCACCGCTCAACGCCGTAGCGGCCATCAGCGTGCCCGAGCCGCGCATGATTTCGGTCAGCGTGTGGGACAAGGGCATGGTGGTCGCGGTCGAAAAGGCGATCCGCGCCGCCGGTCTGGGCTTGAACCCGATCGTGGACGGTCAGACGCTGCGGGTTCCGATCCCGCCCCTGACCGAGGAGCGCCGCAAGGATCTGGCCAAGCTGGCCGGCAAATACGCCGAGCAGCAGAAGATCGCCGTGCGCAACGTTCGCCGCGACGCCAATGACGACCTCAAGAAGGCCGAAAAGGCGGGCGATATCAGCCAGGACGAACAGAAGAAGATGGAGACCGAGGTCCAGAAGGACACGGACGCCGCCATCAAGCGCATCGACGAGGCCTTGAAGGTCAAGGAAGTCGAGATCATGCAGGTCTGAGGCGGCACTCCGCCCGGAAGGAATCTACTCGACATGACGGTCGATCCCGCCGTTTCCAATACCGCTGACGGGCCCCGGCACGTCGCGCTCATCATGGACGGAAACGGACGCTGGGCGCAGCGCCGGGGTCTTGCGCGCGCGGTGGGTCACCGCGAGGGCGTGCAGGCGTTGAAGCGGACGGTTGAAGCGGCGCCTGATCTGGGAATCCGTTGCCTGACTGTCTTCGGCTTCTCGACCGAGAATTGGCGCCGGCCGGCAGACGAAGTTTCGGATCTGATGGGTCTGGTTCGGGCCTATGTGAAAAGTGATCTGACGCGATTGGCGCGTGGCGGCGTGCGGCTGAAGGTGCTGGGTTTGCGCGAAGGCGTGCCCGTGGATATCGCCGGCCTGATCGACAAGGCCGAGGCGGATACGGCGCACAACGACCGCTTCCTGCTTCAGGTGGCGTTCAACTATGGCGGCCGGGCCGACATCGTCCACGCGGCGCAACGTCATTTCGAGCGCGTGCAGGCCGGAGAGGCGAGCGGGCCTTTGACGGAGGCTCTTCTGGAGACGGGGCTATCCACGGCCGGTGCGCCGCCGCTGGACCTGATCGTCAGGACGTCCGGCGAGGTCCGTCTGTCCAATTTCATGCTGTGGGAAGCCGCTTACGCCGAACTGGTGTTCCAGGACATCCTGTGGCCCGACTACGGCCGTGACGCGCTGGCCGAGGCCGTGGCCCAGTATCACGAACGGAACCGCCGTTTCGGCGGAGTGGATTTGACGCCGGAGCTGGTAGCGGGATGATGGCGTTTCGCGGTCGTGACATCGGGCCCAGGGCCGCGTCCGCCGTCGTGCTGGCGCCGGCCGCCGTGGCTGCGACCTGGGCCGGCGGGGTGTGGTTCCTGGCCCTGATGCTGCTGGCTTGCGCGCTCTTGGCCGTGGAGTGGGCGATGATGAGCGCGCCCCGCGCGTGGCGGGTCGTGGGCGTGACGATAGCCGTGTCGCTGTTCGCGGCTGTGATCGCCGCGCATTTATCGCAAATGTCCCTTGCCTTTGTCTTGCTGGTCGTAGGGGCTGGCGTGTCGGCCCTGTTCGCCAGGCGCTGGGGCCAGGAAGCGATCGACGGCGCCTATGGCGTCCTCTACCTCGGCTGGCCGGCCGTTCTGCTGATCTGGCTGCGCGACATGGATTCGACGACCGGTCTGTACTGGACCGTGCTGGTGTTCGCGGTCGCCTGGGCCGCTGACATTCTGGCCTATCTGGTCGGAAGCACGGTCGGTGGCCCCAAGCTGTGGCCGCGTTTCTCTCCGAACAAGACATGGTCCGGCTTCATCGGCGGGCTGGTGGCCGGGATGATCGCAGGGGGCGTGATGGCCGCCTGGCTGGACATGGGGCATCTGACAGCGCTGTGGGGCGCTGTATTGGGCCTCGGCGCAGCATTGGCGACAATGGCTGGTGACCTGTGGGAGTCGGCCCTCAAGCGTCGTTTCGGGGTCAAGGACGCGGGTAACCTGATCCCGGGCCACGGCGGATTGCTGGACCGAGTTGACGGCCTGATGTTCGCCGTCGTCGTCGTGGCGTTTGGTCGTCTGCTGGTGCTGATGCTGGAGCGCGGCGTTTGATCCAGCGTCGGGTGACTGTACTTGGATCGACCGGTTCGGTCGGTGTCTCCACGCTTGATCTGATGGCCCAGGCCGAAGCGGCCGGGTCCGCGCGGTTCGAGATCGAGGCCCTGACCTGCGGCAGCAATGTTGCGCTGCTGATCGAGCAGGTGCGCCGCTGGCGACCAAAGCTGGCGGTGACGGCCGATCCTTCAGGGCTGGCGGCGCTGCGCGAGGGGTTGGCGGGAACGGGTGTTGAGGTCGCGGCGGGCGAGGACGCGGTCGTTGAAGCAGCGGCCCGGCCGGTGGAATGGATCATGGCGTCCATCGTCGGCGCCGCCGGCCTTCGCTCAGCCTGGGCGGCCGCCGCGACCGGCGCGACGCTTGCGCTGGCGAACAAGGAAAGCCTGGTCTGCTGTGGACCCGCTTTGATCGAGCGGGTCAGGACAGCGGGGGGGCGGGTAATTCCGGTGGATTCCGAGCACTCCGCGATTTTTCAGGTGTTTCCCGCCGACGCGCCCGAACGGGTCGCGCGGCTGATCCTGACGGCCTCGGGGGGGCCTTTCCGTCAAACACCGCTGGCAGCGCTGCGTGGCATCACACCCGAGCAGGCAGTGGCCCACCCTAACTGGAGCATGGGCGCCAAGATATCCGTCGATAGCGCCACCATGGCCAACAAGGGTCTGGAGACTATTGAAGCGGCGTATCTGTTTGATACGCCTGCTGGGCGTATCGACGTAGTGGTTCACCCGGAATCGATTATCCACAGCCTTGTGGAATATGTGGATGGATCGACGCTGGCCCAGATGGGACCGCCGGACATGAAGACGCCGATCGCTTGCGCCTTGGCCTGGCCTGACCGCCTGGCCTGGCCGGCGCCTCGGCTGGACCTTGCAGCCTTGGGTCAATTGACCTTTGAGGCGCCAGACGAAACCCGTTTTCCGGCCCTGCGGCTGGCGCGTGAGGCCCTGATGGCGGGGGGCGCGGCGCCGACCGTCTTCAACGCCGCCAACGAGGTGGGCGCGATGGCCTTCCTTGACCGTCGTCTGGCCTTTCTCAATATTGCCGCAGTCGTCGCAGAAACCCTTGAGGTCCTGGCGACGGTGACGGGGATTTCAGACTCCGGCGACGCGTGCGAGGCGGCCCTGGCGATCGACTCCGAAGCGAGGCGTGTCGCCCAGGCGGTCGTGCAGCGACGTGGATTCGTGGTCTGATGATTAGGATGGAGACGGCATGATCGGCGCGCTTGGACAGGTCCTGGCCTATATCGTGCCGTTTCTGCTGGTGCTCACCCTTGTGGTGACCATCCATGAACTGGGCCATTTCCTGGTTGCGCGCGCGTTTCGCGTGAAGATCGACCGGTTCGCCATCGGCTTTGGCCGCGCCCTGTTCAGCCGTACGGACCGCCATGGCGTCGAATGGCGCGTCGGCTGGATGCCGCTGGGCGGCTATGTGAAATTCGCGGGCGATCTGGATGCCTCCAGCGTGCCCGACCAGGCGGGTCTGGCCGAACTGCGTCAGCGGATCATCGCGGAGGAAGGCCCCGGCGCCGAGCGCGCCTATTTCCACTTCAAGCCGGTGTGGCAGCGCGCCCTGGTGACGGCAGCGGGTCCGATCGCGAATTTCATTCTGGCCATCGTGATCTTCACGGTCCTTTTCACTGCCGTGGGGGTCGAGCTTCGCCCGGCCAATGTCGCACAGGTTCAACCCGGTTCACCGGCAGCTTCCGCCGGTTTCCGCGCGGGCGACGTGATCACCGCCGTTAACGGCAAGACCATCACAGACGCCGGCGAGGTAACTCGCGTGGTCGCCCTGAGCAGCGGCGATCCGGTGCGCTTCACTGTCGAGCGCGGTGCGCAGGTCATGCAAATCGTGGCCACGCCGGAACGTCGCGTGGAGAATGATCCGATCGCGGGCAAGATCAGCGTCGGTCGTATCGGCTTGGGGCTGGCGTCATCCGCTACCGATGTGCGTCACGTGCGCTATAATCCGATCGAGGCGGTGGGGCAGGGGGTGCGTGAGACCGGAGCCGTGCTGGGCACGACCCTGACCTATCTCGGGCGGATCGTGACAGGCCGCGAATCCGGCGATCAACTGAGCGGTCCCCTGGGCATCGCCAAGGCGTCGGGCGCTCTGACCAATGCAGCCGTTAAGGCCAACCCGGATCCGGTCTACATCGCAGCCAATCTGGCGCTGACGCTCACGAGCTTCGCCGCCATACTTTCGATCGGAATCGGCTTTCTAAACCTGTTGCCCATCCCGATACTGGACGGCGGCCACCTGGTTTTCTACGCCTATGAGGCGGTGGCGCGGCGTCCCGTGGCGGCAAGGGTCCAGGAAGCAGGATATCGGGTCGGTCTTGCTTTGCTGGCGGGTTTGATGTTGTTCGCGACCTGGAACGACCTGCAGAAGCTCAATCTCTTCAAATTCCTCGGCGGGCTCGTTTCATGAGCCGACGCCAGCCCCCGACGGTTTCCTATATGACTCACACTGATACGCGCGCTTCCTACCGACTGGGTGGCCGAGCCAGCATTCTGGCCCTGATGGTCGCCGCCGGTCTGACCGCGCCTGCATTCGCCCAGCAACAGCCGGCCCAGGCGCCGATCACGGTCGAGGTTCCGGCCGAAGCGGTTATGCCACAGGCGATCCGCATCAACCGTATTCAGGTGCGCGGCAACCAGCGGATCGATCAAACGACCGTTCTGTCCTATCTGCCGATTCAGCCAGGTGACGCTGTCGACGCCACCACGCTGGATGTCGCAGTTCGCACACTGTCCCGCACCGGGCTATTCGCGGATGTGCAGATCGGCGTTCAGAACGGTGATCTGGTCGTTGAGATCGTCGAGAACCCCATCATCAACCAGGTGGTGTTCGAAGGAAACAGGGCGGTCAACGAAACCAAGCTGACCGAGGAAGTCACGCTGAAGCCGCGGGGCATTTATACGCGCGCGCGTGTCCAGGAAGATGTCGGCAGCCTGGTGGAGCTGTACCGCCTGTCCGGCCGTATCTCGGCGACAGTGACTCCTAAACTGGTTCAGCTCGACCAAAACCGCGTCGACGTCGTGTTCGAAATTAATGAGGGACCGGAGACGGGCCTGCAGTCGATCAACTTCCTGGGTAACGCGGCCTTTTCGGACAATGACCTGCGCGACGTGATGGTCAGCAAGCAGTCGCGTTGGTGGCGGCTGTTCAGCTCTAACGACAACTATGATCCGAACCGGCTGGATTACGATCGCGAACAACTGAGAAAATTCTACACCAACCGCGGCTACTACGATTTCCGTATCGTTTCCGGTGTGTCTGAACTTGCGCCCGACAATAGCGCCTTCCTGATGACGCTTACGGTTGAGGAAGGGGATCGATATAATTTTGGCGAGATCAAGGTCGTTACCGAGAACGAGCGACTGAACGCCGAATTTCTGAAACGTATACTGCCGATCCGTTCGGGCCAGCTGTTTGAAAGCGACCGGATTGAAAGCTCAGTTGACGCCCTGACCTTCGCGGCCGGTTCGGCCGGCTATGCATTCGTCGAGATCAACCCGAGCTATCACGCCAATCCCGAAACCGACACCGTCGATGTGACGTTCAACGTGAGCGAGGGGCAGCGTGTCTATATTGATCGCATCAACGTTGTGGGTAACACTCGGACGATTGATCCAGTCATTCGCCGGGAATTGCTGCTGACCGAAGGGGACGCCTTCAACCGCGCGCTGATGGAGCGGTCGCGGAATAACCTTCGTGCTCTGGGCTTCTTCAAGGACGTCAAGATCGAAGAGGCGCGCGGCAGCGCCGATGATCGTTCCATCGTTAATGTGACGCTTGAGGAGCAACCCACCGGCGAGCTTTCGGTCGGTGCGGGTTTCAGCTCGGTCGATTCCTTCGTCGTCAACCTGGGCATTTCGGAACGCAACTTCCGTGGCCGGGGCCAGAACGTTGTCGCCCGCGTTGAGTGGGGGTCGCTGCGGCAACAGGCCGATTTCCGATTCACCGAACCCAAATTCCTAGGGCGCGATCTTCGCGCAGGTTTCGACCTGTTCCACTCACGGTACGATCTGAGCGACTATTCTTCCTATGACTACAAGTCGACGGGGGCTGGCCTCCGTCTGTCGTATCCACTCAATGCCTACACGCTGTTCAGCCCGCGATATTTCCTGAAGGCTGACGAAATCATCGTCCCTTTCAGCTATTGCGGTTCGGCAGGACAGGGGTCGTCGGCGCTTTGTGATCAGATCGGCTCGTTCGTGAATTCGTCCGCGGGCTATACCCTGTATGTCGACCGTCGAAATGATCCGGTTCGGCCGACGCGCGGGTGGACGGGCTCGCTGCGTCAGGATCTGGCCGGTATCGGCGGCGACGTGAACTATCTGAAGACCGAGGCGGACGCGTCGTGGTTCTGGGGCGTGCGTCCGAACTGGACCGTCAGTGTACAGGGCCAGGTCGGCTACATCTCGGGCTGGTCGGGCGACTCGATCCGGATCAACGACCGTTTCTTCAAGGGCGGCAACACCTTCCGTGGTTTCGAAACCGCCGGTATGGGGCCGCGCGACCTGACAACCAATGACTCGCTCGGCGGCAATTTCTACGCCATCGGAACGGTCGAACTGACCCTGCCGAATGGACTGCCTGAACAATACGGCATTCGCACCTCCCTGTTTGCGGATGTCGGTACCCTGGGGATGCTGGACGACCGTTACCTGATCAACTCTGCGGGCCAGCCCAATACCAACATCGTCGATGACCTTGCGCTTCGGGCCTCTGCCGGCCTGAGTGTGCACTGGAAGTCGCCGATGGGGCCGATCCGCTTTGATTTCGCCAAGGTTCTGGCGAAGGAAGACTACGACGAGACCGAGAGCTTCCGTTTCTCGACCTCCACCCAGTTCTAAACCGCGGCGTTCGTCCGCATTAAAGGCCTGCCATGAAACTGTTCGCTATCGGCGCTTTCACCCTCGCTTCGCTCGCCGCCACGGGCGCCGCCGCCCAAGCTCAAGGTCCGCAAAACCCCGGCCCGGCGCTGCCGGGCGTCTGCGTCTATTTCAACCAGCGCGCTATGGCGCAGTCGACCGCCGGTCAGGCTGTGCAGGCCCGCATGGAGCAACTGGCGACTGAGGTTCGCGGCGAGCTGCAGCCCTACGCCACCGCGATCCAGACCGAAGCCCAGGCCCTGCAAGCCGGCGCCCAGACCATTCCGGCTGATCAGCAGAACCAGCGCCGTCAGGCGTTGCAACAGCGCGTTCAGGAAGCCCAGCAACTGGAGCAGACCCGCGACAACGAGCTTCGCTACACCTTGTCGGAACAGCGCAAGAAGATCACCGAAGTGATCGAACCGATCCTGGTCGCCGTCTATCAAGAGCGCGGCTGTGGTATCATGATCGATCGCGAGAGCGTCTACATGGTGAACCCGGCCATGGATGTGACCGATGTCATCATCCAGCGCGCCAATGCCGCCCTGCCGACCCTGAGCTTCAGCCGCCTGCAGGTTCCGGTCCAGCAGGCCCAGTAAGGGTAATCATGCCTGACAACCGCTTTTTCGAAACGCTCGCGCCACTCACCGTGGCCGAGATCGCCGAACAGGTCGGAGGTCGGGTTGTCAGGGGAGGAGAGCGCCACATCGCGGCGGTCGCGCCCCTGGCTACGGCTCGGGAGACCGAACTGGCCTTTCTGTCGGACCGCAAGCTGGCGGACCGGTTGACGACAACAGGCGCCGGCTGCGTGATCGTGGCCGGCGCCTTTGTCGATGCGGTTCCAGCCAGGATCGCCGTGATCGAATCCGGTGAGGCGCAGGCCGCCTGGGCAAGAGCGTCCCTTTTGCTGCACCGGGCCCACCGGCTGGATCGATCAGCGGATAGGGCCCAGGTCGTCGAAGACGACGCCGTACTGTTGGCTCCGGGCGTTGTGGTTGGTGCGGGCGCGCGGATCGGCCGGGGCAGCGAGATCGGCGCCAATACGGTGATCGGCCCGGGCGTGCAGATCGGACGAGACTGTGTGATCGGGGCGAATGTGTCGCTGGCCTTCTGTCTGATCGGCGACAGGGTGCGCATCCTGTCGGGCGCACGGATTGGAGAGGCCGGCTTCGGCGCAGCGCCGTCCCGCACGGGACCGGTGGATATCCCCCAACTGGGGCGGGTGATTATCCAGGACAACGTCACGGTCGGCGCCAATACCTGCATCGACAGGGGCGCCTATGACGACACCGTCGTAGGCGAGAACACCAAGATCGATAATCTGGTCCAGATCGCCCACAACTGCGTGGTCGGTCGTAACTGCCTGATGGCGGCGCACAGCGGGATTTCCGGCTCGGTCACAGTTGGCGACAATGTCATGTTCGGCGGGCAGGCGGGCGTGGGCGACCACATCACCATCGGCCAGGGCGCGCGGATCGCCGCCGGGGCCGGGGTTCTGGCCGACGTGCCGGCAGGTGAAACCTGGTCCGGCTATCCCGCCAAACCCTTGCGCCAATCCTTGCGTGAGGCGATCTGGCTGGCCAAACAGGCGGGTCGGAAGAAGGGCCCGAAGGAATCATGAGCGAAGACAGCAAGATCGACTATGCCGAGGTGATGCGGCGTCTGCCGCACCGCTATCCCTTCCTGCTGGTCGACAAGGCCGAAGACTTTGTCGCCGCGACCTCGATCGTCGGCATCAAGAACGTCACCCATAACGAGCCCTTCTTCCCTGGGCATTTCCCCATTGATCCGGTCATGCCCGGGGTTCTGATCGTCGAGGCCATGGCCCAGACGGGCGCGTTGCTGATGTCCAAGTCGCTAGATGTGGCGGTGGCCGACAAGGTCATCATGTTCATGTCCATCGACGGAGTGCGCTTCCGCAAGCCGGCGCGGCCAGGCGACCAATTGCGAATGGAGGTCAAGGTGATCCGGGCGCGTGGGGACGCCTACAAATTCCGGGGCGAAACCTTCATCGACGGAAAGCTGGCGGCCGAGGCGGAGTTCATGGCCATGGTCGTGACGGTGGCGGAGCCCGCTGCGTGACCATCCATCCGACCGCTGTCGTGGACGCCTCGGCCGTGCTGGGCGAGGGTGTCCGGATTGGCCCTTGGTGCATTGTCGGGCCGGGCGTGAGCCTGGGCGAAGAGGTCCGGCTGGTCAGTCATGTCGTGGTCCAGCAGGACACGACCGTCGGCGCCCGCACCGTGATCCATCCCTTCGCCGTCATCGGGGGTGATCCCCAGCATAATGGTTACAGGGGCGAGCCGGTCCGACTGGAGATCGGGGCCGACAATGTTATTCGCGAGTACGCGACCTTCAACCGGGGCACGCCCCAGGGAACGGGCGTGACGCGCGTCGGCTCGAACGGACTGTTCATGACCGGCGCCCATGTGGGGCACGACGCCGTGGTGGGCGACAATGTCGTCATGGCCAACAACGCCACACTGGGCGGCCATGCCTGGATCGGAGATAAGGTGTTCCTGGGCGGCCTGTGCGCCGTTCATCAGAACGGCCGCGTGGGACAGGGCGCGATTGTCGGCGGCCTGGCCGCCGTGACCCGGGATGTGATCCCCTATGGCTCAGCCTGGGGCAACCACGCCAGCTTGCATGGGCTGAACCTGATCGGGTTGAAGCGAAAGGGATACGGCAAGGACGCGGTACGCCGTCTGCTGGCCGCCTATCGCGACCTGTTCGAGGGTGAAGGCGTCTTCGCCGAGCGGCTGGATCGGGTCGAAGCGACCTATGCCGACTTGCCCGAGATCATGGAGATCGTCGCCTTCATCCGTGACGGCGCCAAGCGCCCGCTGTGCTTGCCGGGCGGGGAATGACCGAGCGCCCGAAGCTGGGCCTGATCGCCGGCGGGGGCGAACTGCCGCAGAAGATCGCCGCGCGCTGCGAGGCCGAGGGGCGGGATCTGTATGTCATCCGTCTGGCCGGGTTCGCCGATCCGCATATGGTGCGCTGGCCGGGCGCCGAGTTCGGCATGGCCGAGATCGGCGGCGTGCTGAAGGCGCTAAAAACGCAGGGCTGCGGCTCTGTCTGTCTCGCGGGTTATGTGAATCGCCCTGATTTCAAGAATTTGAGGCCTGATCTTAAGGGGGCGTCTGTGTTGCCGGGCCTGGTGGCGGCAGCGGCCAAGGGTGATGACGCCCTGCTGCGCAAGGTTCTGTCGGTGTTCGAGGACGAGGGATATGCGATCGAGGGCGCTGACGACATCCTGGGCGGTGAGGCGCTGCCGATGGGCGCCCTGGGGCAGGTGCGACCCACCGACGAACATATGGTGGACCTGAAGAAGGCGCTGCACGTCGCGGAAAAATCAGGCGAACTTGATATCGGGCAAGGCGCGGTCGTGTGCGACGGCCTGGTCCTGGCGGTCGAGGCGCAGGAGGGGACGGACGCCATGCTGATGCGGGTCGCCGGCCTGCCCGCCGATCTGCGCGGCGCGCCGGGGGCGTTGAAAGGCGCGCTGGGCAAGGCGCCCAAGCCGATCCAGGACCTGCGGGTGGACATGCCGGTCATCGGCGCGCGCACCATTGAACTGGCGGCCGCCGCCGGGCTGGCGGGCGTGGCGGGCGTGGCCGGTCGGCTGATCCTGATCGACCGCGAGGCGGTGATCGAGGCTGCGGATCGTCTGGGCCTGTTCGTCTGGGGCGAGGCGCGATGACGCCGCTGAAGATCATGCTGGTTGCGGCCGAGGCGTCGGGCGACGCCCTGGGCGCCGGACTGGCGCGATCGCTGCGGACGCGTGACCAAGCCGTGACATTCGTCGGCGTGGGCGGGCCGAAGATGGCGGCCGAGGGCGTGGGCAGCCCTTTCGACATCGCCGAACTGTCGGTGCTGGGCTGGATCGAGGGGCTGAAGGCCTATGGCCGGGTCAAGCGACGGGTGGCGGACACCGTGGCGCTGGCGGTGCGCGAGCGGCCGGACGCCGTGGTGCTGATCGACAGCTGGGGGTTCACGATCCGAGTGGCCAAGGCGCTGCGTCAGGTGATGCCGGACGTGCCGCTGATCAAATACGTCGGGCCCCAGGTCTGGGCGTCGCGGCCCGGCCGGGCGAAGACCCTGGCCGACACGGTGGATCATCTGCTGGCGCTCTATGCCTTTGACGCGCCATGGTTCGAGCGCGAGGGCCTGCCGACCACGGTCGTCGGCTCGGCCGCCCTGCATGTGGACATGAGCGGCGCGGACGGCCCCCGTTTCCGCGCCCAGCAGGGGATCGCCGCCGATGCGCCGCTGTTGCTGGTGCTGCCGGGCAGTCGGCCATCCGAGGTCCGGCTTCTGACCCCGGTGTTTGAACAGGCTGTGGCGCGGCTGAGGGCCAGCCATCCCGGCCTTCAGGTCGCCGTGGTGGCGGCCGGAACGGTGGCCGAGGATGTGACGGCGCGGGTCGCGGCCTGGCCGTTCCGGGTGCATCTGGTTCAGGAAGATCGCAAATACGACGCCATGCGGGCCTGTGACGTGGCGTTGGCGGCCAGCGGCACGGTGTCGACCGAACTGGCGCTGGCGGAGGCGCCCATGGTCATCGCCTATCGGTTCGCGCCGATCAGCTATGCGATCATGCGGCCCTTCTTCACCGGAAAATACGCGACCCTGTTCAACCATGCGGCGGATCAGGAGATCGCCCGCGAACTGATTCAGGACGACGCCACCCCGGAGAAGGTCGCGGCCGAGGTCGCGCGCCTGCTGGATGACCGGGCCGCCGCCGCCGACCAGGCCCGCCGCCAGACGGCCGCGCTGGACCTGATGGGACGCGGCGGACGCGACCCGTCGGATCTGGCAGCCCAGGCAGTGCTGGAGGTGATTGCAGTGCAAAGCGAAAAAAACAGTGCAATCAGTGCAAGTAGTGCAACGCCTCGCTCATGAGCGGAAAGGCGTGAGACGGAAGGGGAGAGGGCAAGGCGACGTTCCGGATGCAGAAGGAAGCGCCAGTCTATCACCGTCCTGAGCACCGCCAGGTCGAACGCCCATTTGTGAGACAAGCCCTTGAAATCTCATGATGGGCAATGCTCGCTCGATGCGAGCAGGGGCATGGGATGGATCAGACCCCCAGCCACTCCAGGCCGCCATCCAGGTCACGATTGGCATAGTCGACCTGCAGAACGCGCCGGCGGCGCGGGAGAGCCGCAGCCTTTGAAGCGTGCAGGATGGGGGTTGAGTAGGCCCAGACGTCACCCGAGTCCGCAAGGCACGACGCTATACCCAGTCGTGAAACGGTCGCCGGTATCTCCTGCTCAATCACTCGGCCGATACGATGCGATCCCGGCGCGATGAGCAGCGGCGCATTATTCTCGTCCACATCATCCAGATGCAGGCGCAAAGTCGCCATACCCACCAGAATATCGAAGGGCGGCGCCACGTGGGTCAGGCCGGACTTGATAGACCAAGGGCCGTAGCCCGCCGTCTCGATGCGCTGGCGGACAACGACTGTGCGATCCTGATGCCAGGCCAGGCTCCAGTTTGTCGCCTCGCTCTTGTCGAACAGGATTGCGCGCACAGGCTTGGACTGGCGGCCAATGAGTTTGGCGGCGATGCATCCCAGGGCGCTGTCGCCCGACACGAGAGACGCCAGGTCGATTATGCCCGCAAGCCGAAGGCCTGCCCGGTCCTTGGGAAGATGATCGAAGGCAGCCAACGCGGCCTGAACCTCGGAATTGGAAAGAGCGCAGCGAAACCGCTGCGCCCCATCCATCTGGAAATTCAGATCGGCCATAAGCCGATGACCTTCGATCAGCCGCGCGACTGGATCGGCACGTAGTCGCGTTCGGTCGGGCCGGTGTAGAGCTGGCGCGGGCGACCGATCTTTTGCGAGGGGTCAGCCATCATTTCCTGCCACTGGGCGATCCAGCCCACAGTGCGGGCGAGGGCGAACAGGACGGTGAACATGGTGGTCGGGAAGCCCATCGCCGACAGGGTAATGCCCGAATAGAAGTCGACGTTCGGGAACAGCTTGCGCGAGGTGAAATACTCGTCCTGCAGCGCGACCTTCTCCAGTTCCTTGGCGACCTGGAACAGGGGATCATTCTCGCGGCCGGTGGCGGCCAGCACTTCATAGGCCGACTGCTGCATGACCTTGGCGCGCGGATCGTAGTTTTTGTACACGCGGTGGCCGAAGCCCATCAGCTTGAATTTGCGATCTTTAACGCCCTGGATGAACTCCGGAATCTTGTCCGGCGTGCCGATCTCCTTGAGCATGTTCAGCGCCTCTTCGTTGGCGCCGCCGTGCGACGGGCCCCACAGGCAGGCGATGCCGGCGGCGATACAGGCGAACGGGTTGGCGCCCGACGACCCGGCCAGACGGACGGTCGAGGTCGAGGCGTTCTGCTCGTGGTCGGCGTGCAGGATGAAGATGCGGTCCATGGCGCGAACCAGCGCCGGATCGACATGATAATCCTCGGCCGGGACGGCGAAACACATGCGCAGGAAATTCTCGGCGTACGACAGGTCGTTGCGCGGCGAGATGAAGGGCTGGCCGATGTGGTATTTGTAGGCCCGGGCCGCAATCGTCGGCATCTTGGCGACCAGACGGATAGCCGAGATATTGCGCTGGACCGGATCATGGATGTCCAGGCTGTCGTGATAGAAGGCCGACAGGGCCCCGACGGTGCCGACCATGATCGCCATCGGGTGGGCGTCGCGACGGAAGCCCTCGAAGAAGCGGTCGAACTGCGAATGCAGCATGGTGTGCATGGTGACGCTGTTCTCGAACTCGGCGTACTGGGCCGCAGTCGGAAGCTCGCCGTGCAGGAGCAGGTGGCAAACCTCGACGAAGTTCGACTTCGACGCCAGCTGGTCGATCGGATAGCCGCGGTGCAGCAGCACGCCCGCGTCACCATCGATATAGGTCAGGGCCGACTCGCACGAGGCCGTCGAGGTGAAGCCCGGGTCGAAGGTGAAGGCCCCCGTGCCGCCATACAGCTTTCGGATGTCGATGACGTCGGGACCGGTCGAGCCCGACAGAACAGGCAGTTCGACGCTGTTTTCGCCGTAGGTCAGGGTCGCCGATCCGGCGGCTTGGGATTTCTCGGTCATCTGGGCCCTTCGTTTTTCTTCGAGTCCGACGCGGGGAGGCGACGGGCCGATGGGTTATGCCTGTTCACTTAGTATGTTGCAGCGCGTCATCCAAGCGCCCGAGGCTCTCATCACGCCCAATTGCCGCCAGAATCCGCGCGATGTCGGGTGAAACGGACCCGCCGGTCAGCGCCGCCCGCATGGCGGGCCCGATCTTGCCGAAGCCTACGGCTTCTTCTTCCGCGAAGACCTTGAGTTCGGCTTCCAAGGCGAAAACGTCCCAGCTGGCGAACAGGGCCAGACGGTCGCGCAGGCGGGCGATGCGCTCGCCCGATTCGCCGGACAGCAGGCTGCGCCCCTTGTCATCGACGGCCAAGGGACGGGCCTTGAGGACGAACTCGGTCTGATCCGCCAGTTCCAGGACCGTCTTGGCCCGGTCCTTTACGAACGGCATGGCGCGCAGCAGGCGTTCCTCGTCATCGGGCTGGATCGTGCGGCCCCGCGACAGGTGGACGTCCAGCGCCAGCTTGGCCAGGCGGTCATCCTCGGCCAGGCGCAGCCAGTGGGCGTTGACGTGGGCCAGTTTGTCGAAGTCCAGACGGGCCGGCGCCTTGCCGACCCCGGGCAGGTCGAACCAGGCCTGGGCCTGTTCGTCGCTGAACAGTTCATCGTCGCCGTGGGCCCAGCCCAGACGGGCCAGATAGTTGCGCATCGCCTCGGGCAGATAGCCCATCTCGGCGTATTCATGGACCGCCTGGGCGCCGTGCCGCTTGGACAGCTTGGCGCCGTCGGGGCCGTGGATCAGGGGGATGTGGGCGAAGGTCGGCCGGGTCCAGCCCAGGGCGTCATAGATCAGGCTCTGACGGGCGGCGTTGTTCAGGTGATCATCGCCGCGAATCACGTGGGTCACGCCCATGTCGTGGTCATCGACCACCACGGCCAGATTATAGGTGGGCGCGCCGTCGGACCGGACGATGACCAGATCGTCCAGAGCGGATGATTCCCAACGGACCGAGCCCTGGACCGCGTCGTCTACGACCACGGCGGTGTCGGTGGGGCGGCGGAAGCGAATGGTGTGCGGCCGGGCCAGATCATCGACCGTGGGCGCGCGGTCGCGCCAGGGTGATTCGAAGCTACGGCCCTCGGCCTTGGCCGCGTCGCGCAGGGCGCCGGTTTCCTCGGCCGTCAGGAAATCGCGATAGGCGTGGCCGTTTTCCAGCAACTGGTCGGCGACCTCGCGGTGGCGGTCAGCGCGGCTGAACTGGAACACGGGTTCCTCGTCCGCGAACAGCTCCAGCCAGCTCAGACCGTCGAATATCGCCTTGACCGCATCGTCGGTGGACCGCTCGCGGTCGGTGTCTTCCACACGGATCAGGAACTTGCCGCCGCGCGCCTTCGCGTAAAGGTAGTTGAAAAGCGCGGTCCGGGCGCCGCCTATGTGCAGATAGCCGGTGGGCGAGGGGGCGAAGCGGGTGACGACGGTCGAGGAAGAGGTCATTCAGGCGGGATCCGTTGCGGACGCCCTTATACGCCCCGATGCGCGGATGCGAAGCCTCGCCGCGCGGCTTCGTGACGGGATGCGCGCCGAGGTCGCGGATCAGACCGACCGGTGGCGGCTGTGGGCGCCCGTGTTTTTGGGGGGCGGGTGCGCGATCTATTTCAGTTTGAAGGCCGAACCGCTGCTGTGGCCGCTGGCGCTGGCGGCGGCCCTGACAACGGGCGCTTGGATTGTGGGACGCCGGGTCGGTCTGGCTCGGGGATGGACGCTGACGCTGCTGATGCTGGCCTGCCTGTGCGGCGGTCTGGCGGTGGCCAAGCTGCGAACCCTGGCGGTCAGCGGGCCTATCGCGCCGGCCATGAGCGAGCCGGTCACAGTCGAAGGATGGGTGCTGGACGTCGACAGTCCGGGCGAGCGCGGCGCGCGCGTGGTGATCGCGCCGGTGCGGATACGCGGCCTGACGCCCGAGGCGACACCGACGCGACTCAGGGCCACGGTGCGGGGCGCGCCGCCGCCGCCCGGCGCGGCCGTGCGCCTGTACGGGATACTGAATCCGCCGCCGCCGCCGGCCAGTCCGGGCGCCTATGATTTCGGACGCAACGCCTATTTCCAGGGTATGGGCGGGACGCTGTTCGGCCTGGGTGAGACGCGGCCGACGGATCTGGCGCCGGCGCCGTGGCGATTGCGGCTGGCGATGAAGGTCAACGCTGTCCGTTATGACTTGGCGCAGCGGATCGTGGCGCGGCTGGGCGAGCGGACCGGCGGTGTGGCGGCGGCCATGACCACGGGGCATGAAACCTGGATCGGACGCGAGGATCTGGACGCCATGCGGGATTCCGGACTGGCGCACATCCTGTCGATTTCGGGCCTGCACATGGCCATCGTCGGCGGCTTTGTCTTCTTCGGGGTGCGGCTGGGCGTGGCGGCATGGCCGTGGCTGGCGCTGCGGGCGCCGGGCAAGAAGATCGCGGCGGTCGCGGGCTTGATCGCCGTCAGCGTCTATCTGGTGATTTCGGGCGCCCCCCCCCCGGCGGAACGGGCGGCGATCACGGCGTCCATCGCCTTTGCGGCCATACTGCTGGACCGGCAGGCGGTGACCATGCACGCGCTGGCGGTTGCGGCCTTTGTCGTCCTGTTGTTGCAGCCCGAGGCGATCGTGACGCCGGGGTTCCAGATGTCGTTCGCCGCGACGGCGGCGCTGGTCGCGCTGGTCGAGGTGTGGCCAAAGCGCATCCGGGAATTCGCGGCGCCCTGGCCCATCGTGGTGGCGCAGCGGCTGGGCGCCTGGCTCGTCGTCGCCTGTTCGGCCAGCCTGGTGGCGGGCATGGCGACGGGGCCGTTCGCCATGCAGCATTTCAACCGGACGGCGCTGTATGGGCTGGTGGCCAATCTGACCACGGCGCCGATCGCAGACTTCATCCTGATGCCGGCGCTGGCGCTGGGCGCGGCGCTGGAGCCGTTGGGGCTGGGCGGGCCGTTCCTGTGGCTGGCGGGGAAGGGCGTCGACATGATGCTGGCCATCGGTCACTGGACGGCCGGTCTGCCGGGCGCAGTGCGGACGATCGCCAGCGCACCGGCGGTGGCCCTGCCGATCGCTTTCGTCGGCATACTGATCCTGTGCCTGTGGCGCGGGCGGCTGAGGTTGTTGGGTCTGCCGCTGGCGGCGGCGGTGCTGATCTGGCCGCGGCCCGCGCCGCCTGACCTGTGGATCGGGGACGGCGGAACCAACGCCGCCTTCATGGGAGCCGAGCAGGCGGTCGTAGTGCGGCCGGGCGTGCGCCAGTTCGCAGCGGATCTGTGGTCACGGCGGCGAGGGCTGGAACTGACGCCGCGTCCGAACGAGGGCTGGGTCTGCCAGCGCTCGGTCTGCGCCCCGCAGACGTCAGAGGCCGGGCCGGTGGCGCTGTGGTGGGGACGCAAGGCGCCGACGATGGAGCAGATGGACATCCTGTGCCGGTCGGCCCCGGTCGTCAGCGTCCGCGCGGCGCTGATTGACCTGCCGTCAAGCTGTGACGGGCGACTGGTGCTGGACGGGACAGACTATGCGCACGGCGGCTCGGTCGAGCTGTGGCGCAACGGCGCACATTGGCGCGCCCTGTGGGCGGTGGATGTCAGGGGAGACCGGCCGTGGACGCGCCAGGCCGATCCCGATTTCAGTGATAACGGCGGATAAGGCCGACCAGCTTGCCTTGAACCGCGACCTGATCCGAGCCGTAGATCTTGGTCTCATAGTTGCGGTTGGCGGGCTCCAGCGCGATGGAGGCGCCCTTTTTGCGCAGACGTTTCAGCGTGGCCTGCTCGCCCTCGACCAGGGCCACCACGATCTCGCCGGACGAGGCGCTGTCGGTGGATTTGATGACGACCATGTCGCCGTCCAGGATACCCGCCTCGATCATCGAATCGCCTTCGATTTCCAGCAGATAGTGTTCGCCGGCGCCCAGCATGGCTTCGGGCACCGGATAGCGGGCGGTCTCATGCTCGATGGCGTCGATGGGCGTGCCCGCCGCGATCTTGCCCATCAGCGACAGTTCGCGGGTGTCGTTGGCCGGTTCGGCGACCCGAGCGCGGGCGCCGCCTTCGATGACGCCGGGCTTGAAGCCCGCGTGGCCGCGCGGCGCGCCGGCGGATGCCGCCTCGGGCAGTTTCACGACCTCAAGCGCGCGGGCGCGGTGCGCCAGGCGGCGGATGAAGCCCCTTTCCTCCAGCGCGGTGATCAGGCGGTGGATGCCCGATTTGGACGCCAGATCCAGCGCCTCCTTCATCTCGTCGAAGGAGGGCGAGACGCCCGTCTCCTTGATGCGTTCGTGGATGAACATCAGGAGTTCGTGCTGCTTGCGAGTGAGCATCGGCGTCGGGCTTCCAGAACAAGGCGTGAACCGTTGCCGATGTTCTGTAAGTGTTCTTGCCTAATGTCAACTTAACGGCGGTTAGGCGTGCTCGACGGTCAGGCAGAGGGTTTCGTCACCAGGCATTTGCCCTTGCCGCTCTTGAATCCGGTGTGCGGGTGGGCGGCGAAATATTCGTCGAAAGCCTGACGGACGCCGGGCCACTTGCCTTTGTCCTTGCCGAAGCGCTCGGCGTGATAGTCGTCGCCGATCAGCACGCCGCCCGGCCGCAGTAGCGGCCACCATGCCTTGAGGTCGGCCATGACGGAGGCATAGTCGTGTCCCGCGTCGATATGGATGACGTCGGGCCGCACTTCACGGGCGTTCAGGACCTCGAAGGCGTTCAGGCTGTCCAGCGGTAGCGGCAGGACATAGTCGCGCAGACCTTCGTTGCAGATATTGGCGGCGAACCGGCGATAGAGGCGCGGGTAGCCGTCTTCGAAGTCCAGGGACTCGGCGAATCGCTCTTCCAGATAATGCTCGCTGGAGCCCAGCCAGGTATCGATCGCAATGATGACAGCGTCGGCGCCCTGGGCCTTCAGCGCCTTGGCCATGGTCGCGACCGAGGCGCCTTTCCAGACTCCGATTTCGACGATGACCTTGGGGGCCACGATCTGGATGGCTTCGGTCAGGTATTTGTGTTGCGACTGCCAGCCCTGCAGGTCAGTCTCCATGACGCCGGCAGGGAAATCCTTGAGGGGGTCGCGTCCGAAGAACAGACGATCAACGAGGTCCTGCCGAACAGTCACGCGAGCACTCCAAGGTTGGGGGGGGGCGCCCGGCGGGCTCCGTCGGGGGCAAACAGCATGGAAGACCGGAGGAAGGCAACCGGTTGCGACCAGCATGCGCCGATTGAGGCTAGGCCGCGTTGAGAAGTCCCCGTGTCGCCGCCTCGACATCCTGCTGACGCATCAGGCTTTCGCCGACCAGGATGGCCTGGGCGTGGGCATCGGCGACGCGTTCGACGTCTTCGGGGGTGAAGATGCCGCTTTCGGCGACCAGCAGGGCGCGCACGGGGCTGAGCATGGACAGGCGTTCGGTCACGTCCAGATCGACCTCGAACGTGCGCAGGGATCGGTTGTTCACGCCCACCAGATCGCCCCCCAGCTTGCACGCACGGACCATCTCGGCCTCGTCGTGCGTCTCGATCAGGGCGTCCATGCCGAAGCGCTCGGCCTCGGCCAGCAACTCGGCCGCCAGGGCGTCGTCGACCATGGCCAGGATGATGAGAATGCAGTCGGCGCCCAAGGCCCGGCTCTCGGCCACCTGCCAGGGATCGACCAGAAAATCCTTGCGCAGGCAGGGCAGGGCGACCGCGTCGCGGGCGGCGACCAGGAAGGCGTCGTCGCCCTGGAAGCTGGGGCCGTCGGTCAGGACAGACAGGCAGGTGGCGCCGCCGCGCTCATACGCTTTTGCGAGGGTAGGCGGGTCGAAGTCCGCGCGGATCAGGCCCTTGGACGGGCTGGCCTTCTTGATCTCGGCGATCAGGGCAGGGCGGCCGGTTTCCTCGGCGGTTTGTTCAAGGGCGGCGCGGAAACCGCGCGGGGCAGAGGCTGCGTTCGCCAGCGCCTCGACGGCGTCCTGAGCGGTTGCGGCCTTGCGAGCGGCGACGTCTTCACGCTTGTAGGCGGCGATCTGCGCCAGAACGTCGGTCATGCGGCCTCGTCCGGTTCTATGGGAGTGCTGGAGATACGGGCCAGTGTCGTCAGGGCGGCAGCGGCGCGGCCGTCGTCGATAACGGCGGCGGCCAGTTCGGCCCCGGTCTTCAGGTCCGATGCGCGGTCGGCGACCACCAGGGCGGCGGCGGCGTTCAGGACAACGATGTCGCGGTACGCGCCGGGCGAGCCGGCCAGCAGGGCGGTCAGCGCCGCCGCGTTCTCCTCTGCGTCACCGCCGCGCAGATCCGCCAGCGTGGCCAGCGGCAGGCCGGCGTCGGCGGGCGTGACGGTGAAGCGGCGGACGGCGCCGGCCTTCCATTCCGCGACCTCGGTCGGGCCCGTGGTGGTCAGTTCGTCCAGACCCTGACCGTGGACGGTCCAGGCGCGCCGGGCGCCCAGACGGCCCAGCACCTCGACCAGCGGTTCCAGCAGGGCGGGATCATAGACGCCCATCACTTGGCGCGTCGCGTGCGCCGGATTACAAAGCGGCCCCAGAAGGTTGAAAACCGTACGGAAACCGATCTCAGCGCGCACCGGACCTACGTGACGCATGGCCCCGTGATAGGTGGGGGCGAACAGGAAGGCGATGCCTGCCTGATCCAGCGCGCGGGCCTGCTGCGCCGGCGTGGCGGCCAGGTTCACGCCTAACACCGACAGCACGTCGGAACTGCCGGACTTCGAACTCATGGCCCGGTTGCCGTGCTTGGCGACCTTCAGCCCCGCGCCCGCCAGCACGAAGGCCGCGGCGGTGGAGATGTTATAGGTATGCGCCCCGTCGCCCCCCGTGCCGCAGGTGTCGATCACCTCGTCGAAGGGATGGTCCAGCGACAGCGCCGCCTCGCGCATGGCGCTGGCGAAGGCGACGATCTCGTCCACCGTCTCGCCCCGGATGCGCAGGGCGGTGACGGCGGCGGACACCTGGGCCGGGGTCGGCTCGCCGCGCAGGCAGGCGGCGAAGAAGGCGTACGCCTCGCCCGCCGACAGCACGCGACCGTCGACCAGTTTGGCCAGCAGAGGCTTGAACCCGTCCGCCATCTCAGACGGTCGCGAGCCGCTTTACGCCGGCGAGGGTCAGGAAGTTGGCGATCAGGTCGTGGCCATGTTCGGTGGCGATCGACTCGGGGTGGAACTGGACGCCGTGGATCGGGCGGGTCCGGTGCGACAGGCCCATGATCTCGCCGTCCCCGGTCCAGGCGGTGACCTCCAGCACGTCAGGCAGGGTCTCGCGGCGCACGGCCAGGGAATGATAGCGGGTGGCTGTGAACGGCGAAGGCAAGCCGCCGAACACGCCGCGTCCGTCGTGCAGGATGGGCGAGGTCTTGCCGTGCATCAGGGTCTTGGCGCGGATCACCTCGCCGCCGAAGGCCTGACCGATCGACTGATGGCCCAGGCAGACGCCCAGGATCGGCATGTCCAGCGGCGCCGTGTCGATCAGCGGCAGGCAGATGCCCGCCTGATCCGGGGCGCAGGGGCCTGGAGACAGCAGCACGGCCTCGGGCTTTAAGGCCCAGGCCTCGTCCGCCGTTAGGTCGTCGTTGCGGATGACGTGCGTCGTCGCGCCCAACTCCGCGAGGTAGTGGACAAGGTTGTAGGTAAAGCTGTCGTAGTTATCGACGACCAGGATCATGCCCCGCTTCTAGGCGTCAGGCGGGCACGCGCCAAGCGGGGGATGACCTTAAGCGAAAACTTAACCCGCGATGCGCGCTATTGTCGCCGCTGAGGGGGGATTCATGCGCGACGTGACGGCCGAGATCGAACAGGCGCGAGCGCTGCTGACGCCGCCGCGCGTGCGTGCCGAAAGCCCGTGGCGCGCGCTGGCCGCGGCCGGTTTCGCGGCCTGTGCGGCCTTGCTGATGGCCGGGACGGTCGTGCTGGGGCCGGGGTTTGAGGTCGAGAACCCGCAGGCGCGCGTCAGCCGCTAACCGACGATGTCGTAGCGCCAGGCGTCCTCGGCCGCCCGCATGGGCGCGCGGGCCTTGGCCAGGGTTTCGGCGTATTCGGCGGCTGGGTCGCTGTCCGCCACGACGCCGGCGCCGGCCTGGACAAAGATCTGGTCGCGCGCGAACAGGGCGGTGCGCAGGACGATGCAGATGTCCGCCTCGCCGCTGGCCGAGATATAGCCCACGCCGCCGCCATAGCCGACGCCGCGCTTGGTCAGCTCCAACTCGTCGATGATCTCCATCGCCCGCACCTTGGGCGCGCCCGACAGGGTGCCGGCGGGCAGGGCGGCCAGCAAAGCGTCGACCGCGTCGATGGACGGATCCGCCCGGCCCTGGACGTTCGAGACGATGTGCATGACCTGGCTGTAGCGTTCGACGACGAAGCTCTCGGTCACCTCGACCGTGCCGGGGGCCGAGACGCGGCCAACGTCGTTGCGGCCCAAGTCCAGCAGCATCAGGTGTTCGGCGCGTTCCTTGGGATCGGCTAGAAGCTCGACCTCCAGCGCCTTGTCCGCCTCGGGCGTGGCGCCGCGCGGGCGGGTGCCGGCCAGCGGGCGGATGGTCACGCCGCCGTCCTTGAGCCGGACCAGGATCTCGGGGCTGGAGCCGGCCAGCTGGAAGTCCTGGAAATCGAGATAGAAGAGGTAGGGCGAGGGGTTCTGCCGCCGCAGCGAGCGGTAGAAGGCGAAGGGGTCGGTGTTCCACGGGGCCGAGAAACGGTGGCTGAGCACGACCTGAAACACGTCGCCCGAGCTGATGTAATCCTTGCCCGCTGCGACCATGACGTCGAAGTCGGTGGGACCGACGGGCGAGGTGAACGCAGGCGCTGGCGCGGGCTGCGGCCGGGATCGGGCGGGAAGGGGCGCGCGAAGCTCGTTCTCGAAGGCGTCCAGCCGGGCGACCGCGGCGGTCCAGGCGGCGTCCGGCGACAGGCCTGCATCGGGATAGGCGGCCGAGACCAGCACGATCTCGTGCTTCACCGAATCAAAGATGGCGACCAGCGCCGGACGGGTCAGCACCGCGTCGGGCAGGTCCAGCGGATCGGGATTGGGCGCGCCCAGCGGCTCCAGCAGGCGGACCATGTCATAGCCGAACACGCCGAACAGACCGGCGGCCATGGGCGGCAGGTCATCCGGCAGATCGAAACGCGAAGCGGCCATCAGCGCGCGCAGGGAGTCGAGCGCGAGGCTTTCGGTCGGCGTGAACCGGGCGGTCGCGACATCGCCGCCGCGCGCCACCTCAACCTGACCGTCACGGCAGCGCCAGACGACATCAGGTTCGCGGGTGATGATGGAATAGCGGCCGTTGACCGCGCCGCCTTCCACCGATTCCAGCAGGAAGGCGTAGGGGCGACCCCGGCCGACCTTCAGATAGGCCGAAACCGGGGTCTCCAGATCGTCGACCAGACGCCGGACCACCACCTGTGGCCGTCCGGCGGTCAGTCCCTTGGAAAAGGCCGCGAAGTCGTCGCCGTGGCTCATTTCCCGGGAGCGGTGGGCGCCGCCGGGGCCGGGGTCGGCGTGGTCAGGCCGAGGGCCTGACGCGCCAGCTCCGGATTGTTGCGCGCGCCCGAGCGCGTCGCGGCGGCGGCGACCGACCGTTCAACCAGGGCGTTGCCCAGTTCCTGGGTCAGCTGACCGCGCGCCTGTTCGGCCAGCGGAGCGGCCAGGGCCGGTGTCGCGGCGTGGATCTGTTCGACGCGGCCGACGACGTAGGTGTTCTGCGATTGCGGCTGGACGAAGGTCTGGCCGCGGCCCTGACCGAACAGGCCCATCAGCAGGCCCTGGCCCAGAGACTCCTGGGTTTCGCGATCGCGCTTCACACCGTTGCTGGTGGTGACAGTCGCGCCGGCCGAGGTGGCGACGGCGCCGATGTCCTGACCCGAGCGGATGCGGCCGGCCAGTTCCTCGGCCTTGGCGGCCAGGCGTTTGGCGTTTTCGCGCAGGGTCCATTGCTGGGCCAGCGGCGCGCGGACTTCATCCAGGGTCGGCAGGGCGGCAGGCTTCACGTCGTCCAGACGCAGGGCGAAATACTGACCCTGACCGGCGTCCACGACCTCGCTCTCGCCGCCCTTGGCCAGGCCATAGGCGGTGGTGAAGATTTGCGGCGGAGCGTTCAACTGCTGACCGTCCGGCAGGCGGCCATCGGCGGTGAAGGGCGGCAGTTGCACGATCCGGGCGCCGACCTCTTCGGCGGCGGCGGCCAGGGGCTTGCCCTGCTCGCGAGCCTTTTCGAACTGCTCGACCTTTTCGTAGACGGCGCCTTTTACGTCCTCGGCGCGCAGTTCCTGGATCAGCGCCTCGCGGGCGCTTTCCAGCGTGGCCGGGCGACCCGGGCTGACCGAGGCGACCTTGGCGACGGTGAAGCCGACCTGGCCCTGGATCGGATCAGACACCTGACCGGCAGCCAGACGGAAGATGGCGGCGCCGACGGCGGCGTCACCCACGGCTGTTTGCGGCGAACCGGCATAGGTCTGGGGCTGGACGCCGTTGGCGCGGGCGACCGCTTCCGGATCCTGACCACCGCGCAGGGCGGCGACGACGGCGTCGGCCTTGGCCTTGTCCGGCACCGACAGGGTGACGAACGAACGGGTTTCCGGCTGGGACAGGGCGGCCTTGCGGAACTCGAACCGCTCCTGGATGCGCTTTTCGTCGATCGGCGCCGCGGCCGTGCCGCCGGGGCTGAACAGGACGACCGAGGCGGTCCGGAATTCCGGACGGCGCAGCTGGGCGGCGTTCTCGTTCAGGAAGGCGGTCAGCTGGGTGTCGGTGGGGGCAGGCGCGGCGCCGGCCATGGCCTGGGTCACGGCGAACCAGCGGCCATCGCGCGATTCCATCGCCTGACCGGCCAGCAGGGCGCCATAGATGCGCGGCGTGCGCGCGCCGGCGAACAGGCCGGCGGCGAAATGGTTGGTGGCGTACTGGTCGCGGAACTCATGCTCCAGCATGGCTGGGGTCAGGTTCTGCTGCGCCAGCGCCTGCTGATACTGCTGCTGGTCGAACTGGCCCGTGATGGAGTTGAAGAAGGCCGGGATCTGACGGATCTCCTTCAGCACCAGCTCCTTGCCGGGGCGAACGCCGACCTTCCACGCCCAGTCCAGGAAGCCCAGACGCTGGGTCTGGCTCTCCAGATAGCGCAGGTGGATGTTCTCCTTGGCCATGTCCTCGAAGGTCACGGGGCGGCTCGCCTGCTGCTGCAGGTTGTTTCGCACGCGATCCATCTCGGTGCGGAACTGGGTCTGGTCCACGCTGCGCTCGCCCGCGTCGATGACGTGCTTCGGCCCCAGACTGGCGAAGATGTCGGATTGCGCCCCGACCACCAGGAAGCTGAGGATCAGCAGGGCGAACAGGCCGGCGGCCCATTTGGATTTGGCGAAGCTGCGGAAGTGCGAAATCATCGAATGAACCTGAGGGTCGACCGGGCGACGCGGTGTGCCGCATCGGGCTTTACGGGGCGCCGCGCCAGACCGCAAGCGGACGGCTTGGCTTGACCATTATACCGTCCTAGACAGGCGGGCATGAAACAATCCGTGAAGTTGATCGCCGGCAATTGGAAGATGAACGGCGTCGCCGCCGATCTGGTCGAAGCCGAGGCTCTGAAGGCGGCCTTGGCGCAGGACGCCGCGTCATGCCGTGTGGCCCTGTGCCCGCCCGCGACCCTGATCGAGCGAATGGGCCGAATTCTGGCGGGCGGCGCGGTCGAACTGGGCGGACAGGACTGTCACGCTGCGGTTTCGGGAGCCTGTACCGGTTCGGTTTCGGCAGGGATGCTGAAGGATGCAGGAGCGTCGCTGGTGATCGTCGGTCACTCGGAACGAAGAGCCGCCTTTGGAGAGACGGACGCCGACATCGCCGCCAAGGCCGAGGCGGCCGTGGGGCAGGGGCTGGAGCCCATTATCTGCGTCGGCGAGACTCTGGCCGAACGCGAGGCGGGTGATGCGGTCGCCGTAGTGACCCGTCAGGTGCTGGGTTCCGTGCCCGCAGCGGTGTCAGGTGGATCGTGGGCCGTCGCCTATGAGCCGGTCTGGGCCATCGGCACGGGCCTGACGCCCACGCTGGAGCAGATTGCGGAAATCCACGCCGCAGTGCGTGCAGCGTTGATTGAGAAGCTGGGCGAAGCGGGGCGCGCCGCGCCCATTGTGTACGGCGGCTCGGTCAAGCCTTCGAACGCGGCGGAGATCTTGGCCACGGCCGAGGTCGGTGGCGCGCTGGTCGGCGGAGCGTCGCTGAAGGCGGCGGACTTTCTGGGAATCATCCGCGCGGCCTGACGGCAGTCGATGTCGGCCATGGTTTGCCCGCGAGCCGCATCAGTGTTAGACGCCGCCGCTTGATCGGCGCACGTCCGCGCCCACATGAATGTCACCATGCTTCAGACCATTCTTCTCGTCGCGATGATCCTGATCTCGGTCGCTCTGTCCGGGGTGATCCTGTTGCAGCGCTCCGAGGGCGGCGCCCTGGGTATGGGCGGCGGGCCTTCGGGCTTCATGACCGCGCGCGGTGCGGGCAATCTGCTGACGCGGGCAACGTCGATCCTGGCGATCATGTTCTTCTTGTGCGCCATCGGCCTGACCGTCGCGGGCAATATGGAGCGCAAGGCGTCGCGTTCGATCATCGATGCGGGCGCCGTGGGCTCCATCGCCGTGGGCGGCCAGGCCGCCGCGCCGGCCGCTGATGCGCCCGCCGCGACCAACCCGGCCCAACCGGCGGCTCCGTCGCTGGATGATCTGGAGGCCAGCCTCCCATCGACCCAGACGGCCCCGGCCTCCCCGCCGGCCCAGTAGGGCCGGAGCCACCACCGAGTTCAGGAAAGCGCGCCGCAGGGCGCGCTTTCTTCTTTTGATCAACAGTTCGTTCGCGATCGGGCCATGCCCGCGCCGCGAATCATGGAGTAAGGTGTCCGCCCATGGCTCGCTATGTGTTCATCACCGGCGGCGTGGTTTCCTCGCTTGGAAAAGGCCTCGCCTCCGCCGCTCTCGGCGCTCTTCTGCAGGCGCGCGGCTACAAGGTCCGCCTGCGCAAGCTGGACCCCTATCTGAACGTCGATCCGGGCACGATGAGCCCCTATCAGCACGGCGAGGTCTTTGTGACCGACGACGGCGCGGAAACCGACCTGGATCTGGGCCACTACGAGCGTTTCACTGGTGTGTCGGCGGCGCGGTCTGATAACATCACCACGGGCCGCATCTATTCGACGATCATCGAGAAGGAACGGCGCGGCGATTATCTGGGCGCCACGGTCCAGGTCATTCCGCACGTTACGGACCAGATCAAATCCTTCTGCCTGACCAAGGCCCTGACCGATGACGGTGAGGACGTGGATTTCGTTCTGGTCGAGATCGGCGGCACGGTCGGCGACATCGAGGGGCTGCCGTTCTTTGAGGCGATCCGCCAATTGGGCCAGGACCTGCCCCGCGGCCAGTCGTGCTTTGTCCACCTGACGCTGTTGCCGTTCATCAAGACGGCCGGCGAGATGAAGACCAAGCCGACACAGCACTCGGTCAAGGAACTGCGCTCGATCGGCATCCAGCCGGACATCCTGCTGTGCCGCTGTGAGCAGCCGATCCCGGCCGACGAAAAGCGCAAGATCGGGCAGTTCTGCAATGTGCGCGAAAGCGGCGTGATCCAGGCGATGGATTCGGCCGATATCTATGCCGTGCCGCTGGATTATCACCGCGAGGGATTGGACAGCGAAGTTCTGGCTCATTTCGGCATCACCGACGCGCCCGAGCCCGACCTGACCGGCTGGGAAGAGATCGTCCGGCGCCGGCTGCATCCGGATGGCGAGGTCAATATCGCCGTGGTCGGCAAATATACGGTTCTCAAGGACGCCTATAAATCGCTGATCGAGGCGTTGCATCACGGCGGCGTGGCGAACAATGTTCGAGTCAACATCGACTGGGTCGAGGCCGACACCTTCGAGGGCGATCCCCAGGCCTGCGAGACGCGGCTGGCCAGCGCCCACGCCGTACTGGTGCCCGGCGGCTTCGGCGAGCGCGGGGCCGAAGGCAAGATCGAGGCGGCCCGCTTTGCCCGCGAGCGCAAGATTCCCTATTTCGGCATCTGCTTCGGCATGCAGATGGCGGTGATCGAGGCGGCGCGGAATCTGGCCGGCTATCCCAAGGCGTCATCGACCGAGTTCGGCCCGACGGCTGAGCCCGTCGTCGGTCTGATGACCGAATGGACTCAAGGGAACCAGCGCGTCCTGCGCCAGCAGGGCGGCGACCTGGGCGGCACCATGCGGTTGGGCGCCTATGACTCGACGCTGAAGGCCGGATCGAAGATCGCCGACATCTATGGCGCGACCGACATCAGCGAGCGGCACCGCCACCGCTACGAGGTCAACATCAACTATCGCGAAGCGATCGAGGAGAAGGCCGGTCTGGTTTTCGCCGGCCTGTCGCCCGACGGCGTCCTGCCCGAAACGGTCGAGCGCCCGGACCATCCGTGGTTCATCGGCGTCCAGTATCACCCGGAGCTGAAGAGCCGCCCGTTCAAGCCGCACCCGCTGTTCGCCAGCTTCATCGGCGCGGCGGTGGTGCAGAGCCGGCTGGTCTGATCCAGCCGGCTCCCGTCGGTCACAGGCGGTGTGCCAGTTGTCGGTCGGTTTGCAGATCAGGCCGAGGCGTTCGACGTGAGTCGTGCCGCGGTCGGCCGTCCATTTCAGCTGCTTGCACGGCCATTGGCCGATCGCGCGGTCGCTGACCACGGTGATCGCATAGGCGGTGCGGGTGTGCGAGCCGGTCCAGCGCAGAGCCTGGCCGACGGCCAGACCGCCGAGGTGGTTCTCGAGCACATACTGGCCCCACATTTTGGGAACTTCGTGCCGGACCCAAGAATCGAAATTGTAGCCGCCCTCGCAGCTGCTGCAGGCGTAGCGACCGACTTCGTCAAACGCCCTTCGGGCATCTTCGTCCGCCTGCGAGAATTTCATCTCTGTCGGATCGCGAAGTGAACCGGTGAAATTGGTGGGGCGCGGCGCGGGGAAGTCCTGGGCCAGCCCTCCGGCTGTGGCCTGCGGCGGTGTCGAGGCGGCGGCCGGGGGACGGGTGGTGTTTTGCGTGGTGGTCGCCGGTGTGGTTGCGGGCGGGCGCGCCGGGGGCGTGGTCAAGGGGCGTGTGGCGCCCTGGATGGCGCGATTGACCAGACCTTGCGCGGCGGATTGAGCGGCGCTGCGGGCGATGGCGCCCAGGAAATCCTGGGCCATGGCCGCTCCGGGCGCGACCAGGGCGAGAGCGCCAACGACAATGAGGGGGGAGGCGAAGGCGGATATGCGCATGGCCGGGCTCCGAATTCTGAGGGGGTCGGAACCCTGAGCCAGAACCGGAAAGCGATCCGCCGGTTATCGACCAGCGCGCGGCCAGACGACGAAGATGAGTTCGGGGGCGGCTCGATCCCTTAGAACACATCCATCCAGTTGTTGTTCAACTGGCAGTACAGGCCCATGCGTTCGGCGTGCGCCGGGCCCCGGTCGCCGGTCCATTTGACCTGTTTGCAGGGCCAACTTCCAACCGGCTGATCGTCTACGACGGTCAGGGCGTAGCGCGCGCCGCGGCTACCGGTCCATTCCAGCGATTCGCCGATGGCCATGCCGCCGATACGGCTTTCCAGGACCCGAAAACCCATCAGCTCACGGCGAGCATGGCGGATCCAGGTTTCATAGGCGTAGCCGCCTTCGCAATCGTCGCAGTCGACCTTGCCGAAATCCTCATAAGCCTTCTTGGCCGCCTCGTGATCGGCGCCGAAGCGCATGTCGTTCGGGTTGCGCATGGCGGTCGTGTAGTTGATCGGCGCGGGGTTCGCGAAACTGGACGCCGGAACGATCTGCGGTTCCTGCCGAGCGCGCGCGGGCGTGGAGGCAGGCTGAGGCGAGGGCGCGGTCGAGCCTTGGTGCGCACCCCCGTTCGCCGCGCCTGACACGGCGTTGTTGACCACGCCCTGGGCGGCGCTCTGGGCCGCACCACGCGCCATGCGACCCAGCCAGTCCTGGGCAAGGACAACGGTCGGCGCGGCTACGGATACTGCTGACAGGGTGGCCAGGATGATACGAATGCGGGTCACGAAATTGCTCCGGAAAATGTCCGGCCAAAGTCGTCGCTCGACGATAATTGAAAAGATGTACGGGACGAACGGTCGACCAACGTGTCGCGGCCGCTATGGCGGACAGGGTGGGATTCGAACCCACGGTAGGCTCTCACCTACGGCGGTTTTCAAGACCGCTGCCTTAAACCACTCGGCCACCTGTCCAGCGGCGAACCGCGAGCGGGGTGAATAGCCACAATCCTGCGTCTACCCAAGCAGAAATCGCGCAGGGACGGAGTCAGTCTGTGAGGTTTTCGTTAACCAGGCTGGAAGGCCCGCGCGTCATTGTGGGCGCATGAGCGGACGAGCGAATATCCGGAATGGTTGGGCGATGGCGGCGGCCAGCATGTTGCTGACAGCCTGCGCCAGCGTGGGCGGGAGTCATGGCCCTGCTGTCCGCGCGCCGGTGGTGATGGATCCGGCGCCGATCGTATTGGGGACCATGCGGCCCTATCAGATCAAGGGCCGCTGGTACCGACCGGCCGAAGATGCCGGCTATGACGAGGTGGGCATGGCGTCGTGGTACGGCGCCCAGCACAACGGGCGGCCGACCGCCAGCGGCGAGACCTTTGACATGAATGCGCTGACGGCGGCGCACAAGACGCTGCCCTTGCCCGGTCTGGTCGAGGTGACCAATCTGGAGAACGGGCGTCAGGCGATCCTGCGCATCAACGACCGGGGCCCCTTCTCGGATGGACGGATCATCGATCTGTCACGCGGCGCAGCCCAGGAACTGGGCCTGCTGGACAGGGGCGTGGGGCGGGTGCGGGTTCGCTATGTCGGCCGGGCCCCGCGAACGGGCGGGGGCGTGCGGGCGACGGCGACCCGGGCCGGGAACGACAACCCGGCGCGCGAGGCGCAGGTCGCGCCGCTCCCGGCCGAAGCGGACACCATCTGGGTGCAGGCCGCCATCTTCGCCAGCCGGGCGGAGGCGGAACAGGCGACCAGACGACTGGGGGAGCAGGCGCGTCTGGATGTCGTCGGTATGGCGCAGCCGCAAACCTGGCGCGTGTTGATCGGTCCCTGGCCCGACGCCAACGCCGCCGAGCGTGCGCGTCAGGCGGTCGTGGCGCGCGGCTATGGCGACGCCTTGTTGATATCCGGCTCCTGAGCGCCGCCGGGTCTTGGCCTAGGCCGTCTGCGCGGCCATGGTGCGCGCGTGACTCGCGGAAAATTCATCACGTTCGAGGGCGGCGAGGGCGCCGGCAAGACGACGCAGGCGCGGCTGCTGGCCGATCGCCTGCGCGCCCATGGGCTTGAGGTCGTCCAGACGCGTGAGCCGGGCGGATCGCCGGGCGCCGAGGCCATTCGCAATCTGGTCGTGTCAGGCGACGCCGAGCGCTGGTCCTCGCATACCGAAACCCTGCTGATGTACGCCGCGCGTTCGGACCATCTGGAGAAGACCATTCGCCCGGCGCTCGAGGTCGGGAAGTGGGTCGTGTGCGATCGGTTTGCGGATTCCAGCCGTGTCTATCAGGGCGCAGGCGGCGGGGCGCCGCTGACCCTGATCGAGGCGCTGGATGCGGCCATTGTGGGGGGCAGTCAGCCGGATCTGACCCTGATTTTCGACCTGCCGGTCGAGGTTGGGCTGGAGCGGGCGTTCGGGCGTGGCCTGTTCGAGACGCGCTTTGAATCCAAGGGGCTGGCCTATCATCAGCGGCTGCGCGAGGGTTTTCTGGCGGTTGCTGAAAGGCATCCCGGGCGCTGCGTGGTCATCGACGCCACGGGCGAGGTCGAAGACGTGTCCGAGCGACTGTGGCGCGCCGCGGAGCGCCTGCTGTGAGCGAGCATCCGCGTGACCGGTTCGACCTGATCCCCGATGCGGCGGCCGAAGAGGCGTTTCTGGACGCCCTGTCGCGGGGGCGGCTGCACCATGCCTGGTTGCTGTGCGGCGTCGAGGGAAGCGGCAAGGCCAGCTTCGCCTATCGCGCGGCACGTCGCCTGCTGGGCGGGGTCGAAGATCGAACGCGCGGTCCGCTGGGCGTGTCGCCGCATGATCCGGTGGCGCGTCTGATCTCGGCCCAGGCCCATCCTGATCTGCTGGTGCTGGAACGCGCGATTGAGGGGGGCAAGGTCAAGAAAACCATCTCGGTCGATCAGGCACGCGATCTGCCCGAATTCTTCGCCAAGAGCCCGTCGCAGGCCCGCTATCGCGTGGCGATCGTGGATGCGGCGGATGATCTGAACATAAACGCCGCCAATGCCTTACTAAAGATTCTTGAGGAACCGCCCGAGAATGGCGTGCTATTCTTGGTGACCCATGCGCCGGGGCGATTGCTGGCCACGATCCGGTCGCGTTGCCGGCGTCTGAACTTCCCCGTCTGGCCACAGGCCCGGCTGGAGGATCTGGTGATGAGCCGGACCGGCGTGACGCCCGATCAGGCCGAACGCGCCGCCGCCATGGCCGGCGGGTCGCCGGGCGCGGCGCTGGCGCTGGCTTCCGGCGCGACGCAGGAGGCGGACGATCTGGCCCGCCGCTGGGTCGAGGCCGGCGACATTGACCGGGCGGAACAGCTGGCCATCGCCGACACCTTTCGCGGGGCCGAGGGCGCGGCGCGTTTCGACGCCCTGCTGGACCGGCTGATCGCGGCTGTGAAGGACCGGGCCCTGACCGCGCCGGGCGGCGAGGGCGCCTGCTGGGCCGAACTGTGGACGCGGTTGGCGGAATTGCCGGATCGGGTCGCAGGTCTGAACATGGATCGGGGGGACGCCCTGGCCGGGGCGCTGGCCGATCTGGCGCGAACCAAGGCGGCCCGCTGATGCTGATCGACAGCCACGTCAATCTGCACGCCCCCCAGTTCGACGATGACCGTGACGCCGTGATTGCTCGTGCGCGACAGGCAGGCGTGCGGTTGATGGTCGAGATTTCGGACCGGCTGGAGACGTTCGAGGCGACGCACGGTCTGGCCATGGCGCACGACGACATCTGGTGCACCGTCGGTGTGCATCCGCACGAGGCGCGGCATTACGAAGACCTGACGACCGCGCGGCTGGTCGAACTGGCGCAGCGGCCCAAGGTCGTCGGGGTCGGCGAGTGCGGCCTGGATTTCCACTATGACCTGAGCCCGCGCGAGATTCAGGCCGAGGTGTTCCGTCGCCACGTGGTCGCGGCGCGCGAAACGGGCCTGCCGCTGGTCGTCCATACGCGCGAAGCGGACGATGTGATGGCGCAGATCCTGATCGAAGAACACGCGCGGGGGCCGTTCCGCCTGCTGATGCACTGCTACACCTCCGGGCCTGAACTGGCGCGGACAGCGGCGGAACTGGGGGCGTGGTTCTCGGTTTCCGGCATCGCCACCTTCAAGGCGGCCGAAGAGGTGAGGGCGGTGATCCGCGACATGCGGGCCGACCGCATCATCGTCGAGACCGATTGCCCCTATCTCGCGCCCGTGCCGCATCGCGGGCGGCGGAACGAGCCGGCCTATATCGGCCATGTTCTGGAAAAACTGGCCGAGATTCGCGGTTGGTCACATGAGGATGCCGACCGACGCACGACCGACGCCTTCTTCGCTCTGTTCGACCGCATTCCCCGGCCAGCGGCATGAGCGGGCAGGGCGCGCTGGAGGTCGTGATCCTGGGTTGCGGCTCCTCCGGCGGCGTACCGCGCGGGGACGGCGAATGGGGCGACTGCGATCCCACCGAACCGAAGAACCGGCGCACCCGCTGCTCGATGCTGGCGCGCCTGCACGGCCCGGACGGCGTGACCAGCGTGCTGATCGACACCTCGCCCGACCTGAGAGCTCAGGCCCTGGCCGCCGGGATCACCCATGTCGACGGGGTGCTGTTCACCCACGATCATGCCGATCAGGTTCACGGAATCGATGATCTGCGCGTCTTCGCCATCCGGTCGCGACGGCGCATTCCCGCATGGATGGATGTCGCCACCGAGCGATCGCTGACGCATCGGTTCGACTATATTTTCGAGAGCAAGCTGGGCTATCCGGCGATCATCGAGGCGCGTCGGTTGCCGCCGTACGGCGAGGGTTTCGTGATCGACGGGCCGGGCGGCCCCTTGCCGGTGACGACCTTTGATCAGGAGCACGGGTTGATCCGCTCGGTCGGTTACCGGCTGGGCGATGCGACAACCGGTGTAGTCGTCTATTCCAGCGACGTGTCGGGTTTGGATGAGGTCGCGTTGGACGCCGTTCGCGGGGCCGACCTGTGGATTCTGGACGCGCTACGCTACACACGCCATCCCAGCCACGCTCATGTTGATCAGTCCCTCAGTTGGATTGTGCGAACCGGCGTGCCGCGCGCCGTCCTGACGAATCTTCACATTGATCTAGATTACAATTGCTTGCGATCTGAAGTACCGCCCAATGTCGAAGTGGCGTTCGATGGTTGGGTATGGCGGCGGTAGGCTTGCGGTTCTTGGTCTGCTACAAGAAAATGTGATGTTCTTGGGTAATCGTCTCTCCACCGTCTTCGACAAGCGTTTGAAGTCTCAATCTTGAGCGTTGTAGGCGTGACGAAACGGGCGATCTGATGGCCGGATGATCAGCGTTGCTCAGTGGAAGTCGCGCGATCCCGGCAGGATGCGCACGTCGCGGGGATGGCGGTGTGGCGGTTGGCGCGGGGTCTGGGGATGGGCGACGACGTCGGCGCGGGCCAGTTGGATTTCCGCCACATGATCCTCGGACAGGCGCGATAGTTCGGCCGAGCGGTCGACGACGCGCCGGGCGACGACGTGGATGACTCCTTCAGGGCTTTTCTCGACCACTCCCTCGACCAGCATCAGGCGGGCGGACATCACCTCGCGCCGGAACTGCTCCAACATTCGCGCCCAAAGGACGACGTTGGTGATGCCGGTCTCATCTTCCAGGGTGACAAAGATGGCGTTGCCCTTACCCGGTCGCTGACGCACCAGGACAACACCCGCGACCTTGATCACGGAGCCGCCGCACCGGGTCTCGGTCGCTGCGCAACTGAGCACCTTTTCGGCATCCAAGACGGGGCGCAGCAACTGCATAGGATGCGCCTTAAGCGACAGGCGCGTGGTCTGGTAGTCGGAGGCGACATGCTCGCCCAGCGGCATTACCGGAAGGCAGGCGTCCTCTTCGGCGCCCAATTCGCGGGCGCCGCGTTCGTGCGCCTCGGCGGCCGCGAACAGGGGCAGGGGGGCGTCGTCGGGCAGGCGACGGACTGCCCATAGCGCCTCACGCCGGTCCAGGCCCAAGGAGCGGAAGGCGTCGGCATCGGCCAGCTTACGCATCGCGGCGCCGGACAATCTCGCCTGCCGGGCCAGGGTTTCAGGATCGGTCAGGGGACTATCGGCCCGTTCGAGAGATATTGAGGTCGCCCAATCCTCCCTGAACCCCTCGATCTGACGCATGCCCAGGCGCAGGACAGGCGCATCGGAAGGGCCTTCCAGGCTGTTGTCCCAATCGCTGTGGGAGACGTCGATGGGGCGCACCTCGATCCCGCCGATCTCTTGCGCCTCGCGCACGATCTGGGCTGGGGCATAGAAGCCCATGGGCTGGCTATTCAGGAGGGCGCAGGCGAAGGCGGCCGGGTGCCGCTTCTTCAGATAGGAGGAAATGTAGACCAGTCTGGCGAAGGAAATGGCGTGGCTCTCTGGAAAACCGTAGGAGCCGAAGCCCTTGATCTGTTCAAAGCAGCGCCGCGCGAAGTCTGGATCATAGCCGCGCGCGATCATGTTGGAGACCATCAAGTCTTCGTATTTCATCAAGTCGCCGTCGCCCCTGAAGGTGCCCATGGCTTTGCGCAAGCCGTTGGCTTCCTCAGGAGTGAAGCAGGCAGCGACCATGGCGATCTTCATCGCCTGTTCCTGAAACAGGGGCACGCCTAGGGTTTTCCTGACTATGGCTTCCAATTCGTCTTGGGGGTGTTCGAGGCCGGGGCGGGGATACTTGACCTCCTCCACGCCACTGCGCCGTCGCAAATAGGGATGAACCATGTCGCCCTGGATGGGGCCGGGGCGGACGATCGCCACCTGAATGGCGAGATCGTAGAAATTCCTGGGCTTAAGCCGTGGCAGCATGTTGATCTGAGCGCGGCTCTCGACTTGGAAGACGCCGATGGAGTGGCCCTTCTGGAGCATGGCGTAAACGTCGGGCTGTTCGTCGGGCACCGTGTGAAGCAGATAGGTCCGGTCCTGGTGCGCCTGGATCAGGTTGAAGGCTTTCCTGATGCAGGTCAGCATCCCCAGCGCCAGGATATCGACCTTCATCAGGCGCAGTTCGTCGATGTCGTCCTTGTCCCATTCGATGAAGGTGCGGTCCGGCATGGCGGCGTTGCCAATAGGGACAAGTTCGTCCAGCCGATCCTGGGTCAGCACAAAGCCGCCAACATGCTGGGACAAGTGGCGAGGGAAGCCCAACAGGCGCGAGGCCATGGCAACGGCGCGGCCGATCATCGGATTGGCGGCGTCCAGTCCAGCCTGTTCGACGTGCCGGTCGCCGATTTCGGTCCCCCAGCTTCCCCAGTGGCTGGAGGCCAGGCGGGCGGTGATGTCCTCAGTCAGACCCAGCGCCTTGCCCACGTCGCGAATAGCGCTGCGCGGGCGATAGCGGATGACGGTGGCGGCGATGCCGGCACGATGGCGTCCATACTTCTTATAAAGATACTGGATGATCTCTTCGCGCCGCTCGTGCTCGAAGTCGACATCGATGTCGGGCGGTTCGTTCCTGCTGGTAGACAGGAATCGCTCGAACAGCAGATCGTGCTTGGCCGGGTCCACCGAGGTGACACCCAGGACGTAGCAGACGGCGGAGTTGGCCGCCGACCCGCGTCCCTGACAGAGAATGCCGAGGTTATTGGCTTCCCGGACGATGTCGTGGATGGTCAGGAAATAAGGCGCGTAATCGGCGTTCCGGATGAAATCCAGCTCCTTTCGGAGCGTCGCTCTGACTTCTTCTGGAACACCGTCAGGATAGCGGATGTCGGCGTTGCGCCAAGTCAGGTAATCCAGCCACTCCTGCGATGTCGTGTGGGGCGGCGTTGGCTCTTGCGGATAGTTGTAGGTCAGGTCCTTGAGGTCGAAGATCACTCGCGACAGAAATGCGGTCGTCTCCGTTACGGCCTCGGGCGCATCCCGGAACAGGCGGAGCATTTCAGAGGGCGGCTTTAGCCAGCATTCGCCATTGACCTGCAGCCGGCGTCCGGCTGTTTCGATCGTCACACCCTCCCGAATGCATGTCAGAACGTCCTGAAGGTCGCGTTCTGCCGGCAAGTGATAGAGAACGTCGTTGATGGCCAGCAGGGGAACACCGGTCCGCGCCGCCATCGCCTGCAACCGTGCCAGCCTGCGCCGGTCGTCGCCCCGGCGAAGCATGGCGGCCGCCAGCCAGACCGCCCCCGGCGCTGCCTCGACCACGCGCGCCACTGTGGCGTCCAGTCCGGTCAGCCGGTCCGGCGGCATGACGATCAGCAGCAGCTCCTCGGGATCGGCCAGCAGGTCATGCAGGCCGATCTCGCATTCGCCCTTTTTCGCCCGGAGGTTGCCCAAGGTCAGCAGGCGCGTCAATCGCCCCCAGCCCGCCCGCGTCTCGGGATAGGCCAGAATGTCTGGCGTCCCGTCGTTGAAGCTCAAACGCGCGCCGACGATCAGGCGAAAATCGGCCGCCCACTGCTTGATCTCTTCCGACAGGGCCGGATCGTTTAATGGGTTTTCGACAAAGGCGACCTCGCCCGGACTACCGCCATCTCTCAGCTTCTCCGGCGGGGCCAGGCCGTCGCGGCGCAGATCATTCAGGGCGCTCCATGCCCGCACCACCCCCGCCACGGTGTTGCGGTCGGCCAGGCCCATCCCGGCATGGCCGCGTAGCAGAGCCGTCAGCACGAGGTCCTTGGGGTGTGAGGCCCCGCGCAAGAAGGAGAAGTTGCTGGTGGTCGCCAGTTCTGCATAGTCGCCGCGAGGGTCGTGAGCGCTCATGCGAACAACCCATGGATAAACCATCGCGGCTCGGCCGTTTCGCCGTAAAGGCCTTGGCGGAATAACCAGAAGCGACGCCCCTCGCTATCCTCGACGCGGTAATAATCGCGGGTTCGCTGGTCAGGGGCGCGCCACCATTCCCCATTGATCCGTTCGGGACCTTCGGAGCGCACGACCTGATGCAGGATTCTACGCCAGCGGAACCGCAGGGGCGAGCCGTCCGGCACCTCGGCCAGGGTTTCGACTGGCTGGGGCGGGTGGAACATCTGCAAGGGACGCAAGGGAGGAGCGTCCGGATCTGGCGCGGGCCAGTCGCCGTCCGAAACGTGTGCGGCCGCGGGGATCATACGCTGGGCACGTTCAGGCATGTGCGAGTCGTAAGGCGCGAACCGAAGCACCGCTTCTGGCCCCAGCCGCGCGGTCAGCCGGTCGATCAGGCGGCTGAAATCCTCGTCCGTCGGCCGGTCACCATCCAGACTGCGCTGAGTTTGCGCCAAAGTCTCGGCCGTTATCACCGCCATCCGAATCTGGTCGAAGCCGAAACCTGGATCCAGCGGGTTGGCCAAGGCCGCCAAACGCTCACGGAACAGGCGCAGGATCACATCTGCGTCGCGCGTCGGCCGACCGGTGCGCGTCATAATTCGTCGGGTGACGCCGTCCACGCGATAGAATCCGGCTTCAAAGACGCGCCCGCCCAGCCCGGCCTGATCCAGTCGATCGGCGGTCTCTACCAGCAGGACCGACAACACACGCTCGACATCTTCAGGCGCGGAAATCGGCTCGAAGAAGATGCGATCGACGACGATCGGCGGCGGCGGCCGATGCGATGTGATGCGCACATCCTCGTCGCCTAGCACGCGCGCCAGCCGTGCGGGAAAGTCGGCGCCGAAGCGGGCGGCCAGGGGCGCGCGGGGCCGATCATCAAGATCGCCGATCCGTTTCAGTCCCGCACGGCGCAGGGCTTGTTCCACCTTGTCCGGAAGCTCCAGCGCCGCGACCGGCAGGCGACGGACGGCAACGCGATCCTGTTCTGGCGTGAAGAGCCCGCCAGACCCGAAGCGGGCCAAGGCACGCGCACACTGGGGCGTTCCAGCCAGAGCGACGCGGGCCTGAAGCCCAGCCCGTCCGACGCGCCCTTTCAGAGCTCTCGCCAAACCCGTCTCGTCGCCGAAGAGGTGGGCGCAACCGGTCACATCAAGCATTACGCCGTGCGGCGGGTCCAGCGCGATCATCGGCGTGAAGCGGCCGAAGTCCTCCAACACCTGCGCCAGCAGGGCATCGTCGAGGTCTGGGCGATGGACGACGGTCCGCAGCAGGGGGGTGCGCGCTTGTGCATCGGCCAAGGTCATACCGGGCGTCAGGCCCACCTGCGCCGCCGCTGGATCGACGGCGGCCAACCCCAGCGAGCCGCCGACCTTTTCGATCAGAACCAAGGGTAGAGCGGGCTCAGACGATGCATCGGACGATGTCTGTGTCTCGCGCGCCAGCCGGTCGCTCGGCAGCCAGGGAAACCAGACCGCCAGATAGCGGCGCGGGTTCGACGAAGACGCGGTGTTCACGATCCCACTCCAGTGTCCAGGTTCGGGGTACGCCCCCGCCGCGATGACGTAACCGGGTCGCGGAAAAGGCCGGGCGGCCGGGGGCGTCCCTCTCCAGCGGCGCAGAGGCGACAGCGCGCACGGACCAGCGCGTCTCGGCCGCGCTTGGGGCCGGCTCGGCTGCCGCGCGTGCCAGGAAGACCGTCGCTCCGCCGGACCGGGCGGCCAGAGCCAGGCGGCGACTGGCGGTTAAATTCATCGCCCTTGCTTCACCCCAGGCGCTTAACAGCACGGCCCCGACTGCCTGGTTGCGCAACGCCTCTTCTCCCACGGCCAGCAGGGTCTGAATATCGCGTACCCGCACCAGCAACAGGTTCTGGGGCAAAAGCCCCATCTCGTTCAAACCGGGCGCATAAGGGCGGCCTGCCTCCTGCGCCGCCATTTCGTGGAGCGCCCACACGACCGGCCGCTCTGCCGCCGCTTCAATGGCCATGCCCAGTCCGACCGCATTCCCTGCCATCGCGTCTGCGGGGGAGGCGGCATAGAGGTCGTGCAGGGCCTGACGTGACAAAGACGCCAGTGGCCCGTCATCGCCGGCATGATCGCAGAGGCGTCCGCAATAACCCTCAAAGGCCGCCAAGCGCTCCTTTAAGGCGTTAATCTGGCCGGGCAAAACCCTGACGTTCTTCATTTGTTCTATTTCGATCTAACAGCTCTGCAAGTCAAGCGAAGCTGCTGGTCGATCAAGGCTGGTTGTTAAGCTGGCCCCTATGAAATCGATCATTCATGATAGGGTCCAAATCAGCCGCCATGCACTGATGGCTGTGCAGCTGACTATGTCTTATTTCGCATAATATATCTTAGGCGTATCTAAGAATTTTGCGACTTTCTTTCCTCAGACTCCGCGCGGAAAATCGCGAGCGTTCAGATGTGGATCACGCGGCCATAGGCGTCCAATGCCGCCTCGTGCATGGCTTCGGACATGGTGGGGTGCGGATAGACGATGCCGTGGATGTCTTCCTCGGTCGCCTCCATGGTGATAGCGGTGACGTAGCCCTGGATCATCTCGGTGACTTCGTGGCCGATCATGTGGGCGCCGATCAGGGCGCCGGTCTTGGCGTCGAAGATGACCTTTACGAAGCCGTCGGTGTCGCCCGAGGCGATGGCCTTGCCGTTCACGCGGAACGGGAAGCGGCCGATCTTGACCTCGCGCCCCTCGGCCTTGGCCCCTTGCTCCGTCATGCCGACGGACGCGACCTGCGGTTGGGCATAGGTACAGCCGGCGATGGGCGAATGGACGTTCGGCGTCTTGAAGCCGGCGATGTGCTCAGCCGCGTGGATGCCTTCATGGCTGGCCTTGTGCGCCAGCCAGGGCGCGCCGGCGCAGTCGCCGATGGCGTATAGGCCCCTAACGTTGGTCTGGCAGTGGCTGTCGGTCTTGACGTGGCCACGGTCCAGTTCGACGCCCAGCGCCTCCAGCCCGATGCCGTCGGTGTTGGCGGTGATGCCGACGGCCGAGATGCAGACCTCGGCCTCCAGCGTTTCGGCCTTGCCGCCGATTTCGACGGCGACCTGAACGCCCTTGGCCGACTTGGTGACCTTGGTCACCTTGGCGCCCAGCTTGAACTTCATGCCGCGCTTTTCGAAGGACTTTTGCGCGGCCTTTGAGACCTCTTCGTCCTCGACCGGCATGATGCGGTCCACGGCTTCGACGACCGTGACGTCGGAGCCCAGGGCGCGATAGAAGCTGCCGAACTCGATGCCGATGGCGCCCGAGCCGATGACCACGATCGACTTGGGCTGGAATTTCGGAGCCATCGCCTCGCGATAGGCCCAGATGCGGTCGCCGTCGGCTTCCAGGCCGATCTGTGGCAGGGCGCGGGCGCGGGCGCCGACGGCCAGCATGACCGACTTGGCCTCGACCGTGCGTGAGCCGCCGGCTTTGAGGGCGATGACGACCTTGGGCGCAGCCGCGCCTTTTTCCAGCTTGGCCGTGCCTTCGATGACCTCGATCTTGTTCTTCTTCATCAGGAAGCCGACGCCCTGATTCAGCTGTTTCGCCACGCCGCGCGAGCGCGCGATGATGGCGTCGAAGTCGAAGCCGACCTTCTCGGCCGACAGGCCATAATCCTTGAGGTGTGACAGGCTCTCGTACTTCTCGCCGGACTTCAGCAGCGCCTTGGTCGGGATGCAGCCCCAGTTCAGGCAGATCCCGCCCAGGTTTTCGCGCTCGACGACGGCGACCTTCAGGCCCAGCTGGCTGGCCCGGATCGCGGCGACATAGCCGCCCGGCCCCGAGCCGATGACGACGAGATCAAAGTCGGCCATGGTCGTTCCTTACGCCAGCATCGTCACAGGATTTTCCAACAGCGCCTTGAACGCTTGCAGGAATCGGGCGCCCACGGCGCCGTCGACCACGCGGTGATCGCACGACAGGGTGATGCTCATCACCGTGGCCACGGCCAGTTGACCGTTCTTGACCACGGGGCGCGGCTCCCCTGCCCCGACGCTCATGATGGCGCCCTGGGGTTCGTTGATGATCGAGCCGAACGACTTGATGCCGAACATGCCCAGGTTCGAAACCGAGAAGGTGCCGCCCTGGAATTCCTCGGGCTTCAACTTCTTGTCGCGGGCGCGCTTGGCCAGGTCCTTGGACTCGGTCGCGATCTGCGACAGCGACTTGGTCTCGGCCTTGCGGATGATCGGGGTGATCAGGCCGCCGTCGATCGCCACCGCCATCGCCACGTCGGCGTGGTGATGCATGGCGATGCCTTCGGGGGTGTAGCTGGCGTTGGCTTCCGGCACGGCCTTCAGGGCGCGGGCGGCGGCGGCGATGACGAAGTCGTTCACCGACACCTTGATCCCCTGCGGCTCCAGCATGGCGTTGACCTGGGCGCGCGCGGCCATCAGGCCGTCGATCTCAAGGTCGATGTTCAGCGGGAAGTGCGGAACGTCGCGGAAGCTGTCGGTCAGGCGGCGCGCGATGGTCTTGCGCATGCCGTCCAGCGGAATGAGGTCATAGGAGCCGGGCGCGATGCCCATCTGCTCCAGCGACTGGACCTTGCGCGGTTCGGCGCTGGCGGATGCAGAGGTCGCCGCAGACTTGGAGCCGCCCTGCCCTGCAGCCTCGACGTCGCGGCGAACGATGCGGCCGTGCGGGCCGGTGCCCTTGACGGATTTCAGGTCCACGCCGTTCTGGGCCGCGACCCGGCGCGCCAGCGGTGAGGAAAAGATGCGGCCGCCATCGGTGGATTTCGGGGCCGCCGGTGCGGCTTTGGAAGCCTCGGCGGGCTTGGCTTCAGCCTTGGGCGTCTCGGCCTTGGAGGGCTCGACGGGCGCTTCGGCCTTCTTCGGCGCGGGCGCGGGGTCGTCGCCCGACAGGCGGGCGATCGGTGTGTTGACCTTCACGCCTTCGGAGCCTTCGGGGACCAGGATCTCCAGAATCTCGCCCTCGTCGACGGCCTCGACCTCCATCGTGGCCTTGTCGGTCTCGATCTCGGCGATCACCTGACCGGCCGTGACGGTGTCGCCCACCTTCACGTGCCATTTGGCCAGGACGCCCTCCTCCATGGTCGGAGACAGGGCCGGCATCAGGATGTCGGTCATGCCATCACCTGCTTAACGGCGGCCACGATCTTGTCCACGCCCGGCAGCGACAGGGCTTCCAGGTTCGCGGCGTAGGGCAGCGGCACGTCTTCCTGGTGAACGCGCAAGGGCGGCGCATCCAGATAGTCGAAGGCGTGCTCGATCACCCGGGCCACGACCTCGGCGCCGACGCCCATCGAGCCCCAGCCTTCTTCGGCCGAGACCAGGCGGCTGGTCTTCTTGACGCTTTCGACAATGGTGTCGTGATCCAGCGGGCGCAGGGTGCGCAGGTCGATCACCTCGGCCTTGATGCCGTCCTCGGCCAGCTTCTCGGCGGCCTGCAGGGCGAATCCGACCATGCGGCTGTGGGCGGTGATGGTGACGTCCTTGCCTTCGCGGCGGACCTTGGCCTTGCCGATCGGCACGATCCAATCCTCGACCTCGGGCACATCGAACTCGAGGCCGTACATCATCTCGTGTTCGAGGAAGACGATCGGGTTCGGATCGCGGATCGCGGCCTTCAGCAGGCCCTTGGCGTCGGCCGCGTCATAGGGGGCGATGACCTTCAGGCCCGGGATTTGCGCATACCAGGCCGAATAGTCCTGGCTGTGCTGGGCGCCCACGCGTGACGCCGCGCCGTTGGGGCCGCGGAACACGATCGGCGCGCGGATCTGGCCGCCCGACATGTACAGGGTCTTGGCGGCCGAGTTGATGATGTGGTCGATGGCCTGCATGCCGAAGTTCCAGGTCATGAACTCGACGATCGGCTTCAGGCCCGCCATGGCCGCACCGACGCCCAGACCGGCGAAGCCGTGCTCGGTGATGGGGGTGTCGACGACGCGTTGTTCGCCGAATTCCTGCAGCAGTTCGCGGCTGACCTTATAGGCGCCCTGGTACTGGGCGACTTCCTCGCCGATCAGGAAGACGGCGTCGTCGCGGCGCATTTCCTCGGCCATGGCGTCGCGCAGGGCGTCGCGGATGGTCGTCTTCACCAGCTTGGCGTCGGCCGGGATTTCCGGATCGCGCAGCTCGACCTTGGGGCTAGGCGTCTGGGCCGGCGCCTTTTCGGGGTCGCCGGTCTTGCCTTCAGCGGCTTCCTTTGGCGCGTCCTCGGCCTTGGGCGCATCAGCCTTGGGCGCGGGAGCGGCCGCGCCGTCCTCGCCCGCCAGACGGGCGATCGGGGTGTTGACCTTCACGTTCTCGGCGCCTTCGGCCACCAGGATTTCGAGCACTTCGCCCTCGTCCACGGCCTCGACTTCCATCGTAGCCTTGTCGGTTTCGATCTCGGCGATCACCTGACCGGCCGACACGGTGTCGCCCGCCTTGATGTGCCACTTGGTCAGCGTGCCCTCTTCCATCGTGGGGGACAGCGCCGGCATCAGAATGTCGGTCACGGATCAGGCCTCCACGTAGACGTCGGTGTAGAGCTCGGACGGATCGGGTTCCGGGCTCTCTTG
>NZ_SDZL01000061.1 GCF_004210735.1 Brevundimonas sp.
CGCCCGCCCGCAGCGAGGCGAAGCCGATCTTGCCGCTCTCGCGCGCGCCGGTGATGCCGTCATAGGGGGCCGTGCGCAGGTCTTCCAGATCGGCGCCGCGCCCGTTGGCGGCGGCTTCGCCCAGCATCAGGGCCGTGCCCGAGGGGGCGTCCGCCTTGCGCCGGTGATGGGTCTCCAGCACCTCGATGTCCCAGTCGCGCGCATCCAGCCGCAGGGCCGCATGCTCGACCAGGCCGATCAGGATGTTCACGCCCAGCGAAAAGTTGCCGCTCTTGACGATGGCGATCTTCTCGGCGGCCTTTTCGATCTCGGCCTCCTGTTCCGGCGACAGGCCGGTCGAGCCGATGACCAGCGCCGGTCCGCCCGCCTCGGCGCAGGCGCGGGCCAGATCGACCGAGGCGTCGGGCGTCGAGAAGTCGATGATGACGTCGCACAGGTTCAGGTCGACGCTCTCGCCCCGGTCGAACCGGGCGGCGACGACCACGTCCTCGCGGGCGTCCAGAACCGAAGAAACGGCGCGGCCCATGCGGCCCCGGGCGCCGGAGATGCCGGCGTGGAAGATGTCGCTCACGCGGTTTCCTTGGAGTTCTCGGCGTCGCCGCCCAGGATGTCGGCCCAGAACCGCTTGGCCTTGCCGGCGAAGCTGGTGTTGCGCGGGGTCTGGCTCTCGCCCAGCGAGGCGGCCAGTTCCTGCAGCAGCTCCTTCTGGCGGGCGTTCAGCTCGGTCGGCGTCTCAATGAACAGCTCGACCACCAGATCGCCGCGCTGGCGACCGTTCAGGTGCGGCATGCCCTTGCCCTTGATGCGGACGGTCTTGCCCGTCTGGGCGCCCGCCGGCACAGCGACCGAGGCCTTGCACCGTCCGTCGCACGCCTCGGACACCAGGCAGGGGGCATCAATTTCGCCGCCCAGGGCCGCGACCGTCATCGGCACCGGCACGGTGACCAGCAGATCCAGGTTGTCGCGCTCGAACAGTTCGTGCGGCTTGACCGACAGGAAGACGTACAGGTCGCCGCGCGGCCCGCCGCGCTGGCCCGCCTCGCCCTCGCCCGACAGGCGGATACGCGAGCCGTCGTCGACGCCGGCCGGCACCTTGAGGCTGAGCTTGCGGTTCTTGCGGACCTGGCCGTGGCCGTGACAGGTCGTGCAGGGGTCGGTGATCATCTCGCCCGAACCGCCGCAGCGGGGGCAGGTGCGCTCGACCTGGAAGAAGCCGTTGGCCTGACGCACGCGTCCGGCGCCGCCGCAGGTGTTGCAGATGGTCGGCTTGGTGCCCTTCTTGGCGCCCGAACCGTCGCAGACCTCGCAGGTCATTGTGGTCGGCACGGCGATCTCGATCTCGGCGCCCTTGTAGGCCTGCTCCAGGGAGATCTCGAGGTCGTAGCGCAGGTCCGAGCCCCGACGCGGGCCGTGCTGCTGCTGACGCCCGCCGCCACGGCCGCCAAAGGCGTCTCCGAAGGCGTCGCCAAACACCTGGCTGAAGATGTCGTTGATGTCGTGGAATCCCTGGCCGCCGCCGCGTCCGAACGGATCGCCGCCCCCGCCGCCGCCATTCACGCCCGCATGGCCAAACCGGTCATAGGCGGCGCGCTTCTGCTCGTCCGACAGGATCGAATAGGCCTCTGAGATTTCCTTGAATTTCGCCACCGACTCGTCCGAGCCGCCGTTGCGGTCCGGGTGGTGGGTCATCGCCAGCTTGCGATAGGCGGCCTTCAGCCCTGCGGCGTCGATCGTCCGCTCGACTTCCAGGATTTCGTAATAGTCACGCGTCGCCATCTGGCGTTCGTCCTCTTACTCGGCCGGTCGGTCGCCCCTCTGAATGGAGGCCTGGACGTTCCGGTTTGACCTGGCTGACATGGGCGCCCGGTCGAATGATGCAAGTTTCATGAAACGGCCCCGCCCGTCGTCTGACAAGCGGGGCCGTATGGTCACGACACGCGTTTCGTTACGCGTTCTTCTTGTCGTCGTCCGAATCCGAGACTTCCTCGAACTCGGCGTCGACCACGCCGTCGTCGGCCGGCTGGCCTTCAGCGGCGCCGTCTTCACCCGCACCCTGCTGGGCCGCGTACATCGCCTCGCCCAGCTTCATCGAAGCCTGGGCCAATGTGTTGGTCTTCTCGCGGATGGCTTCGGGGTCTGTGCCGTCCTTGGCCGACTTCAGGTCCGCCAGGGCGGTCTCGATGGCGGTCTTTTCAGTCTCGCCGATCTTGTCGCCGTGTTCGGACATGGCCTTTTCGGTCGAGTGGATCAGGCTGTCGGCCGAATTCTGGGCCTCGACCAGGTCCTTGCGGGCCTTGTCGGCCGCGGCGTTGGCCTCGGCTTCCTTGACCATCTTGTCGATGTCCGCGTCCGACAGGCCGCCGTTGGCCTGGATGCGGATCGACTGCTCCTTGTTGGTCGCCTTGTCCTTGGCGGTGACGTGGACGATGCCGTTGGCGTCGATGTCAAAGGCGACCTCGATCTGCGGCATGCCGCGCGGCGCGGGCGGAATGCCCATCAGGTCGAACTGACCCAGCACCTTGTTGTCGGCCGCCATCGGACGCTCGCCCTGGAAGACCCGGATCGTCACGGCCGACTGGTTGTCGTCGGCGGTCGAGAAGGTCTGGCTCTTCTTGGTCGGAATGGTCGTATTGCGTTCGATCAGGGGGGTGAAGACGCCGCCCAGGGTCTCGATGCCCAGGGTCAGCGGCGTCACGTCCAGCAGCAGCACGTCCTTGACGTCGCCTTGCAGCACGCCGGCCTGAACGGCGGCGCCCAGGGCCACGACCTCGTCGGGGTTCACACCCTTGTGCGGTTCCTTGCCGAAGAATTTCTTCACGGCTTCCTGAACCATCGGCATGCGGGTCATGCCGCCGACCAGCACCACTTCGTCGATGTCCGAGGCCTTGAGGCCCGCGTCCTTCAGCGCCTTGGCGCAGGGTTCGATGGTGCGCTGGACCAGGTCGTCGACCAGGGCTTCCAGCTTGGCGCGCGACAGCTTGATGTTCAGGTGCAGCGGGCCGGACGCGTTCATGGTGATGAACGGCAGATTGACCTCGTACTGGGCCGTCGAGGACAGCTCCTTCTTGGCCTTTTCGGCCTCTTCTTTCAGGCGCTGCAGGGCCAGCTTGTCCTGGCGCAGATCGACGCCCTGCTCCTTCTTGAACTCGTCGGCCAGGTAGTCGACCAGACGCATGTCGAAGTCTTCGCCACCCAGGAAGGTGTCGCCGTTGGTCGACTTCACCTCGAACACGCCGTCGCCGATCTCCAGGATCGAGACGTCGAAGGTGCCGCCGCCCAGGTCATAGACGGCGATCTTCTGGCCGTCGTTCTTGTCCAGGCCATAGGCCAGGGCGGCCGCGGTAGGCTCGTTGATGATGCGCAGGACTTCCAGGCCGGCGATCTTGCCGGCGTCCTTGGTCGCCTGACGCTGGGCGTCGTTGAAATAGGCGGGAACGGTGATGACGGCCTGGGTGACGGTTTCGCCCAGATAGGCCTCGGCGGCCTCCTTCATCTTGCCCAGGGTGAAGGCCGAAACCTGCTGGGGGGAATAGTCCTTGCCGTGGGCGCGCACCCAGGCGTCGCCCGTCGGGCCCTTGACGATGTCGAAGGGCACCATGCCCTTGTCCTTGGCCACCACCGGGTCGTCATAGTTGCGGCCGATCAGGCGCTTGATGGCGAAGAAGGTGTTGGACGGGTTGGTCACCGCCTGACGGCGCGCCGGCTGGCCGACGAGAATCTCGCCGCCGTCCTGGATCGCGACCACCGACGGGGTGGTGCGGGCGCCCTCGGCGTTCTCGATGACCTTGGGGTTCTTGCCGTCCATGACGGCGACGCACGAGTTGGTCGTGCCGAGGTCGATGCCGATAATCTTGGCCATGGCCTTGTCTTTTCACTCCATTCGGCGGGCGATGCGGCGGCCTTTGCAAAAAGCGCCGCGCGTGACCGCCCCCGGTTGCGGGATTGATGTCAGATCCGGTTGCGAAATCCCCACAGGACGCGGGGTTTCTCCGGCTGAGCCCGATATGGGAAAGTCCCCAAGCCCTGCAAGGCCTTGATGGGATTCGGAGTCGATTCCTCCTCGACCCGCCTGTTCAAAACAGACGATGCGAAAAACATCGTTCTGTGTAATCGTTTTTCCATGTCGGTCGCGGAAATGGCCGGGCCGACGGGGGAACTACACCATGAACCATATCAAGACCGGCGTCGCCACGCTCGGCGCTGTCCGGCTTCGCTGTGGCCGCCGCTTCGACGACCGTCGCGCCTGCGCCTGTTGTTCAGTCGCGCGACGGCTATGACCGTCACGTGACCATCCGCAACCGCACGGGCTGGACCATGCTGCGCTTCTACGCCTCGGACAGCCGGTCCGGTGACTGGGAGGAAGACATCCTGGGCGACGATGTGCTGGAGGACGGCGCCAATATCCGTATCAACATCGACGACGGCTCGGGCGCCTGCCTGTATGATTTCAAGGCCGAGTTCACCAACGGCCAGGAACTGGTCCGCGAGCGGATCAACGTCTGCCAGGTTTCTGAATACAGCTATACGCGCTGATCCGGCCCGCCCGTCGGGCGCGGGCCTCACGGCTTTCGTGACTCGACGGGCGACGCGGGCGGCGGCACTGTCCGGCCTTCAAGCGCAGCCGTGCAGGAGACAGACCGCATGACCGTCCTGATCCGTCCCGAAGGCCAGACCCCCGACGACCTCGCCCTGAACCGACGCACCGCCCTGACGGCTGGGGGGTTGGGCGCGCTCTTCTTCGCCGGCTACGCCCCGGCGGGCGCGGCCCAGGAGGCCCGGCCCGTCACCACCGACGCCCAGGGTCTGGTGACCGAGACGGTGACCTACGCCGCGCCGGACGATTTCGACCTGCCGGCCTATGTCGCCCGACCCGCGGGCGCCGGGCCCTTCCCCGTCGTGATCGTCGTGTCCGAGATCTTCGGCGTGCACGAATACATCCGCGACGTCTGCCGCCGCCTGGCCAGGGCCGGCTACGCAGCCGTGGCCCCCGCCTTCTTCAACCGGGTCGAGGATCCGGCCCCCCTGTCGGACATGAAGCGGGTGCAGGAGATCGTCGCCGCCGCCGGCTATGAACAGGTCATGGGCGATATCGCCGCCACCCTGGACTGGGCCAGCCGCCAGCCCTGGGGCAATGACGAAAAGGTCGGCATCACGGGCTTCTGCTGGGGCGGCAAGGTGGTCTGGCAGGCCGCCGCCCGCTTCGCCGCCATCGACGCCGGGGTGGCCTGGTACGGCCGCCTGCAACCCGCCGCCGACGCAGACGCCGCAGCCCGGTCCGCCGGCGCCCCCTGGCCGGTCGATCTGGCCGACGATCTGAAGGCGCCCGTGCTGAGCCTGTATGGCGGCCAGGATCAGGGCATTCCCCTGTCCAGCGTCGAGGCCATGCGCGCCGCCCTGCGCCGCGCGGGGGCCGAGAGCAGCGAGGTCGTGGTTTATGACGACGCGCCGCACGGCTTCCACGCCGACTATCGCGCCAGCTATCGCGCAGCCGACGCTGCGGATGGCTGGAAGCGCCTGCTGGCCCTGTTCGAGACGCGGTTGAAGGCCTGACCCGGGGTCAGACCTCCTTCACCCCAGGGCCTGCTCAGGCCTTGGCGTCATAGGCGGAGCCCGGGCCTGACCCGCCGTTGCGGGCGGCGACCACCACCATGGCGGCGCGCACGGTGCGGCCGAACAGCTCGTAGCCGGGCTGCAGGGTCTGGATCACGGCGCCGCCCGGCACGGTGTCCGACGGCTGCTCCATCATCGCCTGATGCAGATGTGGATCGAAGGCGTCGCCCGGTCCCGGCGCGACGCGCTTCAACCCGTTACCCTCGAACGCCGTCAGCAAGGCTTTCTGGGTCAGTTCCAGCCCGGTGACCAGACCGCCCGCGGCGCCGTCGGCGTCCTTGGGCGCGGCCTGCAGCGCCCGCTCCAGATTGTCGGCCACGCCCAGCAGATCCTTGGCGAAGCGCTGGATGGCGAAGGCGCGGGCGTCGTTCTGCTGCGCCTCGGCGCGGCGGCGGATGTTCTCGGTCTCGGCGGCGGCGCGCAGGGCGCGGTCCTTCCACTCGTCGCGCTCGGCGATCAACGCGTCGATCGGTCCCAGGTCATCCTGGGGGTCCTCCGGCGTCTCGGCCTGGGCGATATCCGCGTCGAGTTCAGTCTCGATGTCGTTATGGGGGGTGTCGGTCACGATTCCTGTCCGTCCAGCATCCGGCCCAGCACCCGGGCGGTATAGTCCACCAACGGTATGACACGGGCGTAGTTCAGTCTTGCGGGCCCGATCACGCCGATGGCGCCCAGCACCCGCTGGCGGCCCGACATATAGGGCGCCGCGATCACGGCGGAACCCGAAAGCGAAAAGAGTCGCGTTTCGGCGCCGATGAAGATGCTGACCCCCTGGGCCCCGGCGACGCCGTCCAGCAGGCCGATCAGCTGTTCCTTCTGCTCCAGATCGTCGAACAGCACCCGCACCCGGTCCAGGTCCTCGGCCGCACGCGCGTCCTGCAACAGATTGGCCCGGCCGCGCACGATCAGGGCCCGTTCGCGCTCAGCCCCGCCGGACCAGGCCGCGACCCCGTCCTCGACCAGTCGGGCGGCGGCAGTGTCCAGCTCGCGCCGCGCGACCTCCAGCTCGGCGGCCATCTCGCGCCGGGCGTCGGCCACCGACCGGCCCTTCATCCGTGCGTTGAGGAAGTTCGAGGCCTCTTGCAGGGTCGAGGGGGTGACCCCCGCCGTCAGCGGCATCAGCCGGTTCTCGATGGTCCCGTCGTCAGCGACCAGCACCGCCAGCGCCTGATCATGGCCCAGGGCGACGAACTCGACATGCTTGACCCCCGCGTCATGGGCCGGGGTGGCGACGATGCCCGCCCCGCCCGCCAGCCCCGACAGCAGGCCGGACGCCGCGTCCAGCGTCTCCTCAAACGAACGGCCGCCGGTCGCGGCCAGCCGGGCGTCGATCTCGCGCCGCTCTTCCGCGCCGATGTCGCCGACCTCCAGCAGACCGTCGACGAACAGCCGCAACCCCGCATGGGTCGGCGCCCGCCCGGCCGAGACGTGCGGCGCCCCCAGCAGGCCCGCCAGTGTCAGATCGTGCATGGTGTTGCGGATCGACGCCGACGACAGCCCCACCCCGCTCAGCGACAGCGTGCGCGATCCGACCGGCTCGCCCGTCTCCAGATAGGTTTCGACGATCCGGCGAAAGATGTCGCGCGCCCGGCTGTCCAGCGCGGCCAGACCGGCATAGGGGGTGGTGGTGAAGCCCGGCCCGATCATGCCGCCCCCCGCCAGTCCTTGCGATCCAGCCGATGCACCAGGCAGTCATCATCCCCGAACAGCCGCCGCCCCACGGGCGCAAAGCCCAGCCGCCGGTAAAACCGGTGCGCCTGCGTGTTCGAGGCCAGGGGATCGATCACCACGGCCTTCACCGCCGGATCGGTGAAACAGCGCTCCAGCGCCGCTGTCATCATGCGCGTGCCGAGACCCTGACCGAGGGCGTCCTTCGGCCCGATCCAGATATCGATGGCCCACAGGTTCGGCTCGATCTCTCCCCAGTAATGCTCCGCCTCCAGATGCGGATCGATCAGTTGCATCACCCCCACGGGTCGCCCCTCCAGCTCGGCCATCAGATAGAAGCTGACCGGTGACTGGGCCGCCAGCTCGGCCGCCCAGGGGACGCCGCCGAACGCAATTTCGGCCTGCGGGTCGTCGGTAGAGCAGGCGATGACGTGCGGCTCCCGGTCCCATCGGGCCAGGATGTCGGCGTCGGCGGCCGTCGCGGGTCGCAATGTGAGGGCGCCGGAGGAGGGCATGGATCGCCTGAATCGAAACGCGCGTCCGCATGGACGCGAACGCCTGCATCTAGGATAAGCGGCGACCGGCGCGGCGCAAGCGACGTCGCCCCTCATTCCTCGCCTTCCGATCAGGACGCCCCATGACCGCCACCGCCCGCCATTCCGGCCGCACGCCCCAGCAGCTCCGTCCAGTCACGCTGGAGATCGGCGTAAACCGCTATGCCGAGGGGTCGTGCCTGGTGTCGTTCGGCAACACCAAGGTCCTGGTCACCGCCACGGTCGAGGAGAATGTCCCCGGCTGGATGCGCGGCAAGGGCCAGGGCTGGGTCACGGCCGAATACGGCATGCTGCCCCGCGCCACCCACACCCGCGGCCGCCGCGAGGCCGCAACCGGCAAACAGACCGGCCGGACGCAGGAAATCCAGCGCCTGATCGGCCGTAGCTTGCGCGCCGTGGTCGATCTGAAGGCGCTGGGCGAGCGTCAGGTGATTCTGGACTGCGACGTCATCCAGGCCGACGGCGGCACCCGCACCGCCGCCATCACCGGCGCCTGGGTCGCCATGGCCTCGGCCCTGAACTATCTGCGCGACGAGGGCGTGCTGAAGGTCGACCCGATCCTGGACCAGGTGGCGGCCGTGTCGTGCGGAGTCTGTTCCGACCAGCCGGTGCTGGACCTCGACTATGAAGAGGATTCCTCGGCCGAGGCCGATTCCAACTTCGTCCTGACAGGGGCCGGCGACATCGTCGAGATCCAGGCCACGGGCGAAAAACGCGGCTTCTCGCGAGCGGAGTTCGACGCCCTGTTCGGCCTGGCCGACGCCGGTTGCCGGGAACTGTTCGCGCTGCAACGCGCTGCCTTGGGCAAGTAATCGGGGCCGGGCGACGACGCAGAGGTGGCCGCCGGTCAAACCGGAGGATATGCCATGCGTCTCGCCCGCCTGTTGCCGCTGCTGACGGCCGCCGCCCTGATGGCCTGTCAGCCCGCCGCCGAACCGGCTGTTCCGGCGTCTGAAACGCCCGTCGCCGCGCCCGTCATGCCGACCGACGCGCCGCCGCAAGAACCGGTTGATGAGGCGGCGCCGCTTCTGCAGCCCTCGCCCGCTCAACCGCCGGCCGCCGCCACGCCCTGCCGTGACCAGATCGGCGCCGCCGCCTCGGCCCGGCTGGTCGAGCGTTGCCGCATGGTCAGCCCCGCGACCCATCCGCCTTGCAACGCCGCCAATCCCTGCGCCATGATCCAGGAGCACATCGACTGGGCCTGCGCCAAATGGGGGCCGGGCGAGACGAAGCCGGCGGAGTGCGCGGCCTAACCCCTGGGGACCAGGCGCCACATCCGCAGGGGGTGGCGGACCGTTCCGGCCTCGTCGCCGGCGGCGTCGCCGCGGCCCATGTACAGGTCGGCGCGGACCGGGCCGCGGATGGCCGAGCCGGTGTCCAGCGCCATGACCAGACCGCGATAGCCGGACCGCGCGCCCCTCAGATTGCCGGCGTCGGCCTCGATCCAGGCGGCCTCGCCGTAACGCCACTGGCCCGGATCGACCGCCACTGCGCGGCGCGGCGGCAGGGGCACGCCCGCCGCCCCGGCCGGATGACCGGCGTCGTCAGGCGCGGTCGAGAAGAAGATGTAGCGCGGGTTCAACGCTGTAACCGCCTGCGCCTCCCGTCCGCGATGGGTGGCCAGCCAGGCGCGGATCGCCTCGCCTGACGTGCCGTTCTGCGGCAGCAATCCCTGTTGGGCCATCGGCCGGGCGATCCCCACGAAGGTATGCCCGTTGTCGGCCGCATAGGCGGCGCGCGTCCGGCCGCCATCCTCGAACGTCAGATAGCCCGATCCTTGAATCTGCATGAAGAACAGATCTTCGGCCCGCATCCAGCCCAGCACGGGGGCGGCGCCGACGGCGGCTCCCGCCTCGATCGCCGCGCGATCGGGATAGGGCGCGGTGGTTCCGTCCGCGCGGCGCTGTTTCACCCCGCCGTCCAATCGCACCAGATCGCTGGGGCGGCCCAGCACCGGCATATCGAACTCGGCGTCCGGGCGTCGACGCGCCGAATATTCAGGCGCGAAGTAGGCGGTCAGCAGGCCGGCGCCGCCATCCGCAGTGGTCACGGCCTGAACGGTGAAATTGGTCTCAATGAAAACGCGGGCCTCTGCGGCGTCCGGCGAACGCAAGGATCGGGCGCGCCCGCAAACCGCGCGGGCGGCCTCGTCGCGAGCCACGCCGCATCCCGCGACATAGGCGCCCAGCGCCGCCCGGTGATTCTCTTCATTCCAGCCGGGTAGCGTGGCGGGGCTGGCCCCCGTCATCGGCGCGGGACCCGGTCCGGGAACAGGCGCGGGCGGCGGGCCGGATGGAACGGGCAAAGGGGTGGTCGGCCGGGGGCCGCTGGCGCAGGCGGCCAGAACGGCCAGGGCCGAAGCGACGGCGACAGCCCGGATCAGCCGGCGCATCACGCGGCGGCGGGCTCGACCTTGGCCAGAACCCAGTTCGGGTCCGTGGCGCCCAGGCTGCGTTCGAACGTCCACAGTTCGGCGGTCCGACGCTCCTCGATCTGCTCCTCGCCGCCGCCGACGGGCTGGATGCGGCTGCGCAACTCGGCCAGGAAGCGGACCTTGGCCACGGCGCGGTCGCCCTCGGCGTCGGCCTTTTCCAGGTCGGCGCGGGGCGGATGCAGGAATTCGGCCTGTTCGGTTTCGCCGCGCGTCTCGCGCGCCGCAATGCCGGCCTCGAACGAGGTCATGACCGACGAGGTCAGCAGGGGCCGCAGCGTTTCCCGCTCGCCCGCCGCATAGCCGCGCACGATGGTCTCATAAGCCTGACGCGCGCCATCCAGGAAGCGGACGGGGTCGAAGGCCGGATCTCGCGCCCGCAGGCCGGCGATGGCGCCGAGCGTGGCGGAATCCAGGGTCGGGACACGGTTCGCCGCCTCGGCCGGGCCGGGCGCGGGGGGCTGGGCGCGGGCGTCCTCCTGCGGCTGGCGACCGACCTTCTTGCCCAGCACATTGTAGAGCTGGAACAGCACGACGGCCGCGATGACGGCGAAGATGACGATCTGGAACTGTACCGGCACGGAAGTATCCTGGCTGACGGAGGCGACGACGCCCCCTGACGGCGAACAACGCCGCCATGACGATTAGGGTCTCATATAGGGGCGTGCAAGCCACGGCGCAGGCCGGTGCGCCGCCTTGCCGCTGGGTCGGACCGCCCGGGCGTTGCCGGAACGGGGGTCGCATGATAGCACCCCCGCCTCACGGCCGCCGCATTCCAGCGCGGCCTCCACCCTTCAGACCACGGCTTTCCGTCCATGACCGACGCTGTCCCGCCCGCCGGCGAAACCAACGGCGCTACCGAAGGCCAACCGGCCGGCCCCGGCTTCCGCATCCTGGCCCAGTACGTCCGCGACTTCTCGTTCGAGAACCCCCGCGCCCCGGAAAGCCTGCGCATCGACGGCAAGCCCGCCATCGACCTGGGCGTCGAAATGAACGCCCAGGGCCGTCAGGACGGCCTGTTCGAGGTCGATCTGAAGCTGTCGGTCCGCGCCTCGCACGAGGACAAGGCCGTGTTCCAGATCGAGCTGGTTTACGGCGGTCTGTTCGCCCTGCACGGCGTCAACGAGCAGGACATCGAGCCGCTGCTGCTGATCGAATGCCCGCGCTACCTGTTCCCCTATGCGCGCGAAGTGATTTCGGGCGCGACGGCGGACGGCGGCTTCTATCCGCCCTTCATGCTGGACCCGATCGACTTCGGCGCCATCTACATGGCCCGCCAGGCCCAGATCGCACGCGGTCCGGCCGAAACCGGCCAGGCCTGAACCTTCTGATCCTCCCTCGCGGCGCGGGGGAGGATATTCAGGCCGCCGCGTCCTCGCCTTCGGCCAGGATGACGCCGAACGGCGCCCACAACGATCCATCCTTGATCTGCGCCTTCAGGAAGGCGACGTGCGCCGCCTGTTCTTCGGGCGTCGAGCGCGGCGCCAGCGGATTGGGCCGCACGCCATAGCTGACCGTCTTGATCGCCGCCGCGCCGCCACGCGCGCCGGTCAGGTCCAGCGCCCGCTCCTTGCCTCCGCGCAGCTCCAGATACACTTCGGCCAGCAGGCGGGCGTCGATCAGCGCGCCGTGCAGCGTCCGCTCGACCAGCGAGATCTTGAACCGCTTGCACAGGGCGTCCAGCGAGTTGGCCATGCCCGGAAACCGCTTCTGGGCCAGTTGCAGCGTGTCGATCCAGCGATCTTCACCCGTGATTGGATGGCCGCAGCGGCCGCATTCGTGATCGATGAAATTGCGGTCGAAATTGGCGTTGTGAGCGATGATCTGGGCGTCGCCGATGAATTCCATCAGGTCGTGTACGACCTCGTGAAACTTGGGCGCGTCCTTCACCTTGTCGTCGGTGATGCCGTGGACCTTGATCGCATCCGGCGGGATCAGCCGCTCCGGGTTCACGAACCGGTGGAAGGTCCGGCCGGTGGGCAGCAGGTCCTCGATCTCGATACAGCCGACCTCGATCAGCCGGTCGCCCGTCTTGGGGTCGAAGCCGGTGGTTTCCGTGTCGAGTACGATTTCACGCGCCATGGCCCTTAATGGGTCGCTTCGGCCGATTTCGGAAGACCACGGCGGGGCGGCGTCCACGATGGATCCAGAACTGTCCCCACAATGGCGCGCACCTGATCGCGGGCCGCGTCCAGCCCCGGACTGGTGTCGATGATGAAGTCCGCCCGGCGGCGTTTCTGGCCGTCCGGCGTCTGGCGCGCCAGGATGGCGTCGAAACGCTCGCGCGTCATGCCGGGGCGGGACAGCACCCGCTGGGCCTGGATCGCGCCGTCGGCCGTGACCACGACCACCGCGTCAACCACCGCCTCGCCGCCCGTCTCGAACAGCAGGGGAATGTCCAGCACGGCCAATTTGACGCCCTGCGCTTCGGCCGCCGCCAGTTCCTCGATCCGGCCGCGCGCGACCAGCGGGTGGACGATCTGTTCAAGCGTGCGAAACGCCGTCTCGTCCCGGCCCAGCGCCGCCGCCAGCCGGTCGCGATCCACCGCCCCGTCCACGATCACGTTGGGGAAGGCCGCGCCGATCGGCTGGACCGCCGCGCCACCGAGGGCATACAGCCGATGCACCGCCTCGTCGGCGTTGAAGATGACCGCCCCCTCGTCGGCGAACATCTGCGCCGTGGTGGACTTGCCCATGCCGATGGAGCCGGTCAGGCCCAGCACGATCATGCCGCCACTCCCGGATGGGCCAACAGCAGGCCGCGCAGGTCCAGCGGCGGCGGCGGCCGGCCGAATATCGCCTCGAACGACGGCCCCGCCTGTCCGATCAGCATGTCCAGCCCGTCCACCGTCGTCAGACCCAGTGCCTGGGCCGCCGCAAGGAACGGCGTGACGACTGGCCGATAGGTCATGTCCATGACCACGGTCCCGGCCGCCAGGTGCGCCAGATCGATGTCCGGCGACACGCTCAGGGCGTTGATGACGAGAGCCGCGCCCTCGAACGCGCCCGCCGTGCCCACCGCACGTACCGACGGGCCCAGATCGGCGGCCAGAGCCTCGGCCCGGTCCCGCGACCGGTTCAGGATCCGCACCTGAGCCCCCGCCGCCGGTGCTGCTGG
>NZ_SDZL01000013.1 GCF_004210735.1 Brevundimonas sp.
GCCGAGGGCGTGGCCGAGGCGCTGAACGCCGTCGCTGCGCGTATCGAAAAGATCGCCCACACCATTTGAGCCGGCTCCATTGTTGAACCGGCCGCGACCGCCTATCTTGTCCGGCGGCGGGTCCTGCTGCGGCTCTCGTCGGAGGCGACTTATCCTCGCGACCTTAATTCACTCGAAGGGATCTGTCCCTGTTTGGGCTCGAGGGCCCGGGCACACGGAGCCCACCTGGCTACCCAGGTCGAGAGGATTGAACAGTCCTCCACGGTTCTTGCGGCGCCGCCAACCCTTCTTTCCTTTGAGTGCGCTATCGCTCGGCTCGCGGAGCCTCGCTGCTTGAGCGCGGGCTTGGATCGCCTCCGCAGGCGACGAGACGGAGGGGGCGGCGCAACGCTTTCCGTCTGATATGAACCTCCCATGACCTCCAAACACGAACAGCGCTCGACGATGCGGGCCCTGCGCAAACGACTGGCCGAGGTTGATCCCGATGCGGCCGAACGTGCGGCGTCGCATGCCGGCACCCTGCCATCCGCCGACGCGGTCGCCCTGTATCGCGCCATGGGATCTGAACTCGACACTGACGCCTTGGCCATCGCCTTGCATCGCGCCGGGCGCCGCCTGTGCCTGCCGGTGGTGATTGAGCGGGACGCCGCCATGCTGTTTCGCGCCTGGGCGCCGGGCGAGCCGCTGGAGCTGGACGCCGCCGGCTGCCCCGCGCCCCTGCCGCTTGCCGAGACGGTCACGCCCGATCTGATCCTGACACCACTGCTGGCCTTCGACACCGATGGGGGGCGACTGGGGCAGGGGGGCGGCTATTACGACCGTACCTTCGCGGCGATGCCGGACGCCCTGCGTATCGGTTTCGCCTATGCCGGACAGCATATCGAGCCGCTGCCGCTGGAACCGCATGACGTCCGCCTGCATGGCGTTCTGACCGAGACCGGCTATAGAGCCGTCCCATGAGATTGGCTTTCTTCGGTGATGTGGTCGGCAAGAGCGGGCGTGATGGGCTTTCGGACCATCTGCCGGGGCTGAAGCGCGACCTGAAACTCGATTTCGTCGTGATCAACGCCGAGAACGCCGCGGGCGGTTTCGGTATCACCGAACACACGGCCAACGAACTGTTCATGGCCGGCGCCGATTGCCTGACGCTGGGCAACCACAGCTGGGACCAGCGCGAGGCCCTGACCTATATCGTGCGCGAACCGCGACTGATCCGGCCGCTGAACTATCCGCGCCTGATGGATGCGCCGGGCGCCGGGGCCAATCTGTTCGAGACCCCCTCAGGCCGCACCGTTCTGGTCATGAACGTCCTGGGCCGCATCCACATGGATCCGATGGACGATCCGTTCAGCGCGGTCGAAAAGGAACTGGCCGCCTGCCCTATGGGCATGGCCGCTGACGCGATCATTGTCGATGTCCACGCAGAGGCGACCAGCGAGAAGATGGCCATGGGCCATTTCTGCGACGGCCGCGCGTCGCTGGTGGTCGGCACCCATACCCACGTCCCGACCGCCGATTGCCAGATCCTGCCCGGCGGCACCGCCTATCAGACCGACGCCGGCGGCTGCTGCGACTATGACAGCGTCATCGGCAACGAGAAGGAAGAGCCCTTGCGGCGCTTCACCACCCGCCTGTCCGGCGGCCGCTATTCCCCGGCCCACGGCCCGGCCACGATCTGCGGCGTTTTTGTCGAAACCGACGACCGCACCGGCCTGGCCACCCGCGTCGAACCGATCCGCGTCGGCGGGCGTCTCAGCCAGGCGATCCCGCAGGTCGACTGACGGCCTGTCTTAAACTTAATGTTGCGAGACGCATCCGTTTCGCGTGACGGCGGTCTCTGACTCCCCGAAACTCAACCGGGGATGACCTATGTTCAGAATCCTAGCCGCGGCGGCCGTCTTGCTGCTGCCCGCCACTGCCTTCGCCCAGGCGCCCGCTGCGACACCGCCTGCTCCGGCGCCGATCGAGGTGATGGTGCTGGGCGTCTACCACATGAACAATCCGGGGCGGGACGTGAACAACGCCCGCATCGATCCGGTCACGACGCCCGAGAAACAGGCCCAGATGGTGGAGGCGGCGCAGGCCTTGGCCCGGTTCCAGCCGACGGCCATCGCCATCGAGCGCGTCGCACCCGATCCCTCGACCATGCTGGACGCCGGTTGGCCGGCCTATGATCCCGCAACCCTGACCACCAACGCCGACGAGCGGGTCCAACTGGGCCATCGTCTGGCTGATCTGGCGAACGTGGAGCGCGTCTATGCAGTGGACGAAAAGGATCGCGAGGGCCAGTCCAGCTATTTCCCCTATGGCGATCTGGTCGCTTGGGCGAACGCCAACGGCAAGGCGGACGTGCTTCAGGCCATGAACGGCGAGGTCCAGGCCTTCCTGCGGGACCGTGAAGCCGAGCAGCGCACCAAATCGGTGGGCCAGCTACTGGCGGCCATGAACACGCCGGAAATGGCCCGCTGGAACGGATCGCACTACTACCGTTTCCTGCAGTTCGGCGGCGGCGATGTCCTGCCTGGGGCCGAGCTGAACGGTCGCTGGTACACGCGAAACGCCATGATCTTCGCCAAGCTGATGCAGGTGGCCAAACCGGGTGATCGGATCGTGCTGATGTTCGGCGCCGGCCACGCCTACTGGCTGCGCCATTTCGTCGAGACGACGCCGGGCTTCCGGCTGGTTGAGGCGACCGACTACCTGCCGCCGGCCTGAGCGACTCGCTTGGCATGCACCAGTTGGGCGCGTAGCGCGTCCAACTGGGCGGCGCGAGGACCAGGGACGTGAGTCTCGAAGACATAGGCCTGGGCGCCGCGGGCCAACGCCAGCCGCTCCTCCGGATTGTTGATCAACCGTTCCATGGCGGTTGTCAGATTGGGCGCTGTCAGATCCTCGACATAGAGGGCGTGGGAGCCGCTGGCCTCGCGCAGGCCGCCGCGTCCTGAACTGATCAGCGCCGCGCCCGCCGCATGGGCTTCGAGAGCCGTCAAGCCCAACGGCTCGGCCCAAGTCGAGGGCGTCAGGGCGATGGCCGCCCGCTTGATGACGTCGCGCACCTGACCCAAGGGCGCGGACCGCAAGATCTGGACGCGGTCCCCGTAGCGTTCCAGAGGCGCGACATGCTGTTGGGCCCAGTAGTCGTGATATTCCCAATCGTTCAGCATCAACACCGCGTGCCATTCCGGATGGCGGTCCAGCACGTCAGGCAGGGCCGCACATAAGAGATCGACGCCCTTCTCCGGCATGGCGCGGCCGGCAAAGGCTATGAGCTTGTCGCGATCCTCCACATCGCCGCGCCACAGCTCAGCGTTGATCGGATTGGGAACCGCATGGGCGTGGTGGTCGAGTCCGGGAAAGTCTTTCAGGAAGAGTCGGCGTTCGGATTCGCTGACGAACACCACGCCGGCGACCTTCTGGTAACGCGCCCGGTAGCGCCAGCGATGGATAGGGTTATCCGAGGTCTTGAGCGCATTGTGGCGATACAGGATGGTGGCCGCGCGTGGGTTTCGGGCCGCGATCCATGTGGCCTGGATCGCCTGCTGGTGGACTTCGATCAGGTCCGGTCGGTAGGCGGCCAAAGCCAGATTCAGTGCCTCCAGCCTTATCTTTCTTCCATGAGGGAGGGTCTGGACCGGCAACTCGCCGTGCGCCTCTGCGCCTTCACAACAGAAGACCCTGACCTCGCCTCCCCGTTGACTGGCGGTGGCCAGTGTCCGGACGACGGTTTCCATGGAATTGGGCCGGGTTTCGCAGAAACGGCTGCCGGGCGGCATGACAATGGCGGTCTTCACGCGGCTTCCTGCGTAGGGTGGAGGAAGCTGCTCGTTAATGAGCTATCTGCGGAAACGGCGCTTGCTGCGACGTTCTTGCGATGAAGTGCGTGGCCCCTATTCGCGCGAAGCGGGGCTCCACGCCCTCATTTCGGCGATCTCGCGGGTCTGGGCGTCAATCACCGCCTGGGCCATGCGACGAATTTTCGGGTCGCGACTGCCGCCCAGGGCGACCTCGGCCATCGCCACAGCGCCTTCGTGGTGGGCGATCATCTTTGCGATATAGGCCTGATCGATGGTCTCGCCGGAAGCAGCGGCCATCAGCCGATGCATCTCGGCCTCGGAAGCGGCGAAGGCCCGGTCGCCGGCGGTCGGCGCCTTCGTCTGCGCGGCGCCGTGATCCATGGCGGTGTGATCGATCAGCGCCGGCGGCCCGGACACCTGACCGTCCACGACCGCGGCGGCATGCCGCTGGGCCGAGGCGTCGCGCAGGGCCTGCTGTACCGGATCTCCGCCACCGTCGCAGGCGACCACAAGCATGATAGCCGGCAGGACGGTTAGGGCTCGACGCGTCACGCCCGGCCTTCGATCCAATTCGGCATCCAGCCTTCGTGCCATTCGCGGATGTGGGCCAAGGGGATGCGGAACAGCTCGCCCTTCGGTCCGCTGGAGGCGAAGTCCGCACCCTTGGCCATGCCGACGACCGAGGCGTGCAGGCCGGCTTCCCGGGCCTGCGCCAACAGCGCCTCGGCGTCCGACACGGCGACCAGATAGCGGGCCTGATCCTCGCCGAACAGGAAGGCGTGGGCGTGGGCGGCGCTGGAGGCGTTCAGTTCGATGCCGATGTCCGAGGCCAGGGCGATGTCCGCCGCTGCGCCGATCAGACCGCCGTCCGACAGGTCGTGCACGACCGTCAGATCGCCCGACTCGATCAGACCGCGCACGAAGTCGCCGGTCTTGCGTTCCAGCTTCAGGTCCACCGGCGGCGGCGCGCCGTCTTCGCGGCCCAGCACCTCGCGCAGATAGATGGACGCCCCCAGCTCGCCGTTCGTCTGGCCGATCAGCACCAGGGTATCGCCCTCTGCCACTCCGCCGAAGCCCGTGACGACATCGTAGTTGGTGAGCAGGCCGACCGCCCCGACCGTCGGGGTCGGCGGAATGGCGACGCCGTTGGTCTCGTTATACAGGCTGACGTTGCCGCTCACGACGGGGAAGTCCAGCTCGCGGCAGGCCTCGGCCATGCCGTCGGTGGCGCGCACGATCTGGCCCATGATCTCGGGCCGCTGCGGGTTGCCGAAATTCAGGTTGTCGGTGATGGCGATGGGACGCGAGCCGACGGCGGTCAGGTTGCGCCACGCCTCGGCCACGGCCTGCTTGCCGCCCTCATAGGGATCAGCCTGAACATAGCGCGGAGTGCAGTCGCTGGTGACGGCCAGACCCTTGTCCGTGCCGTGGACGCGGACCACGCCGGCGTCGGCGCCGGTCGAGGAGTCCTGCAGGGTGTCGGCCATGACGTGGCGGTCGTACTGTTCCCAGATCCAGCGCTTGGACGCCATGTCGGGGCAGGTGATGACCTTGATCACCGCGTCATTCCAGCTTTCCGGGGCCGGAACCTCGGACGGCTCCAGGCGCGGCTGAAGTTCGGGCTGGACCCAGGGGCGGTCATACAGGGGCGCGTCATCGAACAGCGGGGCCAGCGGCACGTCGCAGACCACCTCGCCGTGATGCTTCAGCACCAGATGGCCGGAGTCGGTGGTCTTGCCGATGATGGCGAAGTCCAGGCCCCACTTCTGGAAGATGCGATAGCCGACGTCCTCGAAGCCCGGCTTCAGGACCGCCAGCATCCGCTCCTGGCTTTCCGACAGCATCATCTCATAGGCGGTCATGCCCTCTTCGCGCTGGGGCACCTTGTTGAGGTCCAGCTCGACGCCGACGCCGCCCTTGCCCGCCATCTCCACGGACGAAGAGGTCAGACCCGCCGCACCCATGTCCTGAATGGCGGCGACGGCGCCCGAGGCCATCAGCTCCAGCGTGGCCTCGATCAGCAGCTTCTCGGCGAAGGGATCACCGACCTGGACGGTCGGGCGCTTCGATTCCGACTCGTCGTCGAACTCGGTCGAGGACATGGTGGCGCCGTGGATGCCGTCACGGCCGGTCTTGGAACCGAAATAGACCACGTCGTGGCCTGCTTCCGGCGCGGCGGAATAATAGATCTCGTCGGCGCGAGCCACGCCCACGCACATGGCGTTGACCAGGATGTTGCCGTTGTAGCCCTTGTGGAAATTGGTCTCGCCCGCGACCGTCGGCACACCGACGCAGTTGCCATAGCCGCCGATGCCGCTGACCACCCCTTTGACCAGGCGCCGGGTCTTCTCGTGGCCGGGTTCGCCAAAGCGCAAGGCGTTCAGCAGGGCCACCGGGCGGGCGCCCATGGTGAAGACGTCGCGCATGATGCCGCCGACGCCCGTCGCCGCGCCCTGATAGGGCTCGATATACGAGGGGTGGTTGTGGCTCTCCATCTTGAAGATGCAGGCGTCGCCGTCGTCGATGTCGATGACCCCGGCGTTCTCGCCCGGGCCGCAGATGACGCGCGGTCCCGTGACCGGGAATTTCATCAGCTGCTTCTTGGACGATTTGTAGGAGCAGTGCTCCGACCACATCACCGAGAAGACGCCCAGCTCGACATGGTTGGGCTCGCGGCCCAGCCGGTCCAGCAGGACCTGATACTCGTTCGGAGCCAGACCGTATTCAGCGGCCAGTTCAGCGGTGGTCTTTTGCGGAGCGCTCATGGCCGGGGCTTCTAGCCGGACACGGGCCGTCTGTCAGCCCGGGCACGGAACAAGCGGGTTCTGAAGGCGATTGAATCAGCGACAAACCGGAGCCTCCGTCATGACCGACCAGCCCATCGACCCCGCCGCCACCCCCGAAGACGAGGATGCGCCCGAGATCGCCGCCGACGACGCCGGGGCCTCGGCCATGGCCGAACGCGCCCAGAAACAGGCCGCTCATGGCCAGTCGAGCGACGAAATGGAGACGAAATCGTGAGCAAGATCACCCCCGATCACCAGCAGATGGACCGCTCCAACGACCCTGCGGTCACGGCCGAGATGGACGAGGCGGCGGCCGAGGTGGCCATGGAAAGCCGCCGCCAGCGCCTGACAGGCTCGGCCGTCGGCGTCGGCAGCGTCGATTTCGACGACCCCGGCGCCTTCGACGTGGGGGATAGCGAGAGCAGCGAATCCCGGGCCGCAAAGAACTCGCCCGGCGGTTGATCCGTCGATAGCTGGTCGCAGGCTTCCCACGGCGTGACTTTAGTCGACTAGTAGCGTCGCCCTTCCTTCCCCGGGGGCGAACATGGATAGACGTGCATTGCTGCGGGGCGCCCTGGTGGGCGCGTCCGCAGGACTGGCGGCGGGCGCCGCGAAGGCCCAGGTTCCCTATTATTCGTTAGCTCCACGGCCACGTGGACAGGTGGCGTCTGCGGTCTCGCCTGCCTCCCCGCCAGCGCCTGCGGTGTCGGACGACGTCTGGTCGTGGGTGCGGGCCGAGTTCGACCTGGACCCCACCTATGTCGATCTCAGCGCCATGCTGCTGGCCTCGCACCCCCGTGCGGTGCGCGAGGCGGTCGACCGGCACCGCCGCGCCCTGGACCGCCAGCCTGTGGTGGCGTTGAAGGACAATCGCGACTTGCAGAACGCCGGCCGGTCGGCCCTGGCCCGCTATCTGGGCTGCAGCCGCAACGACATCGCCCTGACCGACAGCACGACCTCGGCCGTCGCGCTGGTTTACAACGGGCTGAAGCTGCAGCCGGGCGACGAAATCCTGACGGTGACGCAGGACTACTACGTCACCCACGAGGCCGCCCGCCACACAGCCGCCAAGCGCGGCGCCACGGTGCGCAAGATTTCGATCCACGATGGCCCGGCGCGCAACGCGGACATGGACCAGATGGTCGATCGCGTCATCGGCGCCATCCGACCCGAGACCAAGGTGCTGGGCCTGACCTGGGTGCAGTCGTCGACGGGGCTCAAGATCCCCGCCGGCCGCATCGCCGAACGCCTGAAGGCCGTGAACGCCGACCGCCCGGCCTCGCGACGCATCATCTTCTGCCTGGATGGCGTGCACGGGTTCGGCAATCAGGACGCGGGCATGGCCGAACTGGGCTGCGACTTCCTGATGAGCGGGTGCCACAAATGGCTGTTTGGGCCGCGTGGTACGGGCATGATCGCCGGGACCGCCGCCGGCTGGGCCGCCGTCGATCCGACCATCCCCAGCTTCCTGGATTCCGGCGCCTATTCCGGCTGGATCAGCGGGTCGCCCGCCAGCCGCACGACCGGCAGCCTGATGACCCCCGGCGGCTTCAAGGCTTTTGAGCATCTGTGGGCTCTGCCCCAGGCGTTCGAAATCCACGACCGCGTCGGCCGCGCCGCTGTCGCCGCACGCACGGCCGAATTGGCGGGTCAGCTGAAGACCGAACTGCGCAACATGCGCGGCGTCACAGTTCATACGCCCCAGCTGGCCGACCTGTCGGCGGGCATCGTGTCGTTCGAGGTGGCGGGCGTCACGCCCTCGGCGGCCGTGGACCGGCTGCGGTCACGGCGTATCATGGCCTCGCTGGCGCCCTATGCGCGGCCTTTGATCCGGCTGACGCCCAGCATCCGCAACAACGCCGACGATCTGGATCGCGCACTGGCCGAGGTGCGGGAGCTGGCCTAGCGGCGTGACGCGGGGTCGCGCTCGACGCCGCGCTTCAGGCGAAACACCAGGATCACTGCCGCCACCACGATCAACAGCGCCGCGCCCAGGGCGATGAAACCCAGCGTGGGGTTCCGCTCCTGCTCGGCCACGAAGGCGCCGATCAGGCCCCAGGCGATTGGCAGGGGATAGGCCATCAACCGCAGGCGCGCGGTCACGGCGATCGCCACCAGCGTCACCACGACGATGGCCGCGATGGCCCATCCCGTGGGGGACAGGGCGGCGGGCAGGGCGTCATAGGCCGTCGCCACAGTGATCAGGTTCAGTGGCGAGGCGATGGTCAGCCACCCGGCCAGCGCCGCCAGCGGCCACGCTCCCAGCCACCGGTCCCGCTCGGTCGATCCCAGCGCCCTGATCGTTCCTGACCAGGCCAGAAGCGGCGCCAGCAGGGCGATCAGCGAGGCGAAGATGATGATGACGCTGGCCGCCTTCAGATTCATCGACGCCGCCACGATCCACAGACCGATGCCGATAAAGGTCACGACGGACGGCCAGCCGAACCGGTTCAGAAAGGCGCTCTCGCCCGTTTGTGGCAGGGCCTGACGCACGGCATAGGCCAGCAGGCCCAGATAGATCAGCCCCCAGATGGAAAAGGCGTAGCCCGCCACCCGCAGCGTCTGGTTCCCGTCGGCCGCGAACTCGGCCTGACTCAGGCCCATATCGGCCAGCGACTGGACCATCGGCACGATCACCGCAAAGGCGGCGGCCCCCAGCACGATCATTCGCCGTGTCATCTGACTGGCGGTGGGGCGTTCGATCGAGGGCATGGGGATGTCTCCGGCGCAGCTTCGCCAGCTTTACGCGCGGGAGCGACGATTGGTTCATCCGGAACCGACCGCGGGCCTCACCGCTTGGGACAGCACACCCCATAGATCAGGAGCTGACCATGGCCGACCCGAAACAATCCGACGAAGCGCCGCCCGCCCCCGCCGCTCTCGAAGACGCCGAGATCGAAACCCAGCACGCGCTGGAACAGGGTCTGGGCGTCGGCGCCCGCGAGTTGGCCTCTATCGGCGAGTCCGGCGACCAGGGCACGCTGGAGCGAGGCGAAAACGCGGAAGGCGAGTCCGAAGACGATCTGGAAGTCGACGAACTGGGCCGCAGCGCCAGCGTGCTGGATCGGAAGTTCTGATGAGTGCGGATCAAGCTGCCGCGTAGACGCTCTGGAACAGCACTGCGCCGTCGGCCGAGCCCAACTCGGCCTCGAAGGCGCGGTCCGGGTGGGGCATCATGCCCAGGACGTTGCCACGGGCGTTCTGCAGGCCGGCGATGTCGGCGACCGAGCCGTTGGGGTTGTCGACGTAGCGGAACACCACCTGGCCCTCGCCCTCGATGCGGGCCAGTGTCTCGGCGTCGGCGAAATAGTTCCCGTCGCCATTGCCCTGGGTCATGACGACCTCGCGCTGGCCCTGATAGCCCGAGGTGAAGCGCGTCTGGCCATTGGCGACCGTCAGACTGATCGGCTTGCAGACGTATTTCAGCCCCGCGTTGCGCAGCAGGGCCCCCGGCAGCATTCCGGCCTCGCACAGGATCTGGAAGCCGTTACAGATGCCGACCACGGCCACGCCGTCGTCCGCCGCCTTTTTGACCGCCTGCATGATCGGGGCCTGGGCCGCCATGGCTCCGCAGCGCAGATAGTCGCCGTAGGAGAAGCCGCCCGGCAGGACGATCAGGTCCAGTCCCTTGGGCAGTTCGGTCTCGGCATGCCAGACCATTTCGACCCGCTCGCCGGTGGAGCGTTCGACGGCGACCTTGCAGTCGCGATCACAGTTGGAACCGGGGAAGACGATGACGGCTGCGCTCATGGCCGGGCCTCCTAGCACCCTTCGGCGGCGATGTCAGGACGCCGTCTGAAGGCGCCGACCGGTGATGTACGCCACCACCCAGATCGCGAACCCGCCCAGCGTCAGTCCGACCCCAACCCAGCCGGTCGAGGTCCAGCCCCAACCCGCCGCCACGGCCATGCCGCCCAGCAGCGGGCCGATGGCGTTGGCGGTGTTAAAGGCCGAATGGTTCAGCGCGGCCGCCAGCGTCTGGGCGTCGCCCGCCACATCCATCAGCCGCGTCTGCAGGATCGAGCCCAGACCGCCGCCACAGCCGATCAGCAGCACCACCACCATCATCGCCCACAGGTGCGGCGCGGCGAAGGGATAGAGCGCCAACGCCCCCGCGCTCCACAACAACAGGCCGCCCGCCGCCTTCATCCCGTACCGATCGGCCGCCCAGGCGCCGATCAGATTGCCTGCCGTCATGCCGACGCCGAACACGGCGAAGACCCAGGGCAGAACCTCGGGACCCACGCCGGTCACCGCCATCAGGGTCGAGGCCAGATAGGCATAGACCGCGAACATGCCGCCGAAGCCCACCGCGCCCACGCCCAGCGTCAGCCACACCTGCCCGCGCTTCAGCGCGCCCAGCTCACGCAGGGGGCTGGCGTCCGGATGCGCCGGGTCGCGCGGCGCGAACAGGGCGACCAGCGCCATCGTCAGGACCGCCAGCACGCTGACGATGGCGAACGTCCAGCGCCAGCCAAAGGCGTGGCTGACCGCCGTCGCCACCGGCACGCCGATCACCGTGGCGATGGTCAGGCCCAGCAGGATGGTCGAAACGGCCCGGGTTCTAAGCCGCAGCGGAACCAGCGACGCCGCCACCAGGGCCGCCACCCCGAAATAGGCCCCGTGCGGCACGCCGCTCAGGAACCGGAACACCAGCATCCAGCCATAGGTCGGCGCCAGCGCCGACAGGGCGTTGCCTATGGCGAACAGCGCCATGAACCCGATCAGCAGCGTCCAGCGAGGCAGGCGCGCGCCCAACACCGCCAGAATCGGCGCCCCCACCACCACGCCGGCGGCATAGGCGCTGATGACATGGCCCGCCGTTGGCTCATCGACGCCCAGTCCGGCGGCGAAGTCGGGCAGCACGCTCATAGCCGCGAACTCGGTCACGCCGATGGCGAAGCCGCCCATGGCCAGGGCCAGCAGCACCAGCGCCACCCTGGCCGGGGCGGCCGTGGGGCGGTCCAGACCGGCCGCGTCGATGCAGGGGGCGTCGGTGGGAGCCATCTCGGCCCTTTCGCAAATGCAGCATTATTTCGCTGCGATGCAAAATAGAGCGACGGCCCCGCGCTTCAACCGCGGCCGTGATCAACTCTTGTTTTCGTAGGTCGCCGTCAGCGTCGCCTTGGCCAGCGTGTGGAAATGCAGGTTGAAGCCGAAGACCGCACCCGAATTGTCCGGCCCCACGTCCAGCCGCTCCACATCCACCGCAAAGACAGTGAAGACATAGCGGTGCGGCCCGTGTCCCGGCGGCGGCGCGGCGCCCCCGAAACCCGTTTCGCCATAGTCGGTTCGGCCTTGAACCGCGCCCAGGGGCAGGTTCGCGCCGCCCACGGCGCCGGCGCCGGTCGCCAGTTCGGTGACATCGGCCGGGATATTGGCCACCGTCCAGTGCCAGAAGCCCGATCCCGTTGGCGCGTCGGGGTCGTAACAGGTGACGGCATAGCTCCTGGTCCCGTCCGGCGCGCCGGACCACGACAGGTGCGGCGAGGTGTTCCCCAGCGCCTTCACCTGGGCGTCGGGCAGGGTGGCGCCGTCGCGGATGTCGTTCGAGGTGACGGTGAAGCTCATGGGCGGATCTCCGGAGTTGTCGGTCATGGTCACCGGAACGGACGGCGACACGGGTCGTTGCGCACCGGTAAACGATGCCTAGCTAAGCTTGGTCGCCCTTGCGGGGTGATGACAAGGGTGGAGGGCGGCATGCTGCAATCCGTTATCGACCGGATGTTCCGGACGCGGGCGATCCGCGTTTGTTTGCCGGGAGGGCATGAGCTGCGGGCCGGGCCGGGCGAGCCGGAACTGACTGTCGTCATCACCGACGCCAAGGCCGCCCTGGCCATCGCCGCCGACCCCGCCCTGGGGCTGGGTGAGGCCTATATGGACGGGACCTTCCGGGTCGAAGGCGGTGACATCTACGACTTCCTGCAACTGACCAGTTCACAGATGGCGCTACGACCGCGCGCGTCGCGACTGGGCCTGTTGCAGCGGCTGCGTCGCAGCGCAGAGCAGGCCAATGACCGCCTGCATGCGCGTGAGAATGTGCATCATCACTATGACCTGACGGTCGATTTCTATCGGCTGTTTCTGGACGAGGACCTGCAGTACTCCTGCGCCGTGTTCGAGACGCCGGACGCCACGCTGGAACAGGCCCAGGCGGCCAAGAAACGCCGCATCATCGACAAACTGCTGCTCTCGCCCGGCCAGACCGCACTGGATATCGGCTGCGGCTGGGGCGGGCTGGGCCTGTCGCTGGTCGATCGTGGGGCCCGCGTCACCGGGGTGACCCTGTCGACCGAACAGCACCGGACCGCGAATGCGCGGGCGGCGGCGGCGGGCGTGTCGGACCGGGCGGATTTCCGCCTGACCGACTATCGCGACCTGGACCAGAGCTTCGACCGCATCGTTTCGGTGGGGATGTTCGAGCATGTCGGCGCCCCGAACTACGACGAATATTTCGCCACTGTCGCCCGGCTGCTGGCCGACGACGGCGTGGCGGTGATCCATTCCATCGGCCGCAAGGATCCGCCCAACCGGACCCAGCCGTGGGTGCGCAAATACATCTTCCCCGGCGGCTATATCCCGGCTCTGTCCGAGGTGCTGCCCGCCATCGAACGTGCGGGCCTGTGGGTGACGGACATGGAGATCCTGCGCCTGCACTACGCCGAGACGCTGCGGCACTGGCGCGAACGGTTCCTGGCCCGCCGCGAAGAGGCGCTGGCCATGTACGACGAGCGGTTCTGCCGTATGTGGGAGTTCTACCTGGCCTGCAGCGAGGTCGCTTTCCGCGACCTGGGCCACATGGTCTTCCAACTCCAGCTCACGAAGACCCAGACGGCGGTCCCGCTGACACGGGATTATCTGTGCAGTCATTGACGACGGTGAGCTGTTGGTTGTCAGGCAGCGCCAGGGCGTATCGCGATGAAGGTCCGGCGCGAACAGAGCAGACAATGATCGTGTGGTTGTCCAGCCATTGCATGAAGCGCACATGCTCACCCGCGCCTGCCGGTGTCACTTGCGCGCGTCTGCCGTCAGCCAGTTCGACGAAGACAGTCTCGGATGTCCAACCTGCGGCGCCTCCACCGGCTTCAGCGCGGGCGATGGCGGTCAAATCGCCCGATGGATTGGCGATCCGTTCCTCCTGAGATGAGGGCTTCCCCCAAGTCATCCCGAGGACCAACAGAGCGCCGAGAATGGCCAGAACCATACAGACCAGGGCGATCAGAAATCCGAACGCAACCCTGGCTATCCGCTTCACGCCACTTCGATCCGGTAGCTTTCGATGACCGTGTTGGCCAGCAGCTGCTCGCACATCTTCCTGGCCTCGGCGGCGGGGTCGGCGGCGCCGTCGAGGTCGAACTCGATCAGCTTGCCGACACGGGCGTTGGCGACACCGGCCCAGCCCAGGCCCTGCAGGGCGCCTTCGACGGCCTTGCCCTGAACGTCCAGCACGCCGGGCTTCAGGAAGACATGAACCTTGACCTTGGCCATCAGTGCAGTCCCCCCTGAATCACGGTCGGCATGTCCTTCATGATGCCGAGACGGCGGGCCACCTCGGTATAGCTTTCGATCACGTCGCCCATGTCGCGGCGGAAACGGTCCTTGTCCAGCTTCTCACCAGTCGCGGTGTCCCACAGGCGGCACGAGTCGGGGCTGATCTCGTCCGCCAGGATCACGCGGGCGAAGTCGTTTTCCCACACCCGGCCGAACTCGATCTTGAAGTCCACCAGGGTGATGCCGACCGCGCCGAACATGCCCGACAGATAGTCGTTCACCCGCACCGTCATGGCCAGGATGTCGTCCAGCTCCTGAGTGCTGGCCCAGTTGAAGGCCGTGATGTGCTCTTCGGTGACCATCGGGTCGTTGAGCTCATCCTTCTTGTAGTAGAATTCGATGATCGAGCGGGGCAGGGGCGTGCCCTCTTCCTGGCCCAGGCGCGTGGCCAGCGAGCCGGCGACGATGTTGCGGCACACCACCTCCAGCGGAATGATCTCGACCTCGCGGATCAGCTGCTCGCGCAGGTTCAGCCGCTTGATGAAGTGGTTGGTCACGCCGATGCCATTCAGGCGAGACATGACGAATTCGCTGATACGGTTGTTGATGACGCCCTTGCCTTCCAGCACGGCCTTCTTCTGCGCGTTGAACGCGGTGGCGTCGTCCTTGAAATACTGGATCAGGGTGCCGGGCTCCGGACCCTCGTACAGGATCTTGGCCTTGCCCTCGTAGAGCTTCTTGCGCTTGGTGTTCATGCTCGTTCCCTGACCGGGTCGCGGCGCCGGAAACAGAAATCGGCGCGGCCAGAGGGTATTCCGGGCGGCGCGATCCTGCGTCAGACGTGGCGGGAGGATTTCGTCGCGCCTCCTTAACCGAAGGCGAGCCGGGAGACAAACCGTCGCGGACCCGTCTCTACTCAAAGTCGCTCGGTTGCCTTCCGCCCGCAGAGGCTTATAGACGGCGAATGACGGCGAGCCCTCGGTTCGCGGCAGGAGCTTACGACGCGTATGACGACCTTCGACGATCGCGAAAAGGCCTATGAGGCCAAGTTCGCCCTCGATCAGGAACAGGAATTCAAGGCCGTCGCCCGGCGCAACAAGATGCTGGGCCTGTGGGCGGCCGAGAAGATGGGCCTGTCCCCCGAAAGCGCCGAGGAATACGCCAAGGCCGTGGTCCGCGCCGATTTCGAACAGCCGGGCGAAGAAGACGTCTTCCGCAAGGTCGCCGGCGACTTCAAGGGTTCGGGTCTTACGGTTTCCGAGGGCGAGATTCGCTCCAAGATGGACGAACTGGGCTCGGTGGCCCGCGACGAGATTCGCGCCCAGGGCTGATTGCTCTTCGTGCATGAAAAAGGGCCGCGCCTGGCGACAGGCGCGGCCCTTTCCAATTCCGGTCTGGCGTTACTTCGGCATCAGGACCGTGTCGATCACATGGACCACGCCGTTCGACTGGGCGACGTCGGCCTGGGTGATGGTGGACATACCGCCCTTGGCGTCGGTGATCTGCCAGCGGCCGCCGCCGGCGTCCTTGACCATCAGTTTCTCGCCCTGAACCGTGGTCAGGGTCGCCGTGCCGCCGTTGGCCGTAGCCTGGGCGGCCAGATCGGCGGCGGTCAGGCGTCCTGGCACCACATGATAGGTCAGGATCTTGGTCAGGTCGGCCTTCTGGGCCGGCTGCATCAGACCCTCGCGCGTCGCCGCCGGGATCTTTTCGAAGGCGGCGTTGTCCGGCGCGAAGACGGTGAACGGGCCCGTGCCCTGCAGCGTCTGGGCCAGACCGGCGGCCTGGACCGCGCTGACCAGCGTGGTCAGGTTCGACGCCTTGGAGGCGTTGGTGACGATGTTGTCGGCCGGATTCATGGCTGCGCCGCCGACCATGGTCTCGGTGGTCATCGGAGTGGTGGCGACCGGGGGCGCCGGTTCGGCCGGCATCGTCTCCTTGTTCGCGTTGTTGTCGCCACAGGCGGTCAAGGTCAGCAGGGCGGCGGCCGATACGGTGGCCAGCGTGGCTGTGCGGGTGATCTTCATGGGCGTCTCTCCTGAGCTGCCGCTTGCCGCGGCGATCGCAGGCACTACGGACGAGACCCCCGAAAGGATGCGCCGACGTTCAAATTTTCCGGCGCGACCCGTGAGAATCCGTGTTGTCAGGCGTCCGCCAGAAACGGCTTCAGCACCGCCCACTGCTCCGCCTTCCACGCCAGCGGCCGGGCCATGGCCGGGCTGGAAGAGGGCAGGGTCAATCGGGCCGCCGCGCTGTTCGCGGGGGCCAGGATCCGCTCGCCCAGTTTCGCCGCCTTGCCCCCATTGAACGCCACGGCCCGCAGGTTCGGCAGCGCCGCCATCAGGCCGGGCAGATCGGCATGGGTCGGCAGGCGGATGGCGCTGTCCAAACTGCCGATCCGCTCGGCCTCGGCCACCGTGTCCCACAAGCCTACGCCCCGCGCACGCAGGGTAGCCAGCCGCGCCTCATAGGGGCGTTCATGCAAGTCGGCCTGCTCCAGAAGCGCGGACATCAGCCGCCAGAAGGCGTTTCGGGGATGGGCGTAATACTGCCCCGCTGCCAGCGACGCCTCGCCCGGCAGGCTGCCGAGGATCAGCAGCCGCGTGTTCGCATCAACGACCGGATCGAAGGCCCGCCTGAGCATCAGCCCTCGCCGAAGACCCGCTTGAACACCACGTCGACGTTCTTGGTGTGGTAGCCGAGGTCGAACAGGGCCTCGAGCTGGTCATGGGGCAGGGTGACGCGGGCGTCGGCTTTCAGGAAGTCGAGGAAGGCCCCTTCGCCCCGCCAGACCTTCATGGCGTTCTCCTGAACCGCGGCATAGGCGTCTTCACGCGATACGCCCGCCTGCGTCAGGGCCAGCATGACCCGTTGCGAGTGAACCAGACCGCCCAGGCGGTCGATGTTCTTCTGCATATTCTCGGGATAGACGTTCAGCCGTTCGACCACGCCCGCCAGACGATGCAGGGCGAAGTCCAGATGGATGGTCGCGTCCGGACCGATGCCGCGCTCGACCGACGAATGGCTGATGTCCCGCTCGTGCCACAGGGCGACGTTCTCCATCGCGGGCGTCACGGCCGACCGGACCAGGCGCGCCAGACCTGTCAGGTTCTCGGTCAGGATCGGGTTGCGCTTGTGCGGCATGGCCGACGAGCCCTTCTGACCCTTGTCGAAGAACTCCTCGGCCTCCAGCACCTCGGTGCGCTGCAGGTGGCGGATCTCGACGGCCAGGCGCTCCACCGAACTGGCGACGACGCCCAGGGCGGCGAAATAGGCGGCGTGCCGATCGCGCGGAATGACCTGGGTGGAGACGGGCTCGACGGCCAGACCCATCTTGTCGGCCACATATTGCTCAACGGCGGGATCGACGTTGGCGAAGGTGCCCACGGCGCCCGAAATGGCGCAGGTGGCGATCTCTTCGCGGGCGGTGACCAGGCGACGCCTGGCGCGCTGGAACTCGGCGTGATAGCCGGCCAGCTTCAGGCCGAAAGTCACCGGCTCGGCGTGGATGCCATGCGAGCGGCCCACGGTCGGGGTGTATTTGTGCTCCTTGGCGCGGACTTCCAGCGCGGCCAGGACGCGATCGACGCCGCCCAGCAGCAGGTCGGTCGAGCGCGCCAGTTGCACCGCGAAACAGGTGTCCAGCACGTCGGACGACGTCATGCCCTGGTGCAGGAACCGGGCTTCCTCGCCGACGATTTCCGACACATGGGTCAGGAAGGCGATGACGTCGTGCTTGGTGGTGCGCTCGATCTCGTCGATGCGGTCGGCGTCGAAGGTGACGTCCTTGCCCTTGGCCCAGATGGCGTCGGCTGATTCCCTGGGGATCACACCCAGCTCGGCCATCTTGGTGGCGGCGTGGGCCTCGATCTCGAACCAGATCCTGTACTTGGTCTCTTGCGACCAGATGGCGACGGCTTCGGGGCGGGTATATCGCGTGATCATGGGCCGGTCGTGTCGGTCGCGGGGGCTTACGAGTCAAGGTTCGCCGTTGACTTGCGCTCGTCCTGTCCCACATAGCCGGTTCAGAGGACGACCTCTCCCCTTCGTGGGCATGACCGCCGGGACGACCCGGCTCGCCATGCAAGGGAGACTGTCATGGCCTGGATTTTCCTTCTTCTCGCCGGCCTGTTCGAGATCGTCTGGGCCTTTCTGATAAAGGCCTCGGACGGGTTTTCAAAGCCGTGGGCGACCGTCGGCGCCATCGGCTTCATGATCGTCAGCTTCGGCCTGCTGTCGATGGCGATGAAGACCCTGCCGCTGGGCACGGCCTACGCCATCTGGACCGGAATCGGCGCGGTCGGCGCCTTCATCGTCGGCGTGATGGTGATGGGCGAGGCGCTGACGCCGCTGCGCGTTGCAGGCGTCGTATTGATCGTTTCGGGCCTGGTTGTGCTGAAGCTGGCTTCCAGCCATTGATCGGGCCGTACAGGGAGCGCGCGCCATGGAACTGCTGATCGGACCCCAGATCTATTCGACCTGGTCGCTGCGGGGCTGGCTGGTGATGAAGGCGACGGGGGCGGCGTTCACTGTTCGCCACGGCCGTTACGACACCGAGGCCGACCGCGCCGAACTGCGCGCGCTTTCGCCGTCCGGGTTCGTGCCGCTGCTGCGCGTGGACGGCGAGATGATCTGGGACACACTGGCCATCGCCGAATGGGCAGCAGAACATTATCCGCAGGCGCGGCTGTGGCCGGCCGATCCCGTCGCCCGCGCACAGGCCCGCTCGGTGACGGCCGAGATGCATTCCGGCTTCACCGCCTTGCGTACCTTCTGCACCATGGGCGGGCGACATATGATGGTGGGCGACACACGGTCGGAAACGCCGTCCGATCCGGCGCTGGATCGCGATCTGGGCCGGATCGTCGCCCTGCTGCGCCAGATGCGCGCGCGGTTCGGTGGGGCCGGGCCGTTCCTGTTCGGCGAATGGTCGATCGCCGACGCGTTCTACACGCCGGTGGCGGCGCGGGTCCGCCACTATCAAATAGCGCTTGACGCTCACGGCGACAGCGACGGCGTGGCCCGGGCCTATCTCGACACCCTGCTGGCCCATCCCGACTTCCGCGAATGGGAACGGCAGGCGCTGGCAGGAACCCGTTAACCGCGTCACCAAACGCGGGTTTAACAAGAACGACGTTACACGGGGATCATTCGCGGGCCTTCGCCCGTTGGGACCGTGTGATGACCCTCAGCACCCAGACCCCGTTACAGGCGACCTCGGCCCGGCACCCCGGCCTTCTGACCTATGGCGTGGCCATTCTGGTGGTTGCCTGCCTGCCGGCCCTGATGCTGGCCAGCCTGATCTAGGGGTTACTGACTGACGCCGACGTTCTCGACCACGGCGGCGATCTCGACCGGCGCGGGCGCAGGCGGCACATAGTCCAACGCGATCGGAATGGCGCGCGCGCCCGATGCGACGGCGGCCAGGGTGTTCACGGGGCGGCCCATCATCCGCTGATAGATCCAGTAGGCGGCCACGACCTTTTCGACATAGTCGCGCGCCTGCGGCACCTCGATCGTCTCGATCAGCAGCAGCGGGTCGGCGTCCATGCCCAACTGGCGGATCGCCTTGATCATCGGCCCCGGCCCGGCGTTGTACGATGACGCCATGCGCAGCATGTCGCCCTGAAACGCAGGCAGGTTCAGCATCTTGGTCACATAGGCCTGACCCAGACGCAGGTTCGTGCCGGGGTCGTACAGGCGGTCCGGCTGGCGTGCGAAGCTGGAATCCCCCGCCAGTTCGGCGGCGGTGGTCGGCATCACCTGCATCATGCCATAGGCGCCGACGCTGGAACGCGCGCGGGCGTTGAAGCCGGTCTCCTTGCGCGCGATCGCATAGACCATGGCCTTCTCGATGACGAAGCCGCCGTCGGGCGCCAGTTCGGGCATGGGGTACAGGGTCGCATCGATCCGGCTGGCGTCGCGCGCCTCACGCGTCATGCCCGGCGACATGGCCCGGGCCAGGGCGGTCCACAGGCGGCGCGGCGCGTCCCCGGCGGCGGTGCGCAGCCCGGCGCGCAGTTCGGTCTGGGCGTCCGGCGTCCGTCCGACCTCATAGAAGGCCACGGTGCGGCGCGCGCGCGGATCGTTCTGGATAAAGCTGGCCAGTTCATCCGAACCGACGTCGCTGACCTCGTCCTGGGGCGTATAGACGGCGCGTTGCAGCGCGGGCTCGGCGGCGCCGGGCGAATAGGGACGGGGACCGCCGCTCTCGATCACCGGTTGGCGGCCCAGTTTCTCCAGCGCGATCTGGCCATAGAAGGTGGCGGGCCAGCGCGTGGCGTAGTCCAGCAATTCGGTCGCCTTGGCCGGGCGGTTCAGCGCCTCGGCGGCGCGCGCGGCCCAGAAGGCGGCCCCCGCGCGGACCCAGGCGTCCTCGGTCGGATCATGGGCGACGCGGTCAAAGGCGCCGAAGCTGTCCTCGAACTTCTGCAACCGCCAGGCGGCCAGGCCGACCACCCACCAGTCGCCGATCTGCTGGCCGGTCTCGAAGGCGTTGGTAAGGTCGCCGTTGTTATAGGCCACTCGCGCGGCCTTCAGCGGATCATCCACGCCGCCGCTGGAGGGGATCAGACTGTGCCAGGTGCGGGCCAGGCCCGCCGGGCGCGGCGGCTCGGCTGCGCCGTCGGGGCGGCGGCGCAGCGCCAGCGTATAGACCCGCTGGGCCGGCGCCAGGTCCGGATAGTCGTTCAGCCAGCCTACCAGTTCATCATAGCTGGCGGTGTAGGTCGGGTGGAACATGCGCTCGAACTCGACCTGACCCAGCAGCACGCGGTCGCGGGCGTTGCGGGCGGACGCGCGCGCCTCTTCAAGCTGACCACGACGCAGGGCGTCAAAGGCGGCGGTATAGCTGAGCCGGTCCTCTGGGTTCAGGGCGCTGGGGGCGCCGCGGGACGACGATGCATCCGCCGGGCGCGCATCGGCGGTGCGCAGGGCCGCGCCCACCACATCCACTCCATCGAGGGGGTAGGGCTGTTCCTGGGCGATGGCGGGCGCCGTCAGGGCGGCAAGCGCAAACGCGACGGCGGGCGCGATGATCGCGCGAAGATGTCCACTCATTAAGCGGCGGCCCCCTGAGAGCGGCGCCGTCCCGTCTCGATTCGGGTTGGGCGCGCGTCTGGTGATGGTCGTCAGTGGCAAAGAATGCCGGAATCAGCCTTCGCCCACAACCTTGGCGGCTTCGAGGCGGGCGGCCAGGGCCAGCAGATCCCCCCACACCGCCTTCTTGGCCTGCGGCTGACGCAGCAGGAAGGCGGGGTGCAAGGTCGCCATAACGGGGGCCGAAACCGCGCCCTCGGCCAGGCGCCATTCCTTCCACTGACCGCGCGCGCGCATGATGCCCTCGTCGGTCTGAAGCACCGCCTTGGTCGCCGCGGCCCCCAGCAGCAGCACGACCTTCGGCTGCAACAGGGCAAAGGTCCGCTCGACAAAGGGCGCGCAAACCGCCTGCTCCTGCGGCGTCGGCGTGCGATTGCCCGGCGGTCGCCAGAAGACGGTGTTGGTGATGAAGACCCGGTCGGTCAGCCCGGCGGCCGCCAGCATCCGGTCCAGCAACTGCCCCGCCTTGCCGACAAAGGGTTCGCCCCGCGCGTCCTCTTCCGCGCCGGGGCCTTCGCCAATCACCAGCAGGTCGCCCTGCGGATTGCCGCGTGCGAACACCGCCTGCCGGGCGCCCATCCCGCGCAGGGGGCAGCCCTCGAAGGCGGCGACGGCCTGGGCCAGGTCGTCCAGCGTGGCGGCCCCGGCGGCCAGGCGCCGCGCCTCGCTGGCGGCGTCGCTCGTTTCGACCGCACGGATCGGCGCCACCGGCGACACCGCCCGCGCTACGGCCTGGACCGCAGGCGAGGGGATCAGGGTCCGATCCACTGGCGCATCCGCATAGCAGGCGTCGACGCCCGCATCGCGCCAGAAGGCGAGCAGGGCTTCGGTTGCAGCGAAATCGTCCGTCCGGGCGTTCATCCGCCACAGGGAATAAGCCTTGACCACCGCCGCGTCACCTACGGATAAGGCGCATCACGACTTGTTACGGGGAAGACTGGTTATGGCTGAGGAAGCGATCGAAGGCGGCGCGGCGAATGCGTGGCAGGAAGCCGTGATCGACAAGCTTCCCCCGCTCGAGGCGCTGACCGGCGTTGAGCGTGAAGTGATGGAATACGACGTCGTCATCGTCGGCGGCGGTCCCGCCGGCCTGTCGGCCGCCATCCGCCTGAAGCAGCGCGCGGAAAAGGACGGCAAGGACATCACCGTCGCCGTGCTGGAGAAGTCGGCCGAGATCGGCGGCCACATCCTGTCCGGCGCCGTCATCGACCCCCGCGCCCTGAACGAACTCTTCCCCGACTGGAAAGAGCGCGGCGCCCCGCTGGAGACGCCGGTCACCAGGGACAAATTCCTGATCCTGGGGCCGCAGGGCCAGGCGTCTCTGCCGATGTTCGCCATGCCGCCCTTCATGCACAACCACGGCTGCTACATCGCCTCGCTGGGCAATGTGACCCGCTGGCTGGCCGAACAGGCGGAGGCACTGGGCGTCGAGGTCTATCCCGGCATGGCCGCCAGCCACGTCGTCTGGGAAGAGGACACCGGTCGGGTCAAGGGCGTCGTCGCCGGCGTCTTCGGCATCGACCGCGAGGGTCGGCCGACCGGCGATTTCCAGCCCGGCATCGAACTGCACGGCAAATACGTCTTCATCGCCGAGGGCGTGCGCGGCTCACTGGCCAAGACCGTCATGGCCCGCCACAACCTGTGCGACGGCGCCGAGCCCCAGAAATACGGTATCGGCATCAAGGAACTGTGGCAGATCCCGGCCGACAAGCACCACCCCGGCCTGGTCCAGCACACGACCGGCTGGCCCCTGGACGACAAGACCGGCGGCGGCTCGTTCCTCTATCACTTCGGCGACCGCTACGTGGCCGTCGGCTATGTGGTGCACCTGAACTACGCCAACCCGTTCCTGTCGCCGTTCGACGAGTTCCAGCGCTTCAAGCACCATCCGGCCATCGCCGAACATCTGGAGGGCGGAACCCGCATCTCCTACGGCGCGCGGGCGATCACCGAAGGCGGCTATCAGTCGGTGCCGAAACTCGCCTTCCCCGGCGGCGCCCTGATCGGCTGTTCGGCGGGCTTCGTAAACGTGCCCCGCATCAAGGGCAGCCACAACGCCATGAAGACCGGCATGCTGGCCGCCGACGCCGCCTATGACGCGGTGATCGCCGGCCGTTCGGGCGACGTCCTGACCGAATACCAGACCGCCTACGACGCCTCGTGGGTGTGCAAGGAGCTGCGCATCGTCCGCAACGCCAAGCCGCTGCTGGGCCGTTTCGGCACCGTCATGGGCGGGGCGCTGGGCATGTTCGACATGTGGCTGAATCACCTGACCGGCGGCCTGTCGCTGTTCGGCACGATGAAGCACAACAAGACCGACGCCGCCTCGACCGGCCTGGCCAGGGACCACAAGGCGATCGCCTATCCCAAGCCGGACGGGAAGCTGTCGTTCGACAAGCTGTCGTCGGTGTTCATCTCGAACACCAACCACGCCGAGGACCAGCCCGCCCACCTGAAGCTGCTGGACCCGTCCGTGCCGATCAACGTCAACCTGCCCAAATACGGCGAGCCCGCGCGCCTGTATTGCCCGGCCGGCGTCTATGAGGTGCTGACCGACGAAAAGGGCCAGAATCCGCGCTTCCAGATCAACGCCCAGAACTGCGTCCACTGCAAAACCTGTGACATCAAGGATCCGTCGCAGAATATCGTCTGGACCACGCCCGAGGGCGGCGGCGGCCCCAACTATCCGAATATGTGAGGCCAATATCTGACGAGGCTGCGATGGGGCCTCTTGCGAGGGGCGGACAAAGCGTCAACTGTCCGCCCATGCGCCTGACCCTGCCCGCCTTCGTCGCCCTTTCGCCGCTTCTGGCCGCCCTGGCCCTGGCTCCGATCCTGGCCTCCCCCGCCGCCGCCCAGGTGGCGGAGCAGGGCGGCCCCGTCGCCCAGGGGGCCGAGGCCGAGCTTTCGACCGAGGAGCCGCAGGAAGACCCCGTCGTCATCCCGAACATCGAGGTCGTGCTCGAGGAAGAGGCGGCGGCGACCCCGCCCCCCATTCCCGCCGAATGGTCCCCCGCGCCGCGCGACCCGTATGGCCAGAGCGCCTATGGCCTGTATCTGGCCGGTCGCCTGGCCTTCGCGCTGGGCGAGGGCGAGACCGGCGCCCAGTATCTGTCCCAGGTCCAGCGCCTGACGCCCGAACAGCCCCGCGTCCGCGAGCAGGCCTTCACCACCGCCCTGATGTCGGGCGATCTGGATTACGCCGCGCGCATCGCGCCGTCCGGCGGCGACCTGTCGCCCGTGATCGTCGAGGCGGGCCGCCTGGTCGAGATCGTCCAGACCTATGTCAACGGCGACGCCCGCGCGGCCCTGACCCTGGCCCAGGACCGGCCCGTCGCCTCGCCGCACCGCCGCGCCGCCATCCTGGTTCAGCCGTGGATCGCGGCCGAGGCGGGCGACTGGGACAGCGCCCTGGCCGCCGAGCCGCCGGGACTGGATCCGCTGGCCGCCCTCTTCTACCGTCACAATCGCGCGATGCTGCTGGAAAGTCGGCGCGACTATGCCGCCGCCGAGGCCGAACTGGCGGCCCTGGCCGGTCAGTCCGGCGCGGCCCAGCTGTTCCGTCTGGGTTATGGCGAATTCCTCGAGCGCCGGGGCCGGGCCGCCGAGGCCAAGGCCGTCTATGACGCCGGGATCGGCGCCGCCTCCGATGCGCCGCTTCGCCGGGCGCGCGATCGTCTGGCCGCTGGCGGCCGCCCGCCTGCGGCGCCCGGTTATCGCGACGGCGCGGCCCTGTCGCTGGCCGCCGCCGCCGCACAGGCCTCGGCCGAGGGCGCGCACGAGTTCGCCGTGGTCTATCTGCGTCTGTCGCTGAACCTGCGCGGCGACGATGAAATCCGCATGCTGCTGGGCCAGACGCTGGCCCAGGGCCGGCTCGAGGCCGCCGCTCGCGCGGCGCTGGACCAGATCGGCCCGCAGGACCGCGAAATCTACGCCGCCGCCCGCACCCAGATCGCCATGAGCCTGCAACGCGACGGCGAGGCCGAGGCCGCCCTGGCCGAACTGCGCCGCGCCGCCGCCGCCTCGCCCGACGATCCCCGCGTGGCCTATATGACCGCCGCCCTGCTGTCCGAGATACAGCAGAACGAAGAGGCGCTGGCCCTGCTGAATGGCCCCCTGCTGAACACCGCACGTCAGGGCTTCGACGTGCGATTCATGCGCGGCGCCGTCTATGAATCCCTGGGCCGCCTGCCTGAGGCCGAGGCTGAACTGTGGGCTGCGCTTCAGGCCCGGCCTGACGACGCCACCGCGCTGAACTATCTCGGCTATCTGTGGGTCGATAGCGGTCGCCGGGTCGATCAGGGCGTCGGCCTGATCGAGCGCGCCCACGCGGCCGATCCGGACGACGGCAACATTCAGGACTCGCTGGGCTGGGCGCGCTATCGCCAGGGCCGCTATGCGGACGCAGTGCCGATCCTGGAGGGCGCCGTCGACAAGCTGCCCGCCAACGCCGAAATCAACGACCATCTGGGCGACGCCTACTGGCAGGTCGGCCGCAAGCGCGAGGCCGGCTTCCAGTGGGCCCGCGTCCTCAGTCTCGACATCGACGCCGAACGCCGCGCCTCGGTTGAGAAGAAGCTGGCCGAGGGCCTGACCCCGACCGCCGGGAACGGCGCCGGGCTCTGAGCGCAATGAACGTCCTGACGGCCTTCGCCCCGGCCAAGGTCAATCTGTTCCTGCACGTCGGGCCGGTGGACGGCGAGGGTTATCACCCGCTGGTCAGCCTGACCGCCTTCGCCGATGTCGGCGACCGGCTGACGGTGCGGCGGGGGGAGGGGCTGTCTCTGACGGTCGAAGGCGCGTTCGCCGACGCGCTGTCAGGCGAGGGTGACAATCTGATCCTGCGCGCCTTGCGGGCGCTGGGCGCGGACGGTCTGGGCCTGACGCTGGACAAGGGGCTGCCGATCGCCGCCGGTCTGGGCGGCGGATCGGCCGACGCGGGCGCGGCCCTGCGGCTGGCGCGCGTCCTGCTGGACCTGCCCCATGACGACGCTGCGCTGGAGGCGGTCGCGGCTGCGGTCGGCGCCGACGGCCCCATGTGCCTGCGCGCCCGCCCGGCCTGGGCTGAGGGCAGGGGGGATGTCCTGACCGACGAGCCGCGCCTGCCGCCGCTGCCCTGTGTGCTGGTCAATCCGGGCGTGCCGTCCCCGACCGGCGCCGTCTACCGCGCCTATGACGCCGCCCCGCGCACCGCCGACCGTCCCGTCCCGCCCGCCGACTGGAGCGTATCCGCCGTCATCGCCTGGCTGGCCGAGCAGCGAAACGATCTGGAGGCGCCCGCCGTCGCCCTGAACCCGGTGATCGGCGACGTCATCGCCTCCGTCGCCGCATCCGGCGTTGATCTGGCGCGCATGTCGGGCTCGGGCGCCACCGTCTTTGGCCTGTGCGCCACGCGTCAGGCGGCGCAGGCGGCGGCGGCTCAACTGTCCACGGCCCATCCCGACTGGTGGGTGCGCGCGTGCACCTTGGGTGCGCCCGACATCGAACCGCGTGCGCTGACTTAACCGAATGCACACGGCGGGCGGCTAGGCTGCTCGCCATGGATACGCTCTCAGTTTCCCAGATCGCCGCATTCAACCGGGTGCTGGACCGCCTGTCGCCCGCCGACCGCACGCGGATCGAGGCCTTGGCCCCCCACGCCGCCATCGCCGCCGCCACCGCCGCGCCGCACTGGAATTTCGACCTGCCGTCCCATGCGGTGGATCAACTGCTGGGCCCGGACGCGTCGGACGATTTGCGCCGCGGCCTGATCGCCCTGTGGGCGCAGGAACTGCCCGCCCGCATCGCCGCCGAAGACCTGCCGGATCAGGTGCTGGCCCTCTATCCCGACCACATCGATCGACTGGCCGCCTTCCTCAACGCCGAGACCGCCGCCTACGACCGCGACTTCTGGGCCAAGGACGTGCGGGTGTCGCTGGCGCTCAGCGTGCCGGGCGCCCAGACCCAGATCATCGATCTGTCCTCGCCGCTGGGCGCCGGCCCGGTGGTGCGCAGCGCCCTGGCCGGTCACGGCCTGAACGCCGTCCCCGCCTGGATCGCGGCCGCCGGCTGGCGCCCGTGGCTTGAGGTGCACACGGAGTCCCGCCATCTGGCCGATTTCAACGAGCCCGGCTGGGACCGCGCCTGGGCCACCGCCGCCGCCATCCTGAAGCGTCGCCCGCACATGGCCGGCATGATCGGCTCCAGCTGGTTCTACGATCCGCCATTGGAGAGCATCAGCCCACGTCTGGCCTATCTGCGCCTGAACCCGCTGAAAGGCGGCGCCTTCATGGTCCATCAGGGGCCGGGCGACATCCACACCCAACGCGCCGCCACCTCATCACCGACCCGCGCCGCCCTGATCGAGAAGGGCGGGTATGTCGCGCGATCATGGATCATGGCCTGGCCGCGCGATGCGCTGATCAAGTGGGCGGATGGGCGCTGATCCTGCCCCGCAAGGGGAGAAGGGAGGTAAGCTGGCGCCCGGACTCTACAGACCGTAGACACAACCCATGACCGCATCACCACCAACGCTTGAAAAGACCCGCGCCTGGGTGTGTGCGCCGGGCGTGCTGAAAGTTCCTTTTCTCAAGGCGTTCCTGCCCGATTACGACCTGTCCGCCCTGCCCGGAGCCCAGACGCAGGCGGTGCTGGGCTGGGGCATGAAGCCGACGGCGGCTGCGGGGCGGAAGTGGGCGCAGACGCACGGCAAACCCTATGTGGCGCTGGAGGACGGCTTTTTGCGCTCGGTCGGTCTGGGCGAAAGCGGCGCGACCAGCCTGAGCCTGATCGTCGACGACCTGGGCGTCTATTACGACGCGACGCGGCCCAGCCGGCTGGAGCAACTTATTCAGACAGCCCCCGACTGGTGCGACACGGCGATGCGCGGGCGGGCGCGCGGCCTGATCAACCGGATCGTGGCGTCGGGCGTGTCCAAGACCAATATGGGCGGGCCGCTGGACGAAAGTCTGCTGAAACCCGGCCGCCGCGTGCTGATCGTGGATCAGACGTTCGGCGACGCCTCGATCGGTTATGGGCTGGCGACCGAGGACAGCTTTTCCGAGATGCTGGCGGCCGCGCGGCGGGACGAGCCGGGCGCCCAACTGATCGTCAAGCGCCATCCGGCCGTGGCGGCTGGCCGTAAACAGGGCTGCATCCCGGCGGAGATGCTGAATGGCGTCACCCTGATCGACACCGACGTGCGACCGGCGGACCTGCTGGCGGTGGTGGACGCGGTCTATGTCGTGACCTCGGCGCTGGGGTTCGAGGCGCTGCTGCGCGGCCTGCCGGTGCGGTGCTTTGGGGCGCCCTTCTACTCCGGCTGGGGGCTGACGACAGACGCCGTTCAGACCGGACGGCGCGGCGTCGCCCGCGATCTGGAGCAGGTCGCGGCCGCCGCCCTGATCGCCTACACCCGCTATGTCAATCCGGTCACCGGCAAGCGCTGCGAGGCCGAGCAGGCGCTGGAACGGCTGATCGCCCTGCGCGATCGGGCCGACCGGCTGGCGGGCGACTGGGCCGCCGTCGGCTTCGCCCCGGCCAAGCGGCCGCCGGTGCGCCGCCTGCTGAACTCGCCCAAGGGTCGTGCCCGCTACTTCTGGCGCGCATCCGCCGCCGTCGCCCATGCGCGGGCGACGGGCGGCAGGCTGATCTGGTGGGCCGGCAAGGAGACGCCGCAGATCCGGGCCGCCGCTGATGCGTTCGAGGGGCCGGTCGTGCGGATGGAGGATGGTTTCATCCGCTCACGCGGGCTGGGATCCGACTTCTTCGGCGCCCTGTCGGTCGCCTTGGACGATCAGGGCGTCTATTACGACCCGACCGGGCCCAGCCGGCTGGAGAGCCTGATCCAGGCGGGCGAGCCGTCACCGGAACAGGCGGCGCGCGCCGAACGGCTGAGGGCGCGCGTGGTCGAGGCGGGCCTGTCGAAATACAATCTGAAGGGCGCGGGCGTTCCGGCCAGCTGGCCGACCGACAGGCCGATCCTGTTGGTGGTCGGTCAGGTCGAGAACGACCGGTCGATCCTGATGGGCTGCGGCGACATCCGCACCAACTCCGGTCTGGTGAAGGCGGCGCGGGCCGATCACCCCGACGCCTTCCTGATCTATCGCAACCATCCGGACGTGACGGCGGGCAATCGGCCGGGGCTGCTGGACGCCGCCGCCATGTCAGAGGTCGACGCCGGCGCCGACGATCTGGATATCGTGGACTGCCTGAACGCCTGCGACCGGCTGGCGACACTGACCTCGCTGACGGGGTTCGAGGCGTTGATGCGGGGCAAGGCGGTCAGTGTCTATGGCCGGCCCTTCTATGCGGGATGGGGTTTGACCGATGACCGGATGACGTTCGAGCGACGGACGCGCCGCGCATCCTTGCAGGGCCTGATCCACGCCGCCCTGATCGGCTATCCGGTCTATGTGACGCCGGACGGCTGGCCGTGCGAGGCCGAGGACCTGGTCCAGGCGCTGATCGCGGCGCGGGACCAGCCGCTGCCGGCCCCGCCGCGCGGGCGGGTCAATCGCTGGTGGCGCGGGATCAAGGCCAGTCTCGACCGGAGCCTTCCACCGTCCTATTGAGGAGGTTTGTCATCGCAACGGACCAGTCCGCGCGAGGCGCCCGAACTTCGCCGCGAGGGCCGATTTCCCTCAAGCAGCGAGGCGCCGCGCGCCGAGCGATAGGGAAACAACACAGTGTCTAAAGCCGTCATCGCCGCCACGGGCCTGTTCACCCCGGAACAGTCGATCTCGAACGCGGAACTGGTCGCCGCCTATAACGCCTGGGCCGACGCCTGGAACGCCGAGAACGCCGAGGCCATCGCCGCCGGCGAGGTCGAGATGAAGACCGGCTCCTCGGTCGAGTTCATCGAGAAGGCGTCGGGCATCAAGTCGCGCTTCGTCCTGGACAAGGCGGGCATCCTGGACCCCGAGCGGATGCTGCCCAATCTGGCGGCGCGCTCGAACGACGACCTGTCCATCCTGGCCGAAATGGCGGTCAAGGCGGCGCAGGACGCGCTGAAAGCCTGGGGCAAGCCGGCCAGCGAGATCGGGGCGGTGATCTGCGCCGCGTCGAACATGCAGCGCCCCTATCCGGCCATGGCCATCGAGGTGCAGCAGGCGCTGGGGATCGAGGGCTTCGCCTTCGACATGAACGTGGCGTGCAGTTCGGCGACCTTTGGCCTGAAGACGGCGGCGGACTTCATCGCCTCGGGCTCGGTCAAGGCGGTGCTGATGGTGAACCCCGAGATTTGCTCGGCCCACCTGAACTTCAAGGATCGCGACAGCCACTTCATCTTCGGCGACGTCGCCACGGCCGTGATCGTGGAGGCCGAGGATCAGGCCGCGCCCGGCGGCTGGGAGATCATGGGCACGCGGTTGAAAACGGTCTTCTCGAACAACATCCGCAACAATTTCGGCTTCCTGAACCGCGCCGCCCTGCCGACCGGCGGGACCGAGCCGATCCAGTCGGACGGCCTCAGCGACAAGATGTTCGTCCAGCAGGGCCGCAAGGTGTTCAAGGACGTGGTGCCGATGGTGGCCGAGATGATCGTGGATCACGCCGGCGAACTGGGCCTGGACCCGACCGGCCTGAAGCGGCTGTGGCTGCACCAGGCGAACATCAACATGAACCAGATGATCGGCAAGAAGGTGCTGGGCCGCGAGCCTGACCCCGAGGAAAACGTCATCATCCTGGACACCTACGCCAACACCTCGTCGGCGGGGTCGGTCATCGCCTTCCACCTGCATCAGGACGGGTTCGCGACGGGCGACGTGGGTCTGATCTGCAGCTTCGGCGCGGGCTATTCGGCGGGAACCGTGTTCGTCCGAAAACGGGCCTGATCTCAAAAATCCACTCGCCTCGATCACGAATGCGCGGCTCCGCTTGACTCCCTGCACGGGTTTTTGCGAGGCGTTTCAAAGTGTCGAGAACGAGGGGGTTTCCCGAATGACTCAGAACACGAATCCCTGGGCCAAGGCCCTGGATCCGCTGGCGCAGGACGTCGCCACTGTCCTTCAGAAGATGGGCGGTTCGGCGCATGAGAAGGTCGTGGTCGACTGTGTCGCGGCGCTCAAACGGCAGCGCGGCGAGTCCGTAACCCAGGATCTGGCGGCCAGGATCATCGAAGTGTTCGAACGCTATCGCGACCTGTTCTTCCGCCCGTTCGGCGAGGGGTCGCAGCGCTGGGCCATCACGGCTGAGTTCGCCTGAGTTCGTTTTCCGGTCGGACATGAAAAAAGGCGCGCCCCGCAGGACGCGCCTTTCTCGTATGGGCCGCGCTTCGATCAGAAGCGACGGACGTAGCTCAGCGAATAGACGTCGGCTTCACCGCCGTCGTCCTTGAAGTCGCGACGCGTCCAGTCGCCACGGATGCCGTTCTGGCCATCCAGGAAGTAGTTGGCGCCGACGCCGTAGTTCCAGCTTTGGCCATCGGCGTCCGCTTCGATCCCGCCGACCTCGGCCTTGATCTTGGAGGTGCCGTAACCGCCGCGCGCGAACAGTTCGAAGTTCGGGCTGAGGGGCAGGGTGCCGACCACATAGGCGGCCGCATCGTACTCGTGTTCGACCTTGCCATCGACGCCCGGGGCGACGGTGAATTCATCGTCCTTGACGCCGAACGAGGCTTCACCCTCGACGCCGAAATAGGGGTTGAGCTTGGCGCCCAGTCGACCGGTCACGGCGCCCAGATCACCATCCGAGTGATCAAGTTGGCTGTAGCCCAGTGTACCGTAATAGGTCGGCGAAGACATGCTTTGCGCCATGGCAGGCGCGGCAAGCAGAGAAAGAGCGGCGGTAGCGAGAAGAATGTTACGCATTGTTTCTATAACTCCTAGATGCGGTGACTTCTCCGGTCACCGGCCCCATCCAGCGAGACACTAAATAGGTCAGCGATGATGTCGTTCCAGAGGTCGAGCAATTACATCCACTGAACTGTGGGCCGCGAAACACATACAGCGTTACTCAAGCGCACCCAGAAGCGTGGCCGCCATGCGGTTCAGCGGCGCATCCAGACCGTGCGCGGCGCCCATACGGACGATGACGCCGTTGCGGGCGTCCCATTCCATGCGCCGTCCGGCCAGCCGATCCGCCAGCAGCGAGTTGACCGAGTCCGGGGGCGAAGCGCGGGTGCGCTCGACCACCACGTCGGGCAGGTCGTCGTCCAGCGACGCGCCCTGGGCCCGGCCCACGGCCACGCATTCGCGCACCATGCCGCGCATCAGTTCGGCCATGCCCGGCGCCGCGACCACGCCCGCCGGACGGCCGGTCAGGGCGCAGACCGCCCCGGCGCAGTTCAGCGCCAGCTTGGTCCAGCAGGCGGACAGGAAGTTGTCCGTGGTCGAGACCTCGATGATGCTGTGGTCGAACAGGGCGACAAACGCGCGCCCCGCCTCGCCCGCAGGGACGGTCATCGTTCCGGCCCGGCGGTGGGCGATCCGCCCCGTCGCTGACCGCTCGGCCGGCAGGTCGACCACCACCGGCAGGACGCGCGCGGGATCGACGAAGGGGCTGAAGCGGGCGACATGCTCAACGCCGTTCTGAAGCACCGCCACCCGGGTGTCGGGCCCGACCAGCGGCGCCAGCCAGGCCGCGGCCGCTTCGACGTCATAAGCCTTGGTGGCAATCAGAACCCAGTCGACCGGGGCGGTGACGGCGCCGGGTCGGGTGACGATGCGGGGCGCAGCCTCGATCATGCCGGTGGGCGTGTCCACGACTAGCCGGTCCAGCGGCGTACGGACGCACAGGGTCAGGTCGCGGACCAGCGGACTGCGCGACAGCCAGGCCGCGACCGTACCGCCGATGGCCCCGGGGCCGACGACGGCGACCGTCAGGCCGGCCGGCGGGGTCACCGGTCCTTCTCGCGCTCCTGACCCGAGCGCGCAGACAGGGCGGCTTGGGCCGCGGCCAGGCGGGCGATCGGCACGCGATAGGGCGAGCACGAGACGTAGTCCAGGCCGACCGTCTCGCAGAAGGCGATGGACGACGGGTCGCCGCCATGCTCGCCGCAGATGCCCATCTTCAGGCCCGGCTTGACGGCGCGGCCGCGCTCCTCGGCGATGCGGATCAGGTCGCCCACGCCGTCCTGGTCCAGGCGGACGAAGGGGTCGGTCTCGAAGATGCCCTTGTCCAGATAGGCCTGCAGGAATCGGCCGGAATCGTCGCGGCTGATGCCGAACGTCGTCTGGGTCAGGTCGTTGGTGCCGAAGGAGAAGAACTCGGCGTGCTGGGCCAGGTCTCCGGCGCGCAGGGCTGCGCGCGGCAGTTCGACCATGGTGCCGACCAGGTATTCGACGCTGTCGCCGGCGCCGGCGAACACCTCGCGCGCGGTGCGATCGGTCAGTTCACGCAGGTATTTCATCTCCAGACCCAAGGCGACCAGCGGGTGCATGATCTCGGGGATCGGGGCCTGACCGGACGCCTGCTTCACCTCCAGCGCCGCCTCGAGAATGGCGCGAACCTGCATCTCGTAGATCTCGGGATAGGCGACGCCCAGCCGGCACCCGCGGTGGCCCAGCATGGGGTTGGTTTCGTGCAACTCCTTGGCCCGGCGCTTCAGCTTGGCGGCGTCCAGCCCCTGGGTCGCGGCCAGGGCGTCCATTTCCGCCTCGGTGTGCGGGATGAACTCGTGCAACGGCGGGTCCAGCAGACGCACCGTGACCGGCAGGCCGGCCATGATGGTGAACAGCTCGACGAAGTCCGACTTCTGGAACGGCGCGATCTTGGCCAGGGCCGCGCGGCGACCCTTTTCGTCATCGGCCAGGATCATCTCGCGCACGGCGGCGATGCGCGCGTCGTCGAAGAACATGTGCTCGGTCCGGCACAGGCCGATGCCCTCGGCCCCGAAGCCGCGCGCGGTGCGGGCGTCCAGCGGGGTTTCGGCGTTGGCGCGGACCTTGAGCCTGCGAACCTTGTCGGCCCAGGCCATCAGGGTCTGGAAGTCGCCGGTCAGCTCCGGCTCGATCATGGCCACGGCGCCGTCCAGCACCTCGCCCTTGGAGCCGTCGATGGTGATGACCTCGCCCGCACGGAAGGTGCGGCCGCGCGCCATGAAGGTCCCGTCCTTTTCATCGATCGAGATTTCGCCCGCGCCCGAGACGCAGGGGCGACCCATGCCGCGCGCGACGACGGCGGCGTGGCTGGTCATGCCGCCACGAGCGGTGACGATACCGCGCGCCGCGTGCATGCCGTGGATGTCCTCGGGGCTGGTTTCCTCACGCACCAGGATGACGGCGTCGCCGGCCTGGGCCAGACGCTCGGCCTCGTCGGCGTCGAAGACGATCTTGCCGGTCGCGGCGCCGGGGCTGGCGGGCAGGCCCGCGGCCACCACCTTGCGTTCGGCCTTCGGGTCCAGCGTCGGGTGCAGCAACTGGTCCAGAGCGGCGGGTTCAACCCGGCTGACCGCCTCTTCCTGCGAGATCACGCCTTCGGAGGCCAGATCGACCGCGATCTTCAGCGCCGACTTGGCGGTGCGCTTGCCGTTGCGGGTCTGCAGCATCCACAGCCGGCCCTGTTCGACCGTGAACTCGATGTCCTGCATGTCGCGATAGTGCGACTCCAGCCGGCCGACGACCTCGACGAACTCGCCGAAGACGACCGGCATGGCCTCTTCCATCGAGGGGGCCTTTTCGCCCATTTCCTCGCGCCCCGCGCGGGTCAGGGACTGCGGGGTGCGGATGCCCGCCACCACGTCCTCGCCCTGGGCGTTGATCAGGAATTCGCCGTAGAGTTTGGCCTCGCCGGTCGAGGGGTTGCGGGTGAAGGCGACGCCGGTGGCCGAGGTCTCGCCCATATTGCCGAACACCATCGACTGGATGTTGACGGCGGTGCCCCAGCTTTCGGGGATGTCGTGCATGCGGCGATAGAATTTCGCCCGGTCATTCATCCAACTGGCGAAGACGGCGCCGACGGCTCCCCACAGCTGATCATGGGGATCCTGCGGGAAGGCCTGGCCCATCTCGCGTTCGACCAGCGCCTTGTAGTCGGCGACGACGCGTTCCCAGTTCTCGGCCGTTAGTTCGGTGTCGACCGAGACGCCCAGCCGATCCTTGTGGTCGTCCAGCACTTCCTCGAACAGGTCGTGGCCCAGATCGAGCACGACGTTGGAATACATCTGGATGAAGCGGCGATAGCTGTCGAAGGCGAAGCGGCGGTCGCCGGACAGTTTGGCCAGACCCTCGACCGTCTGGTCGTTCAGGCCCAGGTTCAGGACGGTGTCCATCATGCCCGGCATCGAGGCGCGGGCGCCCGAGCGGACCGACACCAGCAGGGGATTGGCCGCGTCGCCGAATGTCTTGCCGACGATGCCCTCGACCTTTTTCAGGCCGGCCGCGACCTGATCGGCCAAGGCGGCGGGATAGGTCTGGCCATTGGCGTAATAGTGGACACAGGCCTCGGTCGTGATGGTGAAGCCGGGGGGAACGGGCAGGCCCAGCGACGACATCTCGGCCAGGTTCGCGCCCTTGCCGCCGAGAAGGTTCTTCATCGACGCGTCGCCGTCGGCGGAACCGCCACCGAAGCCGTACACCCACTGAGTCATCAATCAGCCCCTGAGCCGTGGAATCAGGCGGGTTCGCCCCGCTCGCAGATGGGTCATGGCTTTAGCGCGCCGGACGGTCCGAGGCCATGGCCGCCTGTAACAATGCGTGAGGAAATGTTGCGTTGCGGCAAGACGCGCAGGACTCCCTTCCTCTCGAGGGGAGGGCTTCAGATTAGTGGCTGCGCGCGATCACCAGCGGCCGGGCGCGCGGGCCGCGCGTCACCAGCCAGATGCCGACGCAGACCAGGATCAGCGCCGCCGCATAGCTCCAGCGCAGCACGCTTTCGTTCAGGAACAGGCCCGACAGGGCCACGCCGAACACTGGGATCAGGAAGTTGAAGGCGGCGATCAGCCCGACCGGATTGTGCCGCAGCAGCAAGCTCCACACCGCAAAGGCGACCGAGGACAGCAGCGCCATATACAGCAGCAGCCCGGCCGAGGCCGCGTCGAACGCGCCCAGCTGACCCCCGCCGATCAGGCCGATGGCCACCAGCACGACCCCGCCGATAAACAATTGCCAGCCGGTCATGACCATGGGGTCCAGCCCGCGCGAGACATGCTTGCCATAGATGGAGGCGGCGGCCAGCACGAAGGCGGCGATGATGACGAACCCCTCGCCCAGCAGGCTGAAGTCCACGCCCATCGGCCCCTTGCCCAGATTGACCGCCATCACCCCGGCGAAGCCGATCACGCAGCCCAGCAGCTTGCGCCCGCTTAACCGGTCGTCGGCATAGATGAAATGAGCCAGGGCGACGCTGAAGAAGACGCCGGTGGCGTTCATGATCGCCGACTTGGCCCCCGTCGCATGGGCCACGCCGATGTAGAAGAAAACATACTGGATCGTCGTCTGGGTCAGGCCCAGCAGGCCGACCTGGCGCCATTGCCGCCCGTCCAGCCGCAGCACCGGCCGGCGCATCAGGGTGATGAACACCAGCAGCAGCGCGCCGGCCAGGGCGAACCGCCAGCCGGCGAACAGCATCTGGGACGCGATGTCCGTGGGCGCCACGGCCAGCAGCCGATAGCCGATCTTGATCGCCGGATAGGCGCTGCCCCACAGCAGGCAGCACAGGGTCGCCAGGGCGAAGACCCACACGCGATTGGTCAGGACGGCGGCGTTCATGGCGCTGCCTTAGCCCTTCTCCCCTCGGGGGAGAAGGTGGGCGCCGAAAGGCGCTCGGATGAGGGGGCGCTGTCAGCGGGCAGACAGGTTGATGTCGAGGGGCCGGTCCGGCAGCCCCCTCATCCGTCTTGCTCCGCAAGCCACCTTCTCCCCCGAGGGGAGAAGGGTCGTTTGGTGCGCTTCAACCCGCGATCTGGGCGAAGTCGGCGACGCGGCCCATGACGGCGCGGATCTGGCCCAGAAGCTTGAGCCGGTTCTCGCGCTCTTCCGGGACGTCCGAATTGACCATCACCTTGTCGAAGAAGGCGTCGACGGGGCTGCGCAGGGCGGCCAGGGCGCGCATGGCGGCGGCGAAATCCTCGGCCGCCAGGGCGGCGTCGACAGCGGTGGACGCGGCGGCGGCGGCGAAGGCCAGCGTCGTTTCCTCCTCGGGCTGACCCGGCAGGCCGGTCTGAACCATGCCGGTCGGCAGCGGCCCCTTCTTCTCCTCGGCCTTGAGGATGTTCGACGCCCGCTTGTACCCCGCCAGCAGGTTCGCCCCGTCGTCCGTGGCCAGGAAGGCGGCCAAGGCTTCAACGCGGCGCACGATGCGGACGAGGTCGTCGTCGCCCAACGCGAAGACGGCGGCGACGAGGTCGTGGCGTTGGCCCTGATCGCGCAGCAGGACGGTCAGACGGTCGGCGAAGAAGGCGAGAACTCCAGCTTGCAACTCGCCTACCGAGACCAACTCGACTAGACGCGCAGTCGCCGATTCAGCGAGCCCTGCCTCGCTGTAAGCGCCGCCATAAACGGCGTCTCCCGGCATCACCCAGAGACCCTTCGAGAGGGCAGCATCGACATCAACAAGGCTGACGATCTGCTGCACTTCGGCTTCGATAGAGACCACTGCGGCACGTTGATTGAAGCTGGTAACGAAGGAACCCAGCGCCGCGGTAATCAGCGCCGCTAGAGGAGCGCGGGCGCCGCTTTCCAGCACCAGCCGGATCACCCCCAGCGCGGCGCGGCGCAGGGCGTAGGGATCCTTGGAGCCGGTGGGCTTTTCGTCGATGGCGAAGAAGCCGACCAGGGTGTCCAGCTTGTCGGCCAGGGCGACGGCGACGGTCAGCGGCGCGGTCGGGACCGTGTCGGCCGGGCCTTGGGGTTTGTAGTGGTCGCGGACGGCGTCGGCCAGCGCCCGCAGGCTCCCCTCTCCCTTGATGGGAGAGGGGTTGGGGGTGAGGGTGACGGCGGCGGCGGACGTATCCGCGCCTGACGCTTCATCGGCCGACGGGGTCACCCCCATCCCAACCCTTCCCCCATCCAGGGGGAAGGGCTTGAGGGCGGCGACGTAATAGCCGCCCATGATCCCCTGCAGTTCCGGGAATTCGCCCACCATGCCCGACGCCAGGTCGGCCTTGGCCAGGCGGGCGGCGAACTCGGCCTGATGCGGGTCGGCGCCGACCAGCGGGGCGATCTCGCGCGCCAGGGCGGCGATGCGGTCGACGCGCTCGGCCATCGTGCCCAGCTTGGCGTGGAAGGTGACGCCGGACAGCTTGTCCAGCCAGGCCTGGAAGCCGACCTTCTGATCCTCGTCCCAGAAGAAGCGGGCGTCGTTCAGGCGGGCCGACAGGACGCGGCTGTTACCGGCGGTCAGGGCCGCGCCGCCGTCGCTCGCCTCGACATTGGCGACGACCAGGAAGTTGGGGGCGAGCCCATCCTTGGCCGGATCGCGGACGGCGAAATACTTCTGGTGCACCTTCATCGACAGGCGGACCACTTCGGGCGGCAGGGACAGGAACTGCGGGTCCATGTCGCCCAGGATCGGCGTCGGCCATTCGGCCAGGCCCGCCACCTCGTCCAGCAGGCCGTCGTCGTCGACCAGCGCCAGACCCCGCGCGGCGCAGGCGGCCTTGGCTCCCTCAAGAATCCGCAGCTTGCGGTCGGCCACGTCCAGCAGGACGTATTCCTTCTCGAGCCTGGCGCGATAGTCGGCGAAATCCTTGACCGCGAAGGGCCGGCCGCTGCCCATGAAGCGGTGCCCCTCGGTCACGTCGGAGGCGACGATCTTGCGGCCCTCGCCGCCGACCGTGCTGCCCAGGTCCAGTGCGTAGGGGACCACCACGCCGTCGAACAGGGCGACGATCCGGTGGATCGGGCGCACCCAGCGGAAGGCGCCCGAGCCCCAGCGCTGCGACTTGGGCCACGGGAAGGCGCGCAGGATCTGGTCCAGGCTTTCGGCGATCACCTCGGTCGTGGCGCGGCCCTGCTGGCTGATCTCGGCGAACCAGACGCCGTCGCGTTCGGTCAGTTGGTCCTGGGTCAGGCCGGTCTTGCGCAGGAAGCCGTCCAGCGCCTGGGCGGGGGCCGAGGTCTTGGGACCCTTGACCTCCTCGTTGCGGTCGGGCGTGGCGGTCGGCAGGCCCTCGACCACCAGCGTCAGGCGGCGCGGCCCGGCGAATGTGGTCAGCGCGTCCCACGTCAGGCCGGCGGCCTTCAACCGCTCGGACGCCATCCGTTCCAGATCGCGCGCGGCCCCCTGCTGCATGCGGGCGGGGATTTCTTCGGAGAAGATTTCAATAAGGAGCTGGGGCATCAGTTTTCGTCCCGCACCCATTGATCGCGGGCGCGCCAGAGAGCCCTTCCCCCTTGATGGGGGAAGGGTTGGGATGGGGGTGACAGCTGGTCGTCAGTCGTCATGCGGTGGCGCGCTCATGCTCGACCTGGGCCAGGGCGCACGCCTTGCACAGGTCGCGGATGCGGCCGATGTAGCTTTGGCGTTCGGCGACGGCGATGGCGCCGCGGGCGTCCATCAGGTTGAACAGGTGGCTGGCCTTGAGCACCTGGTCATAGGCGGGCAGGATCAGCGGCTGGCCCTGCGGGCCCTTCAGCGTCAGGAAGTGGGCGGCCTCGCGCTCCATATCCTCAAACCGGCGCTTCAGCGCGGCGACGTCATAGCCGTGGAAATTGGCTTCGGACTGCTGGCGTTCGTTCTCCAGGAAGACCTCGCCGTAGGTCAGGCCCTCTTTGGTGAATTTCAGATCATAGACGTTGTCGACGCCCTGGACGTACATGGCCAGACGCTCCAGCCCATAGGTCAGCTCGCCCGAGACGACGTCGACCTCAATCCCGCCGACGCCCTGGAAATAGGTGAACTGCGTCACCTCCATGCCGTCGCACCAGACCTCCCAGCCCAGGCCCCAGGCGCCGACGGTGGGGTTTTCCCAGTCGTCCTCGACGAAGCGGATGTCGTGCAGTTTCGGGTCGATGCCGATGGCCGCCAGCGAGCCCAGATACAGCTCCTGCAGGTTGTCGGGGTTCGGCTTCAGGATGACCTGATACTGGTAATAGTGCTGCAGCCGGTTGGGGTTTTCGCCATAGCGGCCGTCGCCGGGGCGGCGCGACGGCTGGACATAGGCGGCCTTCCACGGCTTTGACCCCAGGGCGCGCAGCACCGTCGCCGGGTGCAGAGTGCCCGCCCCCACCTCGATGTCATAGGGTTGCAGGATCGCGCAGCCCTGATCGCCCCAGTATTTGTGAAGCGTCAGGATCAGGTCCTGGAAGGCGAGCGGTTCGTTGGCGGCCACGGTCTGGAATTCGGTGCGATTTCGGGAGGGGGCGGACCATAGGGCCGGCAGCGCTGTCCAGCAAGGCGGGGGCCTTCACCCTTCCTGAACGGCGACGGGGCATGATCGCGCCATGAAGACCCAGTTCGACCAGATGCGCCGCCGGGCGGCGCGCTACCTCGGCGCCCGCACCGCGACCGTCGCGCCGCCGCGCGGGATGCTGAGCGTCAGCTTCGACGACTTTCCCGCCAGCGCCTGGACGGAGGCCGGACCGGTGCTAGCCGAGCATGGGGTCAAGGCGACCTACTATGTCGCGGGCGGTCTGTGCGGCGAGGTGAATATGGGCAAGGCCCAGTTCGACGTCGACCATCTGAGCGCCCTGCATGAAGCCGGACACGAGGTCGGGTGCCACACCTTCGATCACGTCAGCGCCCTGCGGCTGGACCGCGCCGGGCTGGAGACGCAGCTGGCCGCCAACGCCGCCTGGGTGGCCGAGCGGCTGGACGGCCACGTCATGACCAGCTTCGCCTGGCCGTTCGGGGACGTGACCGTGCCCGCCAAAAGGGTGATCGACGACCGCTTCCTGCTGGGGCGCGGGGTGCGCGACGGGGTCAACGTCGGCCGCTGCGACCGGGCCAATCTGCAAGCCATCGGCCTGGAGAGCCGCCGCCTGCCCGGCTACGATCTGGAGGCGCTGGTCGCCGAGGCGGCCGAGCGGAAGGGCTGGCTGATCGCCTATGGGCACGACGTGGAGGATCGGCCGACGGATTACGGTTGCCGACCCGAGGATTTGGATCGGCTGATCCGGGCGGCCACGACGGCCGGGCTGGAGATCTTGCCAGTCGGGGACGCGTGGGCGCGACTTTCCGGCCAGCCGCGCGAACTCTGACCTCAATCCCACCGACGCCGTTGCAGCTCTGGCGGAACAAAGGGCTCAGAGGCCCATCAGCAACGCCTGCGCCTGCGCCAGATGCAGCCGCTCCACCATCTCGCCCTCGACCTGGATCACGCCAAGCGCTTCGGCCTCGGGTGCGGCGAAGGCGGCGACCACCTTTTGCGCCCAGACGATCTCGGCCGTCGTCGGGCCGAACGCGGCGTTGGCGCTGTCGATCTGGCGGGGGTGGATCAGGCTCTTGCCGTCGAAGCCGTACAGCCGGCCCTGCGCGCATTCCGCCGCAAACCCGGTCTCGTCCTCAAAGCGGTTAAACACGCCGTCCAGCGCAGTCAGGCCGTTGGCCCGCGCCTGGGCGACGACAGCGGCCAGCCACGGCTTCAGCGGCTCGCGATCCGGCGACATGCCTGTCTTCAGGTCCTTGGCCAGATCGTTGACGCCCAGCATCAGCCCGGCCAGCGCGCCCCCGGCCGAGGCGACCTCGTCCAGGCCAACCACGGCGCGCGGCGTTTCGATCATGGCCCATAATCGGGCGTCGGGCTGCATGGCATCGGACAGCGCCCGCACCGCCGCCGCACTCTCGACCTTGGGCGCGACGATCAGGTCGACTGGCGTGTCCCGCAGCGCCGTCAGGTCGTCGGCGCCCCACGGCGTGTCCAGCGCGTTGATCCGCACCGCCAGCCGGGGGCCGAAACCGCCCGCCCGCGCCGCCGCGACCGCCGCTGCCCGGGCCTCGATCTTCATGTCCGGCGCGACGGCGTCCTCAAGGTCCAGCACCGCCACGTCGCAGGGCAGGGCCCGCGCCTTCTCGATCGCCCGCGCGTTCGAGGCGGGCAGAAACAGGACGCTGCGGACCCGCCCGGCCATCAGACCCGGCCCGTGACCGGCACCAGCGCGCCCGTGATCGCCCGCGCCTGCGGCGAGGCCAGGAACAGGATGGCGTGGGCCAGATCGGCCGGCGCGACCCAGTGCGAAGGGTCCGCCTCGGGCATGTCCTTGCGGTTGGCCGGGGTGTCGATGATCGACGGCAGCACGGCGTTGACGGTGACCGAGCCGCCTTTCAGTTCCTCGGCCATGGCCTGCGTCAGGCTGTGCACGCCCGCCTTGGCGGCCGCATAGGGCCCCATGCCGGCGCCCGCCTTCAGCGCGGCGGCAGAGCCGACGTTGACGATCCGTCCCTCGTCCGATGCCTGCAGATAGGGCAGGGCCGCCCGGCTGGCGTTCAACGCCGTCAGCACATTCAGCGCATACATCCGCTCCCACGCCGGGTCGGCCGCGTCGGTCGGTTGCCAGATAAAGCCGCCGGCGATGTTCAGCAGGGCGTCCAGCCGCCCGAATCGTTCGGCCACCGCGTCGATGGCCTGCTGGCCCTGCGCCGCGTCGGTCAGGTCCACCCCGCCCAGCGCCAGCACACCGTCCGGGACCGTGTGGCCGCGCGCGTGATCGATCACGGCGACGCTCAACCCGGCGTCCAGCGCTGCCTGCACGACGGCGCTGCCCAGGACGCCGTGTCCCCCCGTGATCGCCACAACCCGTTCGCTCATCGTCGTTCTCCGTTATCGGAGCGGGACCATAGAGCCAGACCCGCCCCGATCAACCGGCCGCGAACACTCGCGCCATCAGCCGTTCCAGCGCCTCGGCGTCCACGGCGTCGAAGGCGGCCTTTTCGGTCGCGTCCACGTCCAGCACGGCGATCAGGTCTCCCGACGCATCCAGCACCGGGACCACGATCTCGCTGGCCGAGCGGCTGTCGCAGGCGATGTGGCCGGGGAAGGCGTGGACGTCCTCGACCACCTGGGCCTGGCGCGTCGCGGCCGCCGTGCCGCAGACGCCGCGCCCGAAGGCGATGCGCAGACAGCCCAGCGTCCCCTGATAGGGTCCAACCACCAGTTCGTCGCCCTTGGCCGGATCGACCACATAGAAGCCGGTCCAGAAGAAGTTCTCGAACGCGTCGTTCAGCATTGAGGCGACCGTGGCCATGCGCGCGACCCGGTCCGGCTCGCCGTCCAGCACCGCCAGAATCTCGGCCTCGACCTCGGCATAGCAGGCGGCCTTGTCGGCGGGGCGGTCGGTGCGGGCGACGTAGGTCATGGGATTCTCCGTAAGCCGCGCATATAGGCCCTGCACCTGCGACCCGCGAGAGGCGCCGGAATTCCCCTGACAGGCGAGTGACAACCAGCTGATTCGTCGCGTGTTTGTCGAATTTGTCTCAATTTGACCCAAGTGCGGCAACGCTTTGTCGCAAACCAGCGTTAACCTTGACAGCGAGTTAACTGGACCAGACCATCGTTATTCAGGATGGTTAACGGCTGGGCGTCGCAGGGGCGGCGCGGACCTGAGGGACGAGGGGCGTATGGGCGACCACAACGTCATGGACGACGAGCGCCGCGGCCGGGGCCGCGGTCGCGCGCCGCTGGCCGTCGGGGCCGTGGCCGTCGTGCTGGCGGCCGCTACGCTGACCGTCGCCGCCTGCGATACGCGGGACGTGCAATTCTGGCGCAAGGACGCCGCCGCCAACCAGTGTCCGCGCCCCGCCTCGATGACGGGGTCCGAGTTCAACGCCCAGGAAACGGGCCTGCGTCTGCTGCGCCGCGCGGCCTTCCGCGGCGACTTCTTCGCCCAGCTTGAGCTGGGTTCGCGCTATGCGGCCCAGCGTGCAACCGACAAGAATATCGAGGACCCGATCGAAAGCTCGGTCTGGCTGGCCATGGCGCTGGCGAACGAGCAGGGGTTCGCGCCGATCAACCGCGTCGATCGCGGCTGGCTGGGCGGCTGGCGGCCGCTGTCGCGCTATGACGACTGCCGGGCGTGGGAACGCCAGATGGCCTATCAGCGGCTGGACCGCCAACTGGCGCAGATGACCCGCGACGAGCAGGAGGCGGTGCGCGACCGGGTCATCTATGTCCTGTCGACCCAGGACGCCCAGGGTTTCCGCACCCTGGCCCGGCTGCACGACAGCCTGTACGGCCCCTATGGCGAACCCGAGGATAACCCCCAGGCCCGCCGCGCCATCGGTCGCGGAACCAACGAAGGGCCCGGCCCGCGCGTCGGCCGTCGCGGCTATCCCACCGCCGCCAGCCTGTTCCAGCGCAACGACGTGGACGCCTATCTGTACAACTATCTGGCGGTCCAGACCGGCGACGTGGGCGCCTATGTCCTGCTCAAGGATTTCGAGAAATCCTCGCCCGGCCGCTCGCAATACGGCCGCTTCGTAGAGGCCAAGGCGCGCCAGTGGGTGCCGCCGTTCGAATTCTATCCCAACACCGCGCCGCAGTCGGGCGTGCCCTTCTCGGACGAAAGCCGCCCGCGCGGCGACGCCTATGAGTACGCCCTGACCCGGATGAGCGACCTGCCGTTCGTCCACGTTGGCCGGGCGCTGCGCTACCTCGGCGTCACCGACACGGTCGCCGCCCGCCCCGAGGACCTGTCCAAGCGCCAGATCGAAACGCTGGAGGCCATGCTGGGCCATCCGATGGAATCGCGCCTGTCGTGGCTGGAGCGGGTCCGCGCGATCCAGCTGGCCGCCGTCAACGGCTCGTCCGAGGCGCAACTGGTGCTGGCCGTCATGTACGCCGAAGGGATCGGCGTGCCGACCGACTACGCCCGCGCCTTCCACTGGTTCGAGGAGGCCGCGCGTCAGGGCAGCCCCGAGGCGAAGTTCGCCCTGTCGACCTATTTCGCCCTCGGTGTCGCCGGCGTGTCCGATCAGGACAAGGCCCAGGCCGTCGTCATGCGGATCGAATCCGCCCTGTCGGGCTTCGGCCCGTCCGCATCGCGCCTGCAGGCCGTCCTGGCCCAGGTGTCCCGCTCGCAGCGCCGCTAAGGAGGCCCGGGAATGATCCGCCGCTTCGCCGTTCTCTCCGCCCTGATCGCCGGCGCCGCATTGGCCGTCGGCGCGCCCGCACCCCAGGCGCAGGCCCAGACCGCCGCCAAGGTCGAAAGCCAGACCCGTCCGAATTTCGGCGTCCTGCTGGACCCGCCGACCCGCAGCCGCGCCCGGCCCCAGCATCGCCGCTGGAGCTATGGCGACCACCGCCCCGGCTGGCGTCCGCCCTACCCGGGCCGCCCGCCGTATCAGGAAGAGGTCGTGCTGGTGGATTGCGGCGGCAATCCCGGCACGGGCGCGGTCGAGGGCGCGGTGCGCCGCGTCCGGCCCGGCGGCACCCTGATCCTGCGTGCGCGGGGCGGGCCCTGCGTCGGCTGGCTGAACATCGACAAGCCCATGACCATCATCGGCGAGGGCGGCTTTGACCCCCGCGACTGGAACCGTCATCCGACCCCCACGCTCCAGGCGCCGGACGGCCTGCCCTGCATGACCGTGGGCCAGGGCGCGCGGGTCGAGATCCGCGACGTGGTCTTCGCCTCGCCGCGCGGCGGCGACGCCGCCTGCATCGTCGGCTACGGCGCCGAGATCGTCATGAACCGCGTCGGCTTCCGCCATGCGGGCGACGAGGCGGCCATCTATGCCGACGGCGGCCTGCTGGACATCCGCAACGCCATGATCGAGGCTCAGACCGTGGCCCCGGCCATCGTCGCCGACCGCGCGACCCTGACCGCCTATGAGGTCGTGGTTTCGGGCGCCCAGGTGGGCATGGAGCTGACGCCCGGCGCCGGCCAGACCGCCACCATTTCCGCCACGACGTTAAAGGGGTCCGAGGCGCCGAACAGCTTCGGCCCGCGCTCCATCGGCGTCATCGTCCGCTCCAGCCGCGACTACGGCCGGGTCGAGATCGCCAACACCGCCATCTGCGGCTACGTCGAGGGCGTGGCGGTCGAGGGCGCCTCGGTCGACATCAAGAACAGCCGCATTTGCCGCGCCGACAAGGGCGCCGTCCTCTACAACGGCGAACTGCGCCTGACCGACAGCCGCATCCGGGCCCAGACCGTCGGCGTCGCCGCCGCCTCGGGCCGGGCGGTGGTCACCAACAACGTCTTCGCCGGCGTGCGCCAGGTCATCTTCGCCGAACCGCGCGCCAGCATCGAGGCGCGGGACAACCGCGTCTGGTCGCAATACGCCTGCCGCCCGCAGTTCCGCCCCCGCTGGCGCGACCGCTATGAGCCGCACTGGGGCGGCGGTGACGGCTGGTCCTGCGCCTTCGGCCCCTATCCCCGCGACTGGTGGGAACAGGAAGACGGCATCCTGGGCTTCGCCTACGCCGACGACGGCTATTCACTGCAAGGCTACGACCAGTATCAGGACGGCTACGGCTGGTACGACCGCGACGGCCGCTATGTCGAGGATCGTCGCTATCAGGGCGAAAGCCGTTGGTCCGGCGGTCGCTGGGGCCGCTGACCCCGGCATTCAGGTGACGGATTTGTAAGCCGGAATCGCGTGGGGCCGCTTGCGTCCCGCCCGGCCAGGGTCCAGCCTCCTGTCGGGGAGTATGCGGATGATGTCCGCACTCGGGGAGGATTGAACCATGACTGATTTCCGCGCCTGGGGCGTGCCCGTCACGCTGGGGGACCGCCGCGTCCTGCATCCGGGACCGCTGCGCTGGCTGCGCGCCGTCGGCTGGATGGTGGCGCTGTTCTTTGCCGTGGCGTTCGCTTCCTACGGTTCCATCGGGGTGCTGGACGCCTTGGTCCCGCAAAGCGGCCCGACCCACATCCTGACCAACGGGACCGGCGCTTTGGTGTCGCTGATCCTCTACGCCCTGATCGTCCGTTTCGGAGAGAATCGCCCGGCGGACGAGATCGCCCTGCGCGCCGCCCCCGGCGGCCTGCTGGCGGGCTGGATCACCGGCACGGTGATGTTCTCGGCCGTCATGGCCATCATGTTCGCTTTCGGCCTGTACGAATTCGCCTGGAAGGGCCCGGCCAGCGCCTGGGAATCGGTCGGCCTGACCCTGCAGTCCGGCGTGATCGAAGAGGTCATGACCCGCGCCATCGTGCTGCGCCTGATGTGGCGCGCCTTCGGCCCCTGGGTCGCCTTCGCCTTTTCGGCCGCCCTGTTCGGCGCCCTGCACCTGTCGAATCCGAACGCCACCTGGTTCGCCGCCGTCTGTATCGCGGTCGAGGCCGGGATCATGCTGGGCGCCTTCTACGCCCTGACCGGCCGCCTGTGGGTCTCGATCGGCGTCCACGGGGCCTGGAATTTCGCCCAGGGCTATCTGTTCGGCGCCGCCGTCTCGGGCACCCAGTTCGGCACGGGCATCGCCGTCAGCACCGCCCGCGACGGCTTCTCGCCCTATCTGACCGGCGGCGCGTTCGGGCCCGAGGCGTCGATCCCCGGCCTGATCGTCGGCACCGGCGTGGGCGTCGTTGTCCTGTGGATGGCCTGGCGCGCGGGCCGGTTCGCACGCCAGCGCTAGAGGCCGTGTCAAAGGGCCGCCTTTCGTCAATGGTTGTCGAAGGCGGCCCGACAGGCCAGATATAGCGGGCCGGTCTCTTCCGGCGCCCATGTCAGGATCGCCGATGGCCCGCAAGCCCAACTACAGTTTCGAACGCCAGGAGCGCGAACGCGCCGAAGCCGCCAAAGCCGCCGCCAAGGCCGCCGCGAAAGCCGAAAAACGCGCCGCCGCCAAAGAGGCGCCGTCGGAGGACTGACGCCTTTCGAACGCGCGGCCTGAACGACAAAAGCCCGCCCCGACGACCCGGAGCGGGCTTTGCTGTGAAGACGGCTGGCTTAGAAATTGAAGGCTACGCCCACTGCGCCACCCGAGCCGCCACGGTTGGCCAGGCTGGCGCTGCCGCGGATGCTGATGCGTCCCGAGTCCAGCAGATGAGATGCGCCGATCGAAAGCGCTGACTCACCGCGCCAGTGACCCAGGCCCGCCCCGATCGACGTTCCGCCCGGTGCGAAAGCCTGCGGAATCGTCGCGGCGGCCATGGCGGCCGCGGTGCCCGAGTTGGCGTATTCCTGCATGGCCTTTGACCCGCCGGTCACCGCTGCGATCTGCGCGTCGGTGTAGGCGTTGGCCGCCTGAAGGGTCTGTGCGTCGCCCTCGTCGGCATAGGCGCGGGCTGCGACAGCGGCAGCGGCCAGCCGGGTGTCCAGTTGTCCCACCGTGGCGCCGTCAGTGGCGGCGATCCCGTCGGCAAGATTGGTCACTCGACGCTTGATGTTGGCGTTGCCGAAGGAGACGGTGTCGGCTTCACTGGCGATGCTGCCTGCTCCCAAAGCGACACTGTTGGTCCCTTGGGCCCAAGAACCCGTGCCAATAGCGGTTCCTCCTTCTCCGGCTTCAGAAACCGCTCCGATAGCGGTGGATGCTGCTCCGTTTGCCTTGGCCAGATGGCCTAGCGCAGTCGCATATGTGGCGCCGGCCGTGGATACCGATCCGACGGCGGTCGACCCGAAACCATCTGCATTCGCTTCACGCCCGCAGGCCAGCGCATAATTTTCAGTCGGCGTATTCGCCGAAGTGCCAGCGCACGCTTCTTGGGCCGAGGCGTGGCCAGTTGTAAGCAGGCCTGCGGCCAACACTGCAGCTGTAACGATTCCGAGTTTCATGAAGGACCTCTTTGTTTGAGGCCATCGGCTATTGCTGCGCTTGCCTGCGAGCTAACCAATTTCGACGGATCGACAGCCTTTCGACGCGTTTGCGTCTAACGCCGGATCGACTGACCCGCAGCCGATGTCACACTGAATTTCAGAATGCGCGCTGGTAGGCCCGGAGGGACTCGAACCCCCAACCAGACCGTTATGAGCGGTCGGCTCTAACCATTGAGCTACGGGCCCCTCCGGCGGATTCCCAGCGGGGAGGTTTCGCCTAGCAGAGGCGGCGGCGGCTGCAAAGCGCCGCGCGGAAAGCGATAGCTCGAACCGCTCGGCCATCCTATCGCGGCGCGCCACGGCGTTGAAATCGGGCCGGCTTTCCGTTCGCCGAGGCCTTCGGCCCGCCTGGGTCGCGGGCGCGTTCATACTGAGCGGATGTCAGCTCCGTCGCCCCGCGCCGCCTTCGCTCCCCGCCCCGGCGTTCTCGACGAGCCATTGCACTGATTGCACTGCATGCACTCTTTTTTTTCGCGGAGTGCAGTGCAATCCGGCACCGAACCTTTCGTCGATTTCACGCCGATGAATGGAACCTGCACGCCCATCCTGTGCGTTCATTCAGGCGCGAAAGGCCAAGGTTCGGCCATGACGCCGCGTCACGCTGCGTCGCTCGACGGATCGTCCTCACTGGAGACTGACATGACCCGCAAATTCCGCGCTCTTGCGCTTGGCGGCGCCCTTCTGGCCGCGACGGCCCTGACGGCGCCGGCCGCCCTGGCCCAGACGGCCCCCATGGACCATGGAGGCATGCACATGATGCAGCCCGCTCCGTCGCTGAACCTGTCGGCCTATGGCGAGGTGAAGGCCGCGCCCGACATGGCCACCATCACCTTCGGCGTGGTGACCGAGGCGCCGACCGCCGCCGCCGCCATGAGCCAGAACGCCGAGCGCATGACCCAGGTCATGACCGCCCTGCGCCGCGCCGGCATCGCCGAGCGCGATATCCAGACCTCGGGCCTGAACCTGTCGCCGCAGTATGACTATGTTCAGAACGAGCCGCCCAAGCTGCGCGGCTATCAGGCCAACAACCGCGTGACGGTGACCATCAACGACCTGACCCGTGTCGGCTCGACCGCCGACGCCGTGGTCGGCGCCGGCGTCAACCAGATCGACGGCATCGGCTTCGCGCTGAAGGACCCCAAGGCGGCCGAGGACCGCGCCCGCCAGGAGGCTGTCCGCGCCCTGCAATCCAAGGCCCAGCTGTACGCCCAAGCCCTGAACGTCCGCCTGGGCGGCATCCGCACCCTGACCGAGGGCGGCGGCTATACGCCCCAGCCGCCGACGCCGATGTACCGCATGGCCGCCATGGATTCGGCCGGCGCCAGCACCCCGGTCGCGCCCGGCGAACTGACCGTCCGCATCGATGTCACCGGCGTTTACGACATCGTTCGCTGATCACTCGATCTCGAACGTCACCTGAATTTGCGCCTCCGTCCTCACGGGCGGAGGCGCTACGGTCAGGGAAATGGTTGGTCTAGCTAGACTGCCCGTCACTACGACATCGTCGACGTAGCCGTAGCCGTACATTTCCCTGGCTACATTTCGGTCACCAGGGTTCTGCAGCTTCAATACTCGCACAATCCGCTGTCCGGCGGCGGTCGCCAGCGTTTCGGCCTGCCGACGGGCGTCGGCGAAAGCCGCGCGCTGCGCCTCAACGGCCTGTCCGGCGTCGTCCCCCAGATAGAACGATGTGACATTTGCGCTCCGCGCGCCCCGTTCCGAGGCCAGCGACACCGCATCGCCCGCGCGTGCGACCGGGCTGGCTTCGAGAGTCAGGCTGCTGGAGGCGACGTAGCCGGTGATCGGGCAATCGTCCTTATCGCCATAGTCGTCCTTTTCGCACGCGGGATCGAACGTCGGCGATACGCTGGGCGAACCGGTCGTCAGGCGCGCCCGCTCAAGGCCTTCCAGCGCCTTGATGTCCTCGACCCGCGTCTGGACGGCCGCCAGCGCGCGAAGGGCGTCGACCTGGTTCGCGCCCTGGCCTTCGATCTCGGCATTGATGCGGAAGGTGTCGGGCGGCGTCTCGACCTTGCCGCGCCCGGTCACGGTGATGGAGGGGCGTGTCGGGGCGTCCTGCGCCACGGCAGGCGTGGCCAGCAGCAGCGCCATGGCGGCGGCGTATCGGATCATTAGTGTTCTCCCCTGTTCGGCACAGGGGAGGTTACGGCTAAGCCGGCGTCAAGCCGCGCGCTTGATGGCGTTGCCGTCGTCCAGCAGGACCACGATGGGTGTGTAGTTGCGGGCTTCCTCGGCCGGCAGCTGGCCATAGGTGACCACGATCACCTTGTCGTTCTTCTGGACCAGGCGGGCGGCGGCGCCGTTGACGCCGATCACCTTGGAACCGCGCGGGGCGGGGATGGCGTAGGTGGTGAAGCGGGCGCCGTTGGTGATGTTCAGCACATCGACCTGCTCGTGCGCAAAGATGCCCGCCGCGTCCAGCAGGTCGGTGTCGATGGCGATAGAGCCTTCGTAATCCAGGTCGGCCTGGGTCACGGTGGCCCGGTGCAGCTTCGACTTCATCAGGGTGACCAGCATGGGAGCGCGGTCTCCGACAATACGCGGGGCGATGGGCCCCCGCTCGCAGAAGGCTGATATAGGGATTGAACCGCAGCGCATCAATCACGTTTGCTGCATTGCACACGCGCGGCCTGACCTGGGTCTGCGTCCCGGTTCGCGCATGACGCGACCTTCATTTGACGGTGACGGTTCGGGGCCTATGGTCGGTCCCGGCCGCGCCCGGCCGAACGATCGGATAGCCTTCCAGCGATGAAACAGTTCTTCCTGACCGTGCTCGGCGTCTTTACCGGGCTGGTGCTGTTCGTGATCGTCCTGCCGGTCTTCCTGATCACCCTGATCGTGGCCAGCGCGTCAAAGCCCGCCGCCACCACGACCAATACGGTGCTGGAGCTGGACCTGCGCGAGGGCCTGACCGATCAGGCGCCGACCAATCCGTTCGCCGGTTTCGGCGGCTCGGGCCTGTCGGTGGTCGGCGTCGTTGACGTTCTGGCCCAGGCCGAGAAGGACCGTCACGTAAAGGGCCTGCTGATCCGCCTGCCGGAGGCCGGGATCACCCCCGCCGCCGCCGACGAGGTGCGTCAGGCCATCCGCCGCTTCCGCGCTTCGGGCAAGCCGGTGATCGCCCACAGCCAGGGCTTCATGCCCGTGGGGACCAGCGTCTCCAGCTATATGATCGGCGCCTCGACCGGCGAGCTGTGGATGCAGAACACCTCGAACTTCCAGCTGGCCGGCCTGTCGGCCGAGACGATGTTCCTGGGCCGGGCCTTCGACAAATACGGCGTGCGCGCCGATTTCGAGCAGCGCTACGAATACAAGAACGCCGTCAACCAGTTCACCCGTAAAGACTATACCGAGCCGCACCGCGAGGCGATGCTGGCGTGGATGGGCTCGATCTACGACACCGCCCTGACCGCCGTGGCCCAGGATCGCAAGACCACGCCCGTCGCGCTGAAGACGGCGATCGAGGCCGGGCCCTGGTCCGCCCAGCAGGCGCTGGAACGCAAGCTGATCGACAAGATCGGCCAGGTCGAGGAAGCCGAGGCCGCCATCAAGCGCCGCGCGGGCCGCAACGCCGAGATCGTCGAATTCCATGACTACGCTTCGGCCCGGGGCGAGCGGAACGGCTCGGGCCGCGACGCCATCGCCATCGTCGGCGGCGAAGGGGCCATCGTCACGGGCCGTGGCGGCGCCGATCCCTTCGCCTCCAGCTCGGACATGCGTTCGGATGACGTGGCCGAGGCCATCTATCAGGCGATCGAGGACAAGGACGTGAAGGCCATCGTCTTCCGGGTATCCTCGCCCGGCGGTTCGCCCGACGCCTCGGAACAGATCCTGGCCGCCGTGCGCGCGGCCAAGGCGGCGGGCAAGCCGGTCGTCGTGTCCATGGGCGCCTATGCCGCGTCCGGCGGCTACTGGATCAGTTCCGAAGCCTCGGCCATTGTCGCCCAGCCCTCGACCCTGACCGGTTCGATCGGCGTCTATGGCGGCAAATTCGTGCTGGCCGACGCCCTGGGCCGTTTCGGCGTCGATGTGCGCGACCTCAGCGTTGGCGGCGACTACGCCTCGGCCTATTCGACCGTCCGACCCTTCACCCCGACCCAGCGTGCGGCCTTCGCGGCTTCGATGGACCGGACGTACGAAGCCTTCGTCACCCGCGTCGCCACGGGCCGTAAACTGCCGGTCGAGCGGGTCCGCGAAATCGCCCGCGGCCGGGTCTGGACCGGCGCCCAGGCCAAGGAATTGGGTCTGGTCGACGAACTTGGCGGCCTGACCGAAGCCATCGCCCGCGCCCGCGTGCTGGCCAAAATTCCGGCCGAAACCTCGGTGCGGTACAAGCGCTATCCGACGCCCAAATCGCCGTGGGAGGCGCTGTCCTCCGCCTTCGGCGTCCAGAGCGAGAGCGCGCGCGCCCTGGTCATGCTGGGCGGCGTCATGGCCGACCCGCAGGTCCAGACCCTGGCGCGCGAGGTTCGGACCGACCGGATGCGCGGGCAGGGGGCGACGGTTCTGGCCGACCAGCCGGTTCACTGAACCGGACCGGAAAAAAGCTGCGACACACTCGCCTGTGAAGCGTCCATCCATTGACCGTTCATGTCAGTGGACCGACATTGCGCCCAAGGCGTTCAGTATGAGCGTCCGAAAGGGAAATCGATGACCCAGTCCCGGAAGGTGTTCCACCTCGGCTTCCAGTCCCGCCGCCGCGGCGCCGGGCTGATGGCGCCGATCATGTGGCTGGGCGGACTGATCGCGGCCTGTGTGGCCATGACCGTGGGCGCCGTTCTGGCCGTCATCACCGCCGCCGCCGTGGCCGTGATCGCGGTGACCGCCGGGGTCGTGGTCTTCTTCGCCGGTCTGGCCGTGCGCGCGCGTCGCCGCATGGCGCCGGCCCCCGCCGCCGAGGGTGTGATCGACGCCCGCAAGGTCGGGGACACCTGGGTCACCTATGGCTGGGAGCGGGAAAGCCGCTGACGCGCGCGCTTCGCCATGCCGCCCTTTGATCTGACCGACGCCCCATCGCCCAATTTCAACGCCCGGCGCGGGCCGCCGGACATGATCGTCCTTCACTACACCGGCATGCAGACCGCCGAGGGCGCCATCGCCCGCCTGCGCGATCCCGGCACCGAGGTCTCGGCCCACTATGTCGTGGACGAGGACGGGCGGGTTCTGTCCCTGGTCCCCGAAGAGCGGCGCGCCTGGCACGCGGGCCGGGGCGAATGGCAGGGCGAGACCGACGTCAACGCCGCCTCCATCGGTATCGAGATCGTCAATCCGGGGCACGAATTCGGCTATCGCCCCTTTCCTTCGGCGCAGATCGACAGGGTCATCGACCTGGTCGCCGACATCCGCACGCGCTGGACCGTCCCGGACGCCCGCATCATCGCCCATTCCGACTGCGCCCCCGGCCGCAAGCAGGATCCGGGGGAGCTCTTCCCCTGGAGACAACTGGCCCAGGCCGGCCACGGCCTGTGGTTCGAGCCGGCGACCGAGCGGATCGCGGCGCTGGGTGGCCCGCTGTCGCCGGGCGACGAAGGGCTGGGCGTCATCGTCCTGCGCTCGGGCCTGCACAGGCTGGGCTATGGGCTGAAACCCGGCGGCGATTACGATGACCAGACCCGCCTGACGGTCGAGGCCTTCCAGCGCCACTGGCGGCCCGACCGCGTCGACGGGATCGCGGACGGCGAGACCCGCGCCCGCCTGGTCGGCCTGCTGCAGCTGGCCAGCGCCGAGAGCGTGACGGGCGTTCTCTAGCGTCATGGCTTGATCCGGGCGCTCAAAACGCGCATCTGACGCCCACCAGACGGCCGGGCGGTCGCGGCGGGGCTTGCTCCGTCGAGGAAAGTCCGGGCTCCACGGTGAAAAGGCGGCGGGTAACGCCCGCCCGGGGTGACCCGAGGGATAGCGCCACAGAAAGCA
>NZ_SDZL01000062.1 GCF_004210735.1 Brevundimonas sp.
CTGATGCAGGCCGTCAAGAAATTCGATCCGGACAAGGGCTTCCGCCTGGCGACCTACGCCATGTGGTGGATCCGCGCCTCGATCCAGGAATACATCCTGCGCAGCTGGTCGCTCGTGAAGATGGGCACCACCGCCGCGCAGAAGAAGCTGTTCTTCAACCTGCGCAAGGCCAAGAGCCAGATCTCGGCTTTCGAGGAAGGCGATCTGCACCCCGAACACCTCGCCGCCATCGCCACCAAGCTGGGCGTGTCGGAAGAAGAGGTCACCAACATGAACCGCCGCCTCGGCGGCGACGCCTCGCTGAACGCGCCCCTGCGTGCGGATGGCGAAAGCGAATGGCAGGACTGGCTGGCCGACGACACCGCCGTCTCGCAAGAGACGCAGTTGGCCGAGAGTGAGGAAAAGTCGATCCGCATGGGCCTGTTGCAGGAAGCCATGGAGGAACTGACCGACCGCGAGAAGCACATCCTGACCGAACGTCGCCTCAAGGACGATCCGGTTACACTGGAAGAGCTGGCTGGTCAGTACGGCGTGTCGCGTGAGCGCGTGCGTCAGATCGAGGTCCGCGCCTTCGAGAAACTGCAGAAGGCCATGCGCGCCGCCGCCGAAGAGCGCAATCTGGTCGACGCCTGATCCTAGATCAGGCCCGGCGATCAGGCGCTGCGCGCCAGCGTCTCCGGATCGGCCAGCTTCAGCACCGCGTCGACCGGTCCGTTCAGGCTGGCTTTGGTCGGCGCGGGACCGGCGAAACAGGTCTCCAGCCCGGCCGAGGCGATCACCAGCGACGTATCGCCGGTCTTGATCCCCAGCGCCTTCAGCGTTTCGGCCTGCTGGCGGATCGCGCGGACGGCTTGGGCCGGATCGTTGTCGAACTGGGTCATGGCAGAGCCCAGGATGCGCATCGCCTGATCCTTGACCGCCGCTGCCTCCGCTGCGGCCGAGGCTGGCTTGTCGCTGCGCCGCTTGGCCGGTCCGGCATATTCGCCCGAGTTGAAGCGCCGCCGGTCGGGGCCGACATAACCGACCGCCTCGATCCAGTCGCGCGGCTTCAACGCCACGTTCTCGATCCGCTTGAACAGGTCGTTGGAGGTGTAGGGCTTGCGCAGGAATTCGTGCACGCCGACGTCGCGCGCGCCCATGATCGAACTGGCGGTGGCGTCGGCCGTGACCATGATGATCGGCGCCCGGCGACATTGCATGCCCGACCGCCGGATCAGCCGCGTCAGTTCCTCGCCGTCCAGCCCGTCGCCACTGCGCTCGGTAAAGATCAGGCCCGGCTCCAGATCCCGCGCCATCGCCATGGCCCGCCTGTTGTCCGGCTCGGACACCACCTCGCGGGCGCCCAGCGCCTTCATCACGTCCATCAACAGACGCGCCGAATGCGGATTCGGATCGATCACCAGTGTCCGGCGAACGACCGGCTCGATCCGGTTCAGGGTCTTGGCGTCGATGGCGAACAAGGCGAGGCGGCTCCGATTAGGCCGCCAGCCTTAACCATCAGCCGTTAAGGCGGGGTTGCAAAGCTTTGCCGTAATCCGCCTCGACTCTACCCTTGGAACGGGTCGCGCATCAGGATGGTGTCGTCCCGCTCGGGACTGGTCGACAGCAGGGCCACCGGCGCGCCGATCAGTTCCTCGATCCGACGCACATACTTCAATGCGTGGGCGTTCAGGTCCTTGAACGTCCGTACCCCGCCGGTGCTTTCGCTCCAGCCTTCCAGCTCCTCGAACACCGGCTCGGCCGAAGCCTGATCCTTCAGGCTGCTGGGCAGATAATCCAGCACCTCGCCATTGATGCGATAGCCGACGCAGATCTTCAGCGTCTTCAGTCCGTCCAGCACATCCAGTTTCGTCAGGGCGATACCGTCAATGCCGTTGATCGCCACCGACTGGCGCACCAGCACCGCGTCGAACCAGCCGCAGCGCCGCGCCCGGCCCGTGTTGACGCCGACCTCGCGCCCCACAGTCGCCAGATGCCGCCCGACCTCGTCATTCAGCTCGCAGGCGAACGGCCCCTCGCCGACCCGCGTCGTATAGGCCTTCACGATCCCCAGCACATAGCCGACGCCGCGCGGACCCAGCCCCGATCCCGCCGCCGCCTGCCCGGCTACGGTGTTCGATGACGTCACATAGGGATAGGTGCCATGATCGACGTCCAGGAAGGCCCCTTGAGCCCCCTCGAACAACACCCGCTTGCCCGCCTTCTGGGCCTGATCCAGCACACGCCAGGCCGGCTTCACATAGGGCAGGATCTTCGGCGCGATCTCCAGCAGTTGCGCCAGCAGCGCCGCCGGGTCGATCGGCTCCAGCCCCAGACCCGCACGCAGCGGATCATGGTGCGAGCGCAGGCGGTCGATCTTGATCTTCAGGTCATCTTCGTTGGCCAGATCGCAGACACGGATGGCGCGGCGACCGACCTTGTCCTCATAGGCCGGTCCGATGCCGCGGCCGGTCGTTCCGATCTTGGCGCCCGGCGCGCTGGCGGCGGCCTCGCGCGCTACATCCAGGGCCGGATGGATCGGCAGGATCAGACAGGCGTTGTCGGCGATGGTCAGGATGGCGGGGCTGATCTCGATCCCTTGCGCCTGGATCTTCTCGATCTCGCCGACCAGATGCCAGGGATCGACCACCACGCCGTTGCCGATGATCGACGGCTTGCCCTGCACTACGCCCGACGGCAGCAGCGCCAGCTTGTAGACCTTGCCGTCCACGACCAGCGTATGGCCCGCGTTGTGACCGCCCTGGAACCGCACGACCATGTCGGCCCGGTTCGACAGCCAGTCGACGATCTTGCCCTTGCCCTCGTCGCCCCACTGGGCGCCGACCACCGCTACGTTCGCCAAGATCGTCTCTCCGCTGTCCGGAATTTCGGATGCGGGCGCAGCCTATAGCGGGGGAATCGTCAGGTGTCGCCGTATTTAGTCACCTACTTATGGCAGTCCTTCTTGAGCAAGCGCTCAAGAGCAACATCGTAGTAGTCGCTCATTATCGAGGGAACCAAGGCTTCCGGCAATTTTAGCGCTAAAGCAACATCGTAGTCTGTGACTTCGCGTGCGATCCATCGTGGCCGGTGTTGTGCTCGAAGCTTGGCTGGACATAAGACAGCCAACGCCATCCACATTGCCTCCCCTTCGGACGCAAACATCGGAGAGGCATCTTCCAAGATACGATTTGAAGTAAGCTCGTCCAGAAGTTGGACAAAACGCTCGCGCGTATTCGTCTTCTCGTCCGCTGTGTCGAAGACGTGCATTAGCTCCTTGCAACAAACCCAGCGCCGGAGCCAGTAGGGCGGATGATCAAGCCCCTGCCAATAACGAATATTGGCAACCGTGAAGTCCTCCTCGTAAGGACTTGACCTATCCCGCTCATAAAGCATGTGAGCTATCATTATATCCGGATTCACATCGACCGGATAATAGTTCACGTCACCTATATGGGGATGATGGGCAATTATCCTCTTTACGAGGAGATCGAGCTGTACGAATGGCTCGTCCAGCCCATTAGCATACTCATAGAGTTCGGAAAAATGCATGCGCTAGCCAAGGTGTTGAACACCTTAGCTAGCGAAGCTTGGTTAAGCCGTCAAATCACCGTCAATATTCGTGGTTGCCTGGATACCCCCACCACGAACCTGCGAGTCCGCGCGGACGAACTGATCAGCCAGATCCACCGCAGTAATATCGCGGCGACCACCAAGCATGAACTTCACGTTTGCAACTCGGCTTCCCTCGGCGGGGAACAGCGCATTGGCAGCGCGATCAATTGCAGACATCATATGTTCCTCCTTTCTCAGATAGCCAACAAAGCAGACACATCCAACACAACTGGCCAGACACACGAAGGTTCACGCAACTCCGTATCGAGTCGGTGATCCACGCAAATCATTCTGGCTGTCAAGGTTGAACGGTCGGTTAAGGCGGCTTCTATCAAGGCACACATATACACATCCCCCCCGCGACTCGCAACACGACGAATCTTTAAAGATTGTTATAGGGCGCAGTGATCCCATGCCCTTTCGAACGCCCATTCCAGCCAGGGCGTCGCGGCCACGACATCGGCCGTCTCGACCGTGCAGCCGCACCACAGGCGCAGGCCGGGCGGGGCGTGGCGGTGGGGCTCCATGTCATAGACGGCGCCCTCGCCCTCCAGCAGCGCCTTGAACCGCTTCACGAAGGCCTTTTGCCCGGCTTCGTTTAGCGCGGTCACGCGCGCATCAGTGAATTTCAGGCATACAGACGTGGTCGAGCGGATTTCGGGCCGGTCCGGCAGGAAGGCGATCCAGTCGGTCCGCTCGACCCATTCAGCCAGCGCCGCATAGTTGGCGTTGGTGCGCCGGATCAGTTCCTCGATCCCGCCCACGTTCCGCGCCCAGTCCAGCGCGTCGATCCAGTCCTCGATGGTCAGGATCGAGAAGGTGTTGATCACCACCCCGTCCGCCAGCGTCCGGTCGAACCGCCCCTTGTCGGTCAGGCGCAACACCTTGGGGATCGACCGCTCGGGCCGGTAGCTGTCCAGCCGGGCCACCGCGCGCGGCGACAGCACCATCACCCCGATGCCCGCCTCGCCGCCCAGCGCCTTCTGGAAGCTGAAGGTCGTCACATCCAGCTTGTCCCACGGCAGCGGCTGCGCAAAGGCGGCCGAGGTCGCGTCGCAGATGGTCAGCCCCTCGCGGTCGTCGGCGATCCAGTCGCCGTCCGGCATCCGCACGCCCGAGGTCGTGCCGTTCCACGGGAACACCACGTCCTTGTTCGGATCGACCCGCGACAGGTCCGGCAGGTCGCCCCAGGCCGCCGTCAACACCTCGGGCTCCAGCTTCAGATGGTCGTGCACGTCGACGGCCCAGGTCAGGCCGAAATTCTCATAGGCGATGACCTGCACCGGCCGCTCGCCCAGCATGCCCCACAGCGCCGCCTCGACCGCGCCGGTGTCCGAGCCGGGCGTATAGAGCATCACATAGTCTTCAGGCGGGGCCAGAACCTCGCGCGTCAGCTGCAGGCCGTGGGCAAACCGCTCCACAACCTCGGGCGCACGAATGCCCCGGCCCAGCAGGTTCGACGGCAACCCCGCCAGCGACCAGCCCGGTCGTTTGGCCGTCGGCCCGGCGGAAAACCAGGGCCGTGCGGGCTTGAGGTCGGGCTTGGCGATCATGGCGTAGGCGTCTCTGGCATGACGATTGGGAGGGACGGATGAAAGGCGTCAGCGACCCGGCTTGTACGGTCGCTTCTCGCGCCATTCCTCGGCGAATTTGGTCAGCGTCTCGTCCGGAGCGTCCGGCAGGGTCACCACCAGTTTCGCCAGCAGGTCGCCGCGCTTGCCGTCGGCATGGGCGCCCCGCCCCTTCAACCGCAGCACCTTGCCCGAGTTGGAGCCCGCCGGCAGCGTCATCATCACCGCCCCGTCCGGGGTCTGCACCTGCACCTTGCCGCCCAGCACCGCGTCCGGAACCGACACCGGCAGGTCCATGGTCAGGTCCGCGCCCTCGCGGCGATAGATCGGGTGCGGCGCGATCGTCAGTTCGATCAAGGCGTCGCCCGATGGCCCGCCGCGTCCCGGCGCGCCCTGGCCCTTTAGTCGAATCGTCTGGCCGTCGCCCGCGCCCTTGGGAATTGCCACGTCCAGCATGCGACCGTCCGAGAATTGGATACGCCGCGTGGCCCCGGCGATCGCCTCTTCCAGCGTGATCTCCAGCGTCGCCTTGACGTCCTGTCCCTTGGTCGAGAACGGCCGCCCGGTCCCCGGACGCGCGCCCCCGCCGAACATGCCGAAGATCTCGTCCAGGTCGATGTTCTCGAACCCGGCCCGTCCGCCCGGCCCGCCGGTATAGCTTCCGCCCGGCCCGCCGCCACCGCGAGGCGCCCCGCCTCCGCCGAAGCCGCGGAACTGCTCACGCCCGTCGGCGTCGATCTCGCCCCGGTCGAATTTGGCCCGCTTGTCCTTGTCGCCCAGCAGGTCAAAGGCCGCGGTGATGCGCTTGAACCGTTCCTCGGCGCCCTTGTCGCCCGGATTCTTGTCAGGGTGCAGCGTCTTGGCGAGCTTGCGGAACGCCTTCTTGATCTCGTCCTGGCTCGCGCTACGCGCGACGCCCAGTTCCTTGTAGGGATCGCCGGCCACTTCCGCTCCGTCCTCACGCGTTCAGAAGCGTCAGTTAAGCCATGGGGCCGCCCGCGCAAAGGGGCGCGATCAATCCTGCCCTGCGCTGCGCCTCTCTTCCGTCATCCTCGGATCAGGCCCGAGGATGACGGCGTGTAAATCGCCCACCTCAAAGAAGGATCGAAACCGCCGCCTCCGCCCCCCAACCATATCCCTCGCCCCATTGCGCCACCGCGATCCGCGCATTCTCTCCCGCGCCACCCGGGAGATCCGCCGCCAGCCAGTCAACCGGATAGACCGCCTCCGGCTCCTCGACCTCCCAGGCCCGTCGCTCCACCGCGCCGTCCAGCACCCGCAGCCTGAACCGCCTTGGATCAACCTCGACCGGCTCGCCGTCCCAACGGTCGCCGCCCACGCGCACGCGCGGGGTCCAGCGCACCCGCAGCCCATCGGCCGCCGCCCCGACCCGCAGATGCGCCGGCCGCCACGGTCGCGCATGCCGATTGCGCCAGGTGAAGTCAGTTTCGACCGCCCCCGCCCCACCCGCCGGCGCCCCATCCGGCGCCACGCGGATCAGCCGGGGCGTCCCGACCTCCGCTGCATCGAACGCCAGCCGCACCAGCGTGTCGTCCAGCAACACCGCCGCCGCGCCAGAGGCCGCACCGGCGGCGCAGGCGTCCTCCGTCCCCTGTTGTCCGCGCAACAGGCCATCCAGCCGCCACAGCTCCGACCCGACCAAAGTCGCGCGCCGATATTGCAGGACCTCCCATCCCCCCGCCGTCTCGACCGCCAGCACCGATCCGCCCGCCAGAACGCCGGCCGCACCCCGACTTTCCGGCGCCCTCCCTTCCAGGCGCACGACCAGCGTATTGACCTCGTCCCAGCGCCCGACCACGCCGGGTTTCAACGGCTCCGTCAGCATGCCGACCGTCGCCGGCGTCTCGGCCAGTCCCCGCGCCACCAGCGCGCCCGCGCTCGCTCCGGCGTGTATCCGCATCGCCAGCCACGGTTCCGCCGCCACCGCCGCCAACGGCCGCGCGTCATCTTCACGCCCCGGTAACGGCGGCAGGTCCAGCACCACGACAAAGGGCTCGCCGACCGCCACCGGTCCCGCGCCCGGCCGCCAGTCCGGCGCCTCGTCCTCCAGCCCCTCCGGCCCGACCGGCTCCAATTCTGCTTCGGGCCGCTCGTCCAGCCGCAACCGCGCCACCCGCCACAGGCCCGCCTCACCCTCGACCGTCACCGCATCGCCCGGCTCCAGTCTCAGCGCCTCCAGCGGCCCCAGCGCGACCGTCAGCCGCTCGACGCCCGCTCTCGCATCCACCAGCCGCCGTCCTGCGGCTCGCGCCAACCCGGCGCCGCAAACCACCGGCAAATCCAGATCCACACTCCCGCCGCCCGTCGCGACCGGGCCATGGTTCGTCACTGCGCCCGTCTGATAGTCCGCCGCCTCGTCGATGAAGCGCACCCGCGCCATTTCCGGTGGTGGCTCCAGCACCCGCTCAGCCTGCACCGCTCCTCCCTCATCCGGCAGCGCCAGACCGTCGCGCGACAGCGCAATCGGCTCCACCCCCACGGCCACCGCGACCTTCCCTGCTCGCTCGGCCAGGGTCAGGTTCAGCGCCGCCGCCAACGGCTCCAGCGCATCGCGCACTCGCATCGGCCGGTCGATCACATAGCCCGCGACCTCGCCCTTCACCGGCCCGATCACCAAGTCGTCGTTCGACAATCCACCCCGCCGGATGACCGTTGCGACCAGGTCCGCCGCCTCGCCCGACAGGCGTCCGTTCAGCCAATGGCCTGTCCGCCACGCCCCCGCGTCGGCCCAGACCTCGCCCTTGGCCGGAAACGCCGGATACGGCCGCGCGTCCCAGCACCAGGCGTCGGCGCCCTCCAGCATCCGCCCGCCATATACGCCGGACACTGGATTGTTCGCCGGCTCGGCATAATGAACCAGCACCGCCTCCAGCGCCCGCCGCTGCATCGCGTCGTCGCGCGCGCCGGTCGAGTGCGGCGGCAGGGCGTTCTCCGCGCTCTTGGGGTCCTGAAACAGGTTCGGCGCATTGCCCCCGCGATCCACGGCGGCGCAGCCGAACTCGGTCAGCCGGATCGGCTTCATCCCCGGAACCCACGCCGTCGGCGTCGCCTTCCGCACCCCGCCTGGCCGGTCATGGTGCGCATTCGACCACCACCCCTTCAGGTCCTTGGGTCGGAACAGCCAGTTTTCGCCGTGCGCCCCGTCGACGATGGGCGTCCGCATCTGCGCCGCGCGGTCCGCCGTACCGGCATAATACCAGTCGAAATTTTCACCGCCCGCCACCTGCGCCGCCAGATAGGCCGGGTCCGCCGGCCCGGCGAAACTCAAGGCGTCCACGCCCCCGTCCCCTTCGCGCCAGTCGCCCAGCGGCGGATACCAGTCGATGCCGACGTAATCGATGTTCGGATCGGCCCACAGCGGATCGAGATGGAACGTCACCTCCCCGCCGACCTGACGGCCGAAGTATTCCGACCAGTCGGCGGCGTAACTCAGCTTCACCCCCGGTCCGACGATGGCCCGGCATTCCGCCGCAAGCGCCCGCAACCGCGCGACCGCCGGATGACCGCCCGCCGCATCCCGCGTCCACGTCAGCCCCCTCATTTCCGAGCCGATCGGCAGCCCGTCCGCCCCCGTCTCGGCCGCGATCCGCGCATAGTGCAGCGCCAGCCGCCGCAGGCCCCAGCCGTCCGCCGCGCCGAACATCGCCTCGACCTCGGCCGCCGCCCCGGCGCCGTCCGTGCCCTTCACCCGGCCGCGCCACGGATGCGCCGCCTGTTCGGCCGCGCCATAAGGGTCCGGCTTCCCGTTCCCCACCGGTATGTCCATGAAGACAAACGGATACAGCGTCACCTCCAGCCCGCGCCGCTTCAGCTCGGCCACCGCCGCCCGCACCGTCTGGTCCGAGGGCGTGCCGCCATAGGCCGGGGCGCCGTCCACCTGCGACACCACATGCGCCTGATGCCGCGCCAGCCCGGCGACCGACCAGGTTAGCGGCCGCATCGGCCGCTGCACCCGCTCCACCCCCGGCCGGATGCGGCAATGACCGGCCCTCAAGTCGTCGCCGAACCAGCCGATCACCAGGCTGACGCGTTTCAGCTTCGGCGCCTGCGCCTGAAGTTGGTCCAGCGACACCAGGAAATCGGCCCGCCCCTCGGCGTTGTTGACGTTCTCGACCCGGCTTTTCGTCAAGCCCTCGCGCCGGAACACCGGCTCCGTCGCCAGCACGAACTCACCCGCGCCAGGGATCAGGCACACCCCCTCCAGCCGGTCCTCCAGCCGCGCCGCGATGCCCTGCGGCCGTCGGAACACCTCGAAACTCAGCTGCGGCAGCCGATTGCCGAACGGCCCCAGCGGCAGATCCTCGAACACCACATAGGCCGTCCCGCGACAGGCGGGCGCCGTCCCCTCGATCGCCTCGATCAGCGGATCGGGCGTCTGGTTCGCCGTCCCGCGATGCACCCGCATGGTCACGCCCGACTGATCCAGCGGCCGCCCGTCGGCCCACACCCGGCCGATCCCGTCGATCGGCCCCTCGCACACCGCCACCGCAAAGCTGAGCGAATAGGCGTAGTCCACCGTCCTAGGTCCGCCTTTCGAGCCACCGCGCTCGTTGCGTTTCTCCAGGAAGCGCGCGGCCCAGATCACCTGACCTGTCACCCGCACTCGCCCCATGGCCCAGGCCATCGGCGACCCCTCGGCGGTCGACTGGACCTTCAGCGTCTCCAGTCTCGGCCCCCGCTGCCGCGCCGGCGACAGCGACGCCACGACGCCGCCGTCGATCACCCGCCCCAGGGCCGCCCCGACCGCCTGGCCTATGCCGCCGCCGATCGCCCCGCCGATCCCGCCCAGAACCGCCTGCGCCATTCAATCCTCCTCCACGCCCGGAAAGGCGAAGGCCGCCACCAGCCTTCGCCGCCACCACGGCCCCATCCAGCTTTCCACCACCGACCGCCCCCAATAGGCGTGGATCATCCTCGGCTCAGGCGCGCCATCGGCGCTCAGGATGGCGCAATGCTTGGCTGGCGCCCCGTCCGCCATACGGAACAGCAGCACGTCTCCCGGCCGCGCCGCCTCCACGGGCCGCTCGACAAGCGCCCGCCGCGCCGCATGCCACAACGTCTCCTCACCTCCGACCTCGGCCCAGTCGGCGGCGTATGGAGGCGGTGCTTCAGGCTCCTCCCCCACCACCTCGCGCCACACCCCGCGCACCAGCCCCAGACAATCCGTCCCCTCGCCCTTCAGGCTGGCCTGATGCCGATAGGGCGTGCCCAGCCAGGTGCGGGCCGCGACCAGAATACGAGCGCGCCGCGCCTCGACCTCCCTCATCGCCGGCTCCTGCCGTCATGCCGCCCGCCCGACACCGGATACGCCGTCAGGAAGTCGTCACCGGGAATGTCCGGAAATCCCTGGAAATTGATCCCGTTGCCGAACGTCCCGACGCAGGTCGCCCACCGCCGGTCGCATGTCGCGCCGGGCCACGCCTCCTCCGACACTCCACATCGCCCGTCGCCGAACCGCGCATCGCACATCCGGCCATAGGTCCGCCCGACCACCCGCTCCAGCGCCGCCATCGGCCCGTCCAGTTCGGCGACGAAACCCCCACCCTCACGTCGCAACCGGCTCAGCGTCCCTGCCCACAACCGCACCTTCAGGTCCGGCTGCACCCAGTCCACCCGCCACAGCTCGACCCGCGCGTCATCCCAGTCGGAGGCCTGACCCTCCGCATCCCAAACGCCCGAAACCGCCAGACTCCCTGACGCTGTCCCGACGCCCGCCTCGGCCGCGCCCACAGTCCAGCCCGTGCTCGCCGAACACGCCAGCCCGTCCACCGTCAGATCCTGATCATGATCGGTGAACCCCGCCCTCGCCCCGTCCGACCGCTCCAACGTCCAGACATGGCACAGCATCGCCGCCCCGCTCTCGATGCGGTCGACCAGTTCGTTTGGAATGTCGCGCATCGGTCAGACCCGCACCTCGATCAGCGGCACGGCCGCCATCCGTCCGGCGCCGAAACTCTCCAGCGTCACTTCGATCCGGTCGGTGTCGAACCGCACCGGTGTGTCAAAGACGAAGCCCGCGCTCACCGTCGCGCCCGCCGTCGGCGCCACATCCAGCGTCACCACACCCGTCGTCGCCTCCAGCGAAAAACCGACCTCGACTCCGCCCACCGCCGCGCGCACCGAGCCTTCGACCGGCTTGCGGATCGGCCGCGCGACATCGCCGTACCGCTTCAGCAGCGGGAACGTCCGCCGCGCCCCATCCCCGACCCCCAGCACCTGGTCCGTCGCCACGACTTCGCCGCCCGGCGCGCACGACTTGAAGTCGGCGAAGTCCCGGAACCGGAACCCGTACAGCCGCCCCCGGCGCGCCTCGAAAAACGCCGTTAGCGCCGCCATGTCGTCCAGCGCCCGCAGATTCGCCCCGATCAGATAGCGCCGCCGCCCCATCGCCCACGGCGTCGAGCGCCGCTCCCAGCCGGACGCCAGCGTCACCACCTCGGTTCGTCGCTCGACACCCCCGGTCGAGCCGAACGCCAGTCGCGCCGGCAGCCGCACCTCGTGGAAGGCCATCCTGTCCTCGCTTTCACTTGTTCAAGGATCAGCGCTCGTTCATCTTCCCCTCAGCGGCGAGTTGCCGTGATTTGGGGAGTTGCCAACGTGCGCGGTGAGATTCTGAGTTTCGACGACGTCTCGGGAACGGGCCTGATCAGCGGCGACGACGGCGCCCGCTACAGCTTCGACCGGTCGTCCATCCAGTCCGGCGGCGGCGTAGTCCGCGCCGGCGCCCGCGTCGACTTCGTGGCCGAGGGCGACCAGGCGGCACAGATCGTGGTGATCACCGCGACCGCCGCCGCCCATTCGGCGCTCGACAGTCTGGACACCCAGGTCACCGGTTTCGACTGGAAGACCCTGCTGTTCTCGTTCGAGGGCCGCATCCGCCGCTCGCATTTCTGGATCGGCTGGCTGATCCTCCTCGGCGTCAGCGTGGTCGCCGGCTGGATTCCCGTCCTCGGCGCCCTGATCTCGCTGTTGCTGATCTGGCCGAACCTGGCCATCAGCGTGAAGCGCCTGCACGACATGGGTCAGACCGGTTGGCTGGTGGTCGTTCCCTGGGTCGTCAGCATCGTCGGCATGTTCGTCGGTTTCGGCATGATCGGCATGTCCGCCGTGATGAACGCCGCGGCGCTCGAGAATGAAGATCCGGCCGCCATCCTGGCCCTGATAGGTCCGGCCTTCGGCCTGCTCGCCCTGATCCTTCTGGTCGGCCTGGGCTTCCTGCTCTGGATCGGCCTGACCGACAGCCAGAAGGGCGACAACCGCTTCGGCCCGAACCCCAAGGGCGAGTGACTGCAACACCGTTCCCGGGGTTCGCCCCGGGAACCTCTCCTGCCGGAGGCCGCGCCATGACGCATCGCCTGCTCGGGCTCTCTGCAGGCGCCCTCATTCTGGGCCTAACGTCCGTCGCCACCGCCCAGGCGGTCGAGCCGACCCTGCCCGATGGCCCGCGACGTCTGCTGCAGCAGTATTGGGCCAATACGCCCGGCCCCGAACGAGGCACTGACTTCTGGGTGCTGGAAAGCGATCTGCGTCCGCAAGAGGGCCATCCCGTCGCCCACGTCATCATCGTCAAGGCCTATGATGCGGCCGGGACGCCCATCGACTGGGCCGAGTTCAAGACCGACTTCGACTGCGCCCCCCGCCTCGACCGTTTCATCGTCGGCGTGTCCGTCTCGCCGGAAGGCCGCCGGGTGGTCGAAGGCGACGGCGAGTTCTCCATCGTCCCCGACTTCGTGCCCAAATCACCCGTCATGCTGCGCGTCTGCGCCATCCAGGAGGGGCGTGGCGAAGACCTCAGCAATCTGCAGCGCGCCGACGATCGCGACGCTGCTCTGGCCGCCTCGCGCGATCTGGAGCTGAAACACCGCGAACGCCTCGCCGCCTTCGCCCACCACCCCTGATCACTACAGACGCCGCATCCCCAGCGCCGTGGCCCGCGCCAGCATCTGGGCGATCTGCGCCTCGGAGCGCAGCAACGCAGGCGCGCCGCCGTCCACCGTCACATTGACGACCACGCCGCCCCCGCTGACCGGCTCGACCGTCCCCGCGCCCGCCGGACGAAATACCTCCGGCCCCCGTTCGCCGACCAGATAGGCGC
>NZ_SDZL01000063.1 GCF_004210735.1 Brevundimonas sp.
ATCCCCGGCCCTTCCCCCATCAAGGGGGAAGGGAGTCTGTCAGGGGTTCGAATTGTCCTGGGCGATCCGGGCGCGCCGCCGGTTGTGGATGTGCTGGTGTCGGAGGGGCGGGTGCCGTGGGCCGGGCACACGGGCGTCCATGCGATCCCCGAGGTCTATGACGCGATCAAGCGGTCGGGAATGAGCCTGATCTTCGTCAATACGCGCTGGCAGGCGGAGTTCGTGTTCCAGTCGCTGTGGGCGATCAATGACGACAATCTGCCGATCGGCCTGCACCACGGGTCGCTGGCGGCCGAGCAGCGGCGCAAGGTCGAGGCGGCGATGGCGCGCGGCGATCTGAAGGCGGTGGTCTGCACTTCGACCCTGGATCTGGGCATCGACTGGGGCGACGTCGACCTGGTGATCCAGCTGGCGGCGCCCAAGGGGGCCAGTCGGCTGGTGCAACGGATCGGCCGGGCCAACCACCGGCTGGACGAGCCGTCGCGCGCCCTGATGGTCCCGGCCAGCCGATTCGAGATGCTGGAATGCCAGGCCGCGCGCGAGGCGGTGGCCGAGAACGCCTTTGACTGGGAGCCGGTCCACGTCGGCACGCTGGACACCCTGGCCCAGCACGTGATGGGCTGCGCCTGTTCCGAGCCGTTCGAGATGGCGGCCCTGCACGCCGAGGTGACGACGGCCGGGCCGTACCGCGACCTGACCTATGAGGCGTTCGAGGAGGTGGTCGATCTGGTCGCGACCGGCGGCTATGCGCTGCGCACCTATGAGCGGTTCGCGCGGATCGTGCGTACGCGGGACGGCAAATGGACGGTGCGCAACGCCCAGACGGCCCAGCGCCACCGGATGAACGTCGGGGCTATCGTCTCGGCCGCCAATCTGAACGTGAAGGTGGCGTCGCGTCGGGGCGGCGGAAAACAACTGATCGGCGGGCGCAAGATCGGCGAGGCCGAGGAATGGTATTTCGAACAGATGACGCCGGGCGACACCTTTGTCTTCGCCGGTCAGGTGTGGGCGTTCCAGGGCATCGCCGGGACCGACGCCCTGGTCTCGCCCGCCGTGGACAAGGACCCGAAAATCCCGTCCTACGGCGGGTCGAAATTCCCGCTGGGGACCTCATTGGCCGAGCGGGTGCGGCGGATGGTGCAGGACCGCGACCACTGGCGCGTGCTGCCGAACGACGTGCAGGAATGGCTGGAGCTGCAGGAGTTGCGTAGCGTCATTCCCGAGGCCGAGACCCTGCTGATCGAGACGTTTCCGCGGGGGACGCGGCATTTCCTGGTCGCCTATCCGTTCGAGGGGCGACTGGCGCATACGACCCTGGCCATGCTGCTGACGCGGCGGCTGGACCGGCTGGGCGTCGGGCCGCTGGGGTTCGTGGTGACGGACTATGCGCTGGCGATCTGGTCGATCCGGCCGATGGACGGGCTGGACTGGGACGCGCTGTTCGAGCCGGACATGCTGGGCGACGATCTGGAGGCCTGGCTGGAGGAGAGCTTCATGATGAAGCGGTCGTTCCGCAACTGCGCGCTGATTTCCGGCCTGATCGAGCAGCGCCAGCCGGGGGCCGAGAAGACCGGGCGGCAGGTGACGTTTTCGACCGACCTGATCTACGACGTGCTGCGGCGGCACCAGCCGGATCACCTGCTGCTGCGCACGGCGCGGGCGGATGCGGCGACGGGGCTGCTGGACGTGGCGCGGCTGGGCCAGTTGCTGGCGCGGGTGCACGGGCGGATCGTGCACAAGCCGCTGGACCGGCCCTCGCCCTTCTGCGTGCCGGTGCTGGTGCAGATCGGGCGGGAGCGCGTAGGGGGCGACGCCGCCGAAATGATCCTGGACGAAAGCGCCGAGGCCCTGATCGCCGAGGTGATGGAAGACGCGCCGCCGGACCTTCGGGGGGCGGCGTGAACGACGCGCTGCGACAGACCCTGTCCCCGTATCGCCACCCGTGCGGCGGGCTGAAGCTGACGGTGAATGGCGAGGCGTGCGTGCTGCGGTGCGCGGGCGCGCTGTGGCTGGCGGCGCATCGGACGCTGATCGCGTCGGACCTGCACCTGGAAAAGGGCTCGGCCTTTGCGGCGCGGGGCCAGATGCTGCCGCCGTATGACAGCCCCGCGACCCTGGCCAAGCTGGAGGCCGAGATCGAGGCGCTGGACCCGGCGACGGTGGTGCTGCTGGGCGACAGCTTTCACGACTCGAAGGCCGTCGGGCGGATGGACGAGGGGCAGTTGGCGCGGCTGGAACGTCTGGCCGCCGGGCGCGACTGGGTCTGGCTGGAGGGGAACCACGACCTGGACGCACTGGCCGGGGCCCTGAACCGGCTGCCGGGGCGGGTGGTCGAGACGATGACGCTGGGCCGCCTGTTCCTGATCCACGAGCCGCAGACGGATCCCATGCCGGGCGAGGTGGCGGGGCATCTGCATCCGGCCGCGCGGGTCGTCGCCTATGGCCGGGGCGTGCGGCGGCCGTGCTTCGTCACGGATGGAAACCGCCTGATCCTGCCCGCCTTCGGCGCCTTCACCGGCGGGCTGGACGTGAGGGATCGCGCGGTGGCGGGACTGTTCGACACGCCCCCGCTATGCGCCGTGCTGGGCCGCGACAAGGTGCATGCGGTGGCGTGGGAGCGGGTGGTCAGGGTTTGAGGAGGGCGTTCGACGCCGTCTCTAGCTCGCGCTCCAGCCGCTCCATGAAGTCGGCGCGTTTCAGGCCGGCGGGGATGGGGGGCAGGAATTCGAACACGACCGTGCCCGGATAGCGGCGGAAGCCGTGGGCGGGCCAGTGGACGCCGGAGTTGGTGGCCATCGGCGTGCAGGGGCAGTCCAGGTCGCGATACAGGGCGGCGATGCCCGGCTTGTAGTCCGGCGGGGCGCCGACCGGGGCGCGGGTGCCCTCGGGGAAGATCAGCATCTGGCGACCCTCGGCGAAACGGTCGCGCGCCTGACGGACCATGTCCTTCAGCGCCTTGGAATGGGCCGAGCGGTCGACGGCGATCATCTTGGTCTTGACCGCGAACCAGCCGAAGAAGGGCAGGGGGGCCAGCTCCTGCTTCATGATGAAGCAGTTGTCCGGCAGGATGGCGAAGGGCGCGATGACGTCCAGCATGCTCTGGTGCTTGCCCGCGATCAGGGCGGCGCCGACGGGGCGATGCTCCAGCCCCCGGAACTCGACCTTGACCCCCGCGATCCAGCGCAGGCCGAACAGGCAGAAGCGCGACCAGTTGCGGATCACCCACATGGCCTGGCGATAGGGCATCAGCAGGGCGGGCGACAGGCCGACTGCGAACAGGGCCATCGAGAAATACAGCCAGGCGACGAACAGCAGGGAGCGCACGGTGGTCAAGTCAGGCGGGCTCCGCGGCGGGGCTAGCGTCGGTGTCAGGGGCGGCGTCGCGGTCGCCGATCAGGCGGCGCACGCCCTCGCGGCCCAGGACGGCGAGGTATTTCATGTACTCCAGCGTCATGCGCCGGGCGGTGACGGCGGCGCGCCACCAGCGCGGCGTGTCCAGCGACGGCGTGGCGACGGCATAGGGGGTCAGTTCGACGTCGGGGGCGGCGCTGCGCAGCTCAAGCAGGCTGCGCGGCATGTGATAGTCCGAGGTGACGACGATCAGGCTGTCGTAGTTCTTGGACCGGGCCCAGGCGGCGATCTCGTGCGCATTGCCCAGGGTGTCCTCGGCCTCGAAGCCCAGGTCGACGCAGCAGTTGAACAGTTTGGACGAGCCGGGGGTCAGGGCGCGCAGCTCCTGACGGCGGACGTCGGGGTTGACGCCGGACACCAGCACCCGGTCGCCCTTGCCGTGCTCCAGCAGGCGGATGGCGGCGTTGACCCGCTCGGCCGAGGGGCCGGTCAGGGCGACGATGGCGTCGGCGCGCGCCGGTTCGGGCGGCGGCGTCAGCCCACGCACCCGTTCGGCGAAGGCGAACAACCCCACCAGCCACACCAGGGCGATGATGACGATGGCCGTCAGCAGTTTCATTGGTCCCTGTCCCGCCTCGGCGCGGCGAGCGCCCGCATCGCCGAGAGATGCGCCGAGATCACCGCCACCGTAGCGGCCAGCAGCGGACATGGCGAGAGCAGGATGAGATCGCGCCATGCGATCGGCAGGGCGGGGGTCAGCCCCTCGGACCCGCCCAGCCCGCGCATGAAGACGATCAGCAGGGCCGCGCCCACCGCGCCGATGGCCCCGGCCGTCGCCGCCAGCAGGCCATAGCGGCGCTGGAACAGGGCCGAGATGGCGCGGTCGGACGCGCCGTTCAAGCTCAGGGTCTCGATCACGCCGCGCTGGGCCGCCAGCCCGGCGCGGGTGGCGTAGGCGACCGCCGCGCCGGCGGCCAGCGCGATCAGGGCGAAGGCGGCGCCGGCCAGCAGGGTGATCAGGGTCGCCGCGCGCTCGACCTCGCCGCGCCACAGGCTGTGGTCGTCGACGCTGGCGTCCAGCCCGGCCTCGGCCAGGGCGCGGCTGAGGGTCGGGGCGCTGGCGGGCGTGTGCCGGTCCAGCCGCACGATGACCAGATAGGGCAGCGGCAGGTCGGGCAACACGGCCTCGCCCAGCCAGGGGCGCAGCAGGTCCTCGGCCGTCTTGCGGTCCATAGCCTCGGCCTCGGTCACGCCGTCGACGCCCGACAGGGTCTCGGCCGCGCGGGCGGCGGCGGCGGCCCCGGTCTCGCCGACGCGGGGACGGACCTGAACGGTCGCCTCGGCCCGCAGCTGGCGGGTCCACCCATGGGCGGCGCGGTCGGCCGAGGCGACGCCGACGGCCGCCAGACAGGCCAGGAAGCACAGCACGGCCACCACCACGCACAGCCAGCGCTCGCCGCCCGCGTCGCGAGGCAGCAGGGCGGGGCGGGGCTGAGGCAGGAAACGCTTCATGCGGCGTCCCCCGTCAATCGGCCCTTGTCCAGCCGCAGGATCGACGCGCCCGACCGCTCGGCCAACGCTTCGTCGTGGCTGGCGATCAGGACGGTGGCGCCCAGTTTGTTCAGCGACTGGAACAGGTGCAGCAGGCGCACGCCCATCCCCTTGTCCACGCTGCCGGTGGGCTCGTCGGCCAGGATCAGGCGCGGCTTGCCGATCACGGCGCGGGCGATGGCCAGGCGCTGCTTCTCGCCGCCGGACAGGGCGCGGGGGAAGGCGTGCAGCCGGTGGCCCAGGCCGACCCACTGCAGCATCTCCTCGATATTGGCGGCGTAGTCCTCGGCCCGGCGGCCAGCGAGGCGTAGCGGCAGGGCGACGTTCTCGAACACGCTGAGGTGCTCCAGCAGGCGGAAATCCTGGAACACCACCCCCATGCGGCGACGCAGAACGGGGATGTCGCGGCGCGAGGCGTGGGTCACGTCGTCGCCGAACAGGTGGATTTCGCCGTGCGTCGGCCGCTCCGACAGGGTCAGAAGGCGCAGCAGGGAAGACTTTCCCGCTCCGGACGGCCCGGTAAGGAAGTGGAAAGAGCCGCGCGGCAATATGAGGTTAACGTCCCTCAGCACGCCGGGCGTGTCCGCATACCCAAAGCCGACGCCTTGCAGGCGGACGGTCAGGGGCGCAGACTCCAGTTCGGCGGGCCGTGGTGGCGGTGGGTTCATCGGATGTCGTCAGGACCGGGGCGTAATATGAGCGTCTCGACGGGAGGGGGCTCAAGGCCTCGCAGTCAGCAGACATGATACTGACCTGCCCGTCCTGCGCCACAAGCTATTTCGTCCCCGACGACGCGATCGGGCCGAACGGCCGCCGTGTGCGCTGCCAGAGCTGCGGCGACAGCTGGCGCGCGACCTCGGACGAGCCGCTGGTGCTGACCAACGCGACCGAAACGGCGGCCGCCGGCAATGTGGTCGAGTTCGGCAAGCGCGAGGACACCCCCGAATCACTGGCCGAGACGCCCGCCCCCGAACTGCCCCGCGCCTTCCGCGCCCGGGCCGAGCAGCAGCGCCGTCTGCGCCGCGCGGCGGCCCACGGCGCCGTCTGGGCCGGACTGGCCAGCGGTTTCGTCGCCCTGTTCGCGGCGGGTTGGCTGTTCCGGGTCGAGGTGGTCGAAATGTATCCCCGCGCCGCCGCCGCCTATGCGCTGGTCGGGGCGCCGGTGAATCCGACCGGACTGGAGTTCGAGGCCGTCAGCGCCCGGCCGTCGCCGACCAACCCCGAACGGGTGCTGGTGTCCGGCGCCCTGCGCAACGTGCGCGACAAGGAGGTCGTGGCTCCGCCCGTCCGTGTCGCTCTGCTGGACGAGCACGGGGCCGAGATCGGCTATCGCATCGTGCGGATCGACGCGGCGCCGGTGCTGCCGGGCAAGCCCCAGGGCTTCGCCGTCATGATCGACGACCCGGCGGGCAAGGCGGCGGGCGTCGGCGTCGACTTCGCGCCCGTGGCGACGGCGCTGGCCCCGACCCCTGCGCCCAAGGCGTCGACCCGCCGCCCGCCCGCGCCCGAAAAGGCGCCGGAAAAGGCCGAGATGGCGGTCGAGACCAGCGGCCTGCGTCCCGCCTTCGCCGCATCGCCGTTGCCACCGATCGAGGCTGTGGCCGTGCAGACGCTCGACAGCCCCCCGTCCGGGGCGTTATCCGCCTCTCATGGCTGACGCGACCCCCGCCCCGACCGTGCTGCTTCCGGAAACGGAGGTCGCGGCGGTCGTTGCGGATCTGGCCCGGCGCGTGGCCCCCCATATCGACGACCAGACGGTGGCGGTGGTGCTGCTGACCGGCGGCCTGTGGTTCGCGGCCGACCTGACCCGCGCCCTGTCGCGTCAGGGACGCAATGTCCGTTTCGACGCCCTGTGGCTGGCGTCCTACGGGGACGAGCAGAACAGCCGGGGCCGGATCGACGTGCATGCGCCGCTGCAGCGCTCGGTCGAAGGGCGCAAGGTGCTGATCCTGGACGACGTCTTCGACACCGGCCTGTCGCTGGCCGAGGCGGTGCGGATCGTGAAGGAAGCGGGCGCGGCCGAGGTGCTGACCTGCGTCTTCGCCCGCAAGCCATGGCCCCTGCCGCGCGCGCCCGAGCCCGACTTCGTCGGCTGGGAGGCGCCGAACCGCTTTCTGGTCGGCTACGGCCTGGACCACGCGGGCGGCCTGCGCGGGCTGCCGGACATCTGCGCGCTGGATTGAGTTAGAGCCGACCCTCTCCCGGTGGGAGAGGGCTTGAGCCCCAAAGAGCGAAGCGATTTGCAGGGCGAAAGGGTGAGGGGTTTACCGTTCAGTCGGCGGCTTGCGCCGATGGAGGCCGACGACCCTCATTCGGCCCTGCGGGCCACCTTCTCCCATCGGGAGAAGGAAGGGTTACAGCCACTCCGCCAGCGGCTCCCGCGCCAGCATTTCGTCATAGGTGGGGCGGGGGCGGATGACGGACCAGCGGTCGCCGTCGACCAGGACCTCGGCGATCAGCGGGCGGGTGTTGTATTCGCTGGCCATGACCGCGCCATAGGCGCCGGCGCTCATGAAGACGGCCAGATCGCCGGCCTGGAAAGGCGGTAACGGACGGTCGCGGGCGAAGGTGTCGCCAGTCTCGCAGACAGGGCCGACCAGATCGTAGGGCAGAGGCGCACCGTCGCGGGGACGGACCGGCTTCAACGCGTGGAAGGCGTCGTAGAGGGCCGGGCGCATCAGGTCGTTCATCGCCGCGTCCAGCACCAGGAAGCGGCGGCCGTCGGAGCGCGCGTTCACCTGGATGACGCGGGTCAGCAGCACGCCGGCGTTGGCGGCCAGCAGGCGGCCGGGCTCGAAGGCGGCCTCGACGTTCAGACCGTCCAGAACCCGGGCCGCCATGGCGGCGTAGGCGGCGGGAGAGGGTGTCTCGGCCTCGCCGTAATAGGGCACGCCCAGGCCGCCGCCGAGGTCCAGCCGCGTCACCTGATGCCCCTGTTCGCGCAGGGTCAGGGTCATGTCGCGCAGGACGTCGAAGGCCGCCTCCAGCGGGGCCAGGTCGGTGATCTGGCTGCCGATGTGGCAGGCCAGGCCGACGGGGTGGACGTGGGGCGAGGCGGCGGCGCGGGCATAGAGGGCCAGCGCCTCTTCGATCGGGACGCCGAACTTGTCGCCGACGCCGCCGGTGGTGATCTTGGCGTGGCCGCCCGCGCCGATGCGGGGATTGACTCTTATCGCTACGCTGGGGGTCGCTATCGCTCGAGACGCGGTCTCTCGCTGCTTGAGCGACGAAGGGATGGCGTCGGCGGTCGCGCTTGGCTTCAACGACGCGACGACCGCGATCAGGCGGTCCAGTTCGGCGCCGGATTCGACGTTGATCTGACGCACGCCCGTTGCGACGGCGAAGGCCAGTTCGGCGTCGGTCTTGCCCACGCCCGAGAAGATGATGCGATCGGCGGGAACGCCCGCCGCCAGCGCGCGGCGAATTTCACCCTCGGACACGGTGTCGGCGCCGCAGCCCAGCCGGGCCAGAGTGGCCAGCACCGAGACATTGCTGTTGGCCTTGACCGCAAAGGCGATCAGGGCGTCGCCCAGCGCGGCCCGGTGATCGTCCAGCGCCTTGCGCAGCACCTGATAGTGCCGGCGCAGGGTCGCGCTGGAATAGACATAGGTGGGCGTGCCGACGGCGGCGGCGACCGTTTCGAGAGAGACGCCCTCGACGTGCAGGGCGCCGTCCTTCGCCTCGAAATGGTTCACGAGTACGGGCGTTGGGCGGCCGTGCCGCCGATGGGATTGGTCGGACCGCCGTCGATGGGTTGCTGGCTGGACGGGCGATTGACGGTCGCCGGCTCGGGCAGGGTGTCCAGCGCGTCGGACCCGCGCGGCGCGCGCTCGGTCTCGCGACCGTTTCTGGCTTGCGGCGGCTCAAGGTCTGCCATGCGGCCGCAGGCGGCGGCCGAGGCGGCCATCAGGGCGACAGCGCCCGCAAGGATCAGCTTTTTCATGACAGGCGCGTCTTCCATTCGGCGATGCGCGCGCGGACCTGTTCCGGCGCGGTTCCCCCAAAGCTCTGGCGGCTGGCGCAGGAGGCCTCAGGCGTGAGCACCTTGTAAACCGCCTGGGTGATCCCGGGGTCCAGCGTCTGCAATTCGGTCAGCGGCAGTTGCGCCAGGTCCACGCCCAGCGCCTCGGCCCGCTTGACCGCCGCGCCCGTGACATGGTGCGCCTTTCGGAACGGCAGGTTCAGTTCGCGCACCAGCCAGTCGGCCAGATCTGTGGCGGTCGAATAGCCGGCGCCCGCCGCGGCGGCCATGCGCGCGGTGTTCGGTTGCAGGGCCGAGACCATGGCGGTCATGGCCGCCAGCGCCAGGCCCAGGGCGTCGAACGCCTCGAACACCGGCGGCTTGTCCTCCTGCATGTCCTTGGAATAGGCCAGCGGCAGGCCCTTCATCACGGTCGACAGGGCGACGAACGAGCCGATGATCCGGCCGGTCTTGGCCCGGACCAGTTCGGCGGCGTCGGGGTTGCGCTTTTGCGGCATGATCGACGAGCCGGTGGTCAGGTCATCGGGCAGGGAGGCGAAGCCGAACATCGGCGTCATCCAGACCACGATCTCTTCGGCCAGGCGCGACAGGTGGCCGGCGCAGATGCTGGCGGCGGCCAGGCTTTCCAGCGCGAAGTCGCGGTCGGACACGGCGTCCAGCGAATTGCCCATGGGCCGGTCGAAGCCCAGGTCGGCGGCCGTGGCGTGGCGGTCGATGGGGAAGGGCGACCCGGCCAGGGCGGCGGCGCCCAGCGGGTTCTCGTTCATGCGGGCGCGGGCGTCGGCGAAGCGGCCCGCGTCGCGGCCGAACATCTCGACATAGGCCATCAGGTGGTGGCCCAGCGTCACCGGCTGGGCGGTCTGCAGATGGGTGAAGCCGGGCATCAGGTCGCCCGCGTGCTGTTCGGCGCGGGTCAGCAGGGCGCGTTGCAGGGCCTTGAGCTGGTCGATCGTCCCGTCGCAGGCGTCGCGAACCCACAGGCGGAAGTCGGTGGCGACCTGATCATTGCGGCTGCGGGCGGTGTGCAGGCGGCCCGACGGTTCGCCGATCAGCTCGGCCAGGCGCGCCTCGACGTTCATGTGGATGTCTTCATAGGCGTCGCGGAAGGGGAAGGTCCCGCCGGTGATCTCGGCCTCGATGGCGTCCAGCCCGCCCAGGATCGCCCCGGCGTCGGCGGCGGCGATGATCCCCTGTTTCGCCAGCATGCGGCAATGCGCCCGCGACCCCTTCAGGTCCTGCGCCCACAGGCGTTGATCGACGCCGATAGAGACATTGATCGCCTGCATGATGTCGGAAGGCTTGGCGGAAAAGCGCCCGCCCCATAGGCTCTGGCCCTGCTGGTGTCCGTCGGGGGACGCGGGCGTGTCGGAAGAGGCGGTCATGGGCGGCTCGAAAAAGGCGATCGGTTGGGCGGTCGCGGCGGCGGTGGTCGTCGCGCTCGGCGTGGGAGGCGGCCTGCTATACGCCAATCGCGGCGCGGGCGGCAAAGCCCCAGAGGCGGCGGCCGCAAAAAGCGAGCTGGCGCGCTTCGCCAAGGGGCCGTTGTCCAGCCTGGAGACGCCGGCCGAGCTGAAACCCGCGCCTGACTATGTGTTCCGGACGCGCGAGGGCGCCGAGGCGCGGTTCAGCGACTTCCGGGGCAAGGTGGTGGTGGTGAACCTGTGGGCCATGTGGTGCGCCCCGTGCCGAACGGAGATGCCGACGCTGGCGCGATTGCAGGCCGCCTACCCGGATGGCGACGTGGTGGTGCTGCCGATCAATGTCGATGTGGGCGAGGACGCCATCGCCGACGCGCGCAGCTTCATCGACGTGCACGAGCCCCTGCCCATGTACGGCGATCCGAAATTCCAGCTGCCGTTCGAATTCCCGGGCAAGGGCAAGATGCCCCAGACGATCCTGCTGGATCGCCAGGGCCGCATCCGCGCCGCCCTGTCGGGCGAGGCCGACTGGGCCAGCCCCGAGGCGCGGGCCCTGGTCGACGCTGTGTTGGCCGAGACGGCCTAGTTCGCCGGCACGCGTTGGTCGGTGGCCGGGTTGACGGCGCCCGGCTGACCCTCGGCGGCGGCCTCGGCCTGGTTGTCCTCCAGCTTGTCGGCGACCGAGCCAGCGCCCTTTTCGACGGCCTGCGCCGCCTTCATGGCGCCGGACTCGACAACTTCACCCGCCTGGGCAGCGACATCCCTGGCCTGTTCACCTGCCGCTTCGGCCTTGACCTCGGCGGTGTCCTGCTCGGCCTGGGTGCAGGCGGCGGCGCCCAGCGTCACGGCGGCGATGAAGGTGAGGGCGGCGGTCGTGCGGATGGTCATGTCGTGTCCCCTTTGGCGTAGCGGCTAAACCTGAGCAGTGAACGCGGGCGGCGAAGCGGGGTTGCCAGCGTCTTCCAGCTTAGCTCCACATCAAGGCCAGATCCTGCTCAGCAGATAACTCACCGGGACGTTAGCCGCCCTCGCGGCGCGGCAGAACGCGCATGTGGCGCTCGCCGGAGTCCCTCGCAGGCGGACGGCCTTGGCAGCAGTTCAGCCCTGGGGCGAGCGCTGGCCGGCTTCGTCGCGGCACGGCGGCGGTCGGTCGCAAACGGTTGGATGATGGACCGGCGCTGGTGTTGGGAGCCGCCATGGAAAGCGGGTCCACGTCGGATCGGCTGCAATCCGGGGGATCCTCCAATGCGCAACATCCTGGCCGTGACGGCCACATCCATTCTGCTGGTCGCCTGTGGCGACGCGAGCAATCCCATAGCGGCCGCAAACGGCGCGGCCGGGCCTGTGGTCAAGCCGGGCCTGTGGGAAGTGACCACCACCTCACACTTTGACCTGTCCGAGACGGTGAAGCTGTGCATGGAAGACGCGCTGGAGACGGACCGCGACTATCTGCGGGCTGATCCGGGCGAGGGCTGCGTCGCTGAACGCAAGACCATCCCCGGCGGCCTGCACCAGATCACGCGGTGCGAGGCGTTCGGGCTGAAGTCGATGGTGGACATGACCTTCACCGGCGACGCCGAGGCCTTCGAGACCAAGGGCACGATCACCCTGAACCAGGCGCCGCCGGTCCAGTCCAGCCGCAAGGCGCGGTGGCTGGGGCCCTGTCCCAAGGGGATGAGCGACGGCGAGGCGGTGGACGCCGGCTGATCGCATCGGCCGGGCGGCGGTCCTGGTCGGGCCGCCGCTTCACCCCTGCGGCGAGACGCGCCAGACGGCGTTGCCGACATCGTCCGCCACCAGCAGGCCGCCCAGGCGGTCGGTCTGGACGCCCACGGGACGGCCCATGGCCTCGCCCTGGGCGTTCAGGAAGCCGGTCAGCACCTCTTGCGGCGTGCCCGACGGGCGACCGTCGGCAAAGGGCACGAAGATGACGCGATAGCCCACCGGCGGGTCGCGGTTCCACGAGCCGTGCTGGCCCACGAAGGCGCCGTTCCGGAACTGCGGCATCAACGCGCCATCATAGAAGGTCAGGCCCAGAGAAGCGGTGTGCGAGCCCAGCGCATAGTCGGGCCGCAGGGCGCGGGCGACCATGGCGGGATTGGCCGGTTTGACCCGCGCATCGACCGTCTGGCCGTAATAGCTCCACGGCCAGCCGTAGAAGCCGCCGGGCGTGACCGAGGTCATGTAGTCGGGCACCAGGTCGTTGCCCAGTTCGTCCCGCTCGTTGACCGAGACCCACAGGGCGCCGCTCTGCGGGTTCCAGGCCAGACCGACCGGATTGCGCAGGCCGGACGCATAGACGCGGCGGGCGCCGGTGGCGGGGTCAATCTCAAGGATTGCGGCGCGATCGACTTCTTCGTCCAGACCGTTCTCGCCGATGTTGGAATTGGAGCCGACGCCGACGTACAGGCGCGACCCGTCCGGGCTGGCGACCAGGCTCTTGGTCCAGTGGTGATTGCGTCCGGCGGGCAGGTCGGCGACATGCGCCGGTGCGGCGTCGATGCGGGTCTGGCCCGTGGCGTAGGGGAAGGCGACTACGGCGTCGGCGTTGGCGACGTACAGGCGATCCCCGATCAGGGCCATGCCGAACGGCGAGCGCAGCCCGGTCAGGAACGCGGTCTTCATCTCGGCCACGCCGTCGCCGTCGGCGTCCCGCAACAGGGTGATACGGTCGGGGCTGGGCACGGCGGCGCCCGCGCGGCCCATCACCTTGCCCATGATCCAGCCGCGCAGGCCGCCCGGCTTGTCGTCGGGTTTGGGCGGGGCGTTGGTCTCGGCCACCAGGATGTCGCCGTTGGGCAGGCGGTAAAGCCAGCGCGGATGATCCAGGCCTGTGGCGAAGGCCTGGATGCGCAGACCAGCGGCGGGCGTGGGCGTGCGGCCTTCGCTCCAGCCCACGGCCGGGGCGATCCTGACGGTCGGGACCAGACTGGAATGG
>NZ_SDZL01000014.1 GCF_004210735.1 Brevundimonas sp.
GTGGGCGCCGGCGCCGTTTCTGCGCGCGGCGCGGGGGTGGCGGTCGCCGTCGAGGCCGGGGCGGGCGCCGGGACGTCGGACGTCGCGGCGGCGTTCGCGGTCTGGGCCGGGGCTTGAGCCGGCGACGCGGTGCGAGCGGGCTGGGGCGCAGTTTCGGCGCCGACAGGGCGAGCGGGTTGCGACGCGTCGCCTGTCGTCGGTGCGGCCGACGGAGCGACAGGCGATACGGTCTCGTCGGACGGCGCATCAGCGTGGGGCGCGGGCGGCGCGGTGTCGATATCTGCGGAAGGGGTGACGGGCGCGGCGACGGGCGGGGTCGTGCCGGGGGCCTCGCCCTCGGCGTTCACGCCCTGGCCGCCATCAGTCACGACGGGCGCAACGATCAGGGACGGCGTGACGGCAGGCGGGGCGGACGTGGCGGGCTGGATGACGGCGTCGGTCGTTTCGGCCTCGTCCGTCTTGTCGTCCTTGTCGGGCGTCGCGGGCGGGAGCGCGCTCTTGCTCCAGATCGCCACCAGCGCCTCGAACTCGGCCGCGACGTCGCTGCCCGGCGCGGACGCCGGGGCGCTGTCGCCGGTGGGCGCAGCGGGAGCGACGATGGACAGCAGGCCTGCAAACGACATGAAGCGCCGGAAGTTGGGATGGAGCGGCGCCTGCTGCGCCTGACATTCGGCAGACCCTCCGCAAACGCCGGGCCAGTTGGGCGGAGCCGATCAACTGACTGATATGTCGAGAAAATCATGTGATGTGGTCTGACAAGCGTTACCGATGACCGGCGCTTGTTGCCGCCCCCACGCGCATTTTTGCCCGGCGCCGGACCGAAATGCGGGCCGCGTCAGGGTCTGGTGAGGCTGTCCAGGGGTGTGGTGGTGCGGAGGCCGGTCTGCTGTGGCCGCATCTGCCCGGCATGGCGCGAAGATTGCGCTCCTGTCCGGTCATGAACCGCGCTCGAAATGCGAAAACCTTGAAAAACAACGGCCTGCCAACGGCCGCGACGGCGCGCGCCGGGCAAAAAGCGCGCGCAGGTCAGCAAGGCTTGCCGGGCGTCGCCGTGACGGGGAGGGCCTGATGTCCCTGAATTCCATCCTCAACATCGCCACGTCGGGGCTGAACACCGCGCAGCAGCAGTTGCGGGTCGTTTCGGACAACGTCTCGAACGTCAACACGCCCGGATACATCCGCAAGGTCGCCGACCAGCGCAGTCTGTCGACCCAGGGCGCGGGCAACGGCGTCGAGGTGGCGCGCATCCGTCTGGCCACCGATCGGTTCCTTCAGGCCGCCAGCCTGAATGCGGGCGCCGAGGCCAGCCGCCAGAACGTCCGCTATGAATTGTATGACCGCATCCAGTCGCTGTTCGGCGACCCGGGCGGGAACTCCAGCTTCTTCAGCCAAGTCGACGGCATCTTCTCGGCCTTTGGCGCGACGGTGGACAATGCGGCCTCGTCGCCGCTGCGTCAGGACGCCCTGTTCAAGGCCCAGGCCCTGTTCGAGGATTCAGCCCGCATCTCGAAGCAAATACAGGCCGCGCGCGAGGATGCGGACGGCCGGCTGACCACGGCGGTCGAACGCACCAACGCCCTGTTGCAGCAGATCGAGAAGCTGAACATCGAAATCGCCCGCGCGACGGTGAAGGGCGACGACAGCTCTGGGGCCGAGACGACGCAGGCCGCGCTGGTGTCGGAACTGTCCCAGTTGATGGACGTCCGGGTCAGCGGCCGGTCCGTGGGCGGGGTGTCGATCCGCACCGGCGGCGGCGCCCTGCTGGCGGGGGACGGCTATGCGACGCTGTCCTATAACCGCGCGGGGTCGGTAAACGCGCAAACCAGCTTCAACGAGATCTGGGTCACGGAGCCCAGCGGTCAGAAGCGGGCCCTGCTGGACACTGTCAGCTCGGGCGAGATCCGGGGCCTGGTCGAGCTGCGCGACGTGGAAGCGCCGCAGGCGGCCGAACGTCTTGGCGAACTGATGAGTAGGGTCGCGGACGAATTGAACCGCGCCCACAACGCCAACACCAGCCTGCCGCCGCCGACCACGATGACGGGGCGCAATGTTGGCCAGTCGTTCGAAACCGCCATCGCGGGCTTCACCGGGCGCAGCACGATCGCCGTGACCAACGCCGCGGGCGTGGTCCAGAACACGGTCGAGATCGTCTTCTCGGGCGCCACCATGACCATCAACGGGTCGCCGGCCACGCCCGCGACCTTCCTCAGCGTGCTGAACACCGAGCTGGGCGGGGACGCGGTCGCCAGCTTCAACAACGGTGTGCTCAGTCTTCAGGCCACGGGCACGAACGGCATCGCCATCGCCGAGGACCCCGCCTCCGCCAGTGACAAGGCAGGTCGGGGCTTCTCGCATTATTTCGGCCTGAACGATCTGGTCACCACCAACGGGCCGTCGAACTATGACCTGGGGCTGAAGCCGGGTTCGCTGCACGGTTTCACCGCCGGACAGGCGTTGACGCTGCGCCTGACGGGCGAGAGCGGGGCCAAGGCGCGCGACATCACCATCACCGTGCCGCCGGGCGGGACGGTGGCCGACATGCTGGCTGCGCTGAACGACCCGGCGACAGGCATTGGCCGGTTCGGTCAGTTCAGCCTGGACCCCACGACCGGCGCCGTGACCTACAAGTCGACGTCGCAGCCGCCGCTGCGTCTGTCGGTGCTGGACGACAACACGACCCAGACGCCTTCGGGCGTGTCTCTGAGCGACATGTTCGGTATCGGCGGAGGGGTGCGCGCGGCCCGGGCTGACGGTTTCTCGATCCGGTCGGATATCCGGGCCAATCCCTCGCTGCTGGCCCTGGCGCAGATCGACCTGTCGGTCGCGGCCGGCGTGTCGGCGATCAGCAAGGGCGATGGTCGGGGCGCGGCGCGGCTGGCCGACGCCGGTCAGCGCAGCAGCGTGTTCCAGGCGGCGGGCGATTCCTCCGGCGGGACGCTGTCGATCTCGCGCTACAGTTCGGAACTGTCGGGCGACATCGGCGGCAAGGCCAGTCTGGCCGAGACCCGCAGCAAGAGCGCGACAGCCCTGTTCCAGGAGGCCTCGGCCCGGCAGGCGTCCAGGGAGGGCGTCAACCTGGACGAGGAACTGGTGATGATGACTGTCTATCAGCAGGCTTATAACGCCTCGGCGCGCCTCGTTCAGGCGGCCAAGGATATGTACGACGTTCTTCTGGGGATGGCGCAATGACCCGGGTATCGACCCTCGGCAGCTACAATTCGGCCCTTCTGGACCTGATGGCGTCCCAGCGAAGGCTGAACGACGCCAATGAAAAGGTCTCGACCGAACGGGCGGCGACGGACCTGGGGGGCTTTGGCCGGGGCGCAGAGGCGTTGACGGCGATGAAGTCCACGCATGCTCGCATCACAGGGTTCAAGGACACGGCCGACACGGTCGCGGCGCGGCTGGAAACCCAGGCGCTGGCGTTCGATCGGGTCATCGACGGCGCCAAATCGGCTCGTCAGGCGATCGCCGACGCCCTGGCGGCCGGACGGCTGGATGGCCTGATGGCGGAGCTGCAGAACCAGTTCCAGTCGGTGCAGGACGGCCTGAACACAAAGCATCAGGGCCAGTATCTGTTCGCTGGCGGACGTGTCGACAATGCGCCGCTGGACCAGATGACGCTGGAGGAAATGGCCGCGCAGCCCAGCGTTGCGGGCCTGTTCAATAACGACCAGTTGAAACAGTCGTCGCGCATCGATGAGGGCAGCTGGATTCAATCCGGTTTCCTGGCCAGCGAGATGGGGACCGAGCTCTATGGAATCTTCCGCGATATCCAGCAGTTCCACGAGGCCACGGCGCTGGAAGGTTCGCCCACCCCGGCGATGCAGCAGTTCCTGACCGACCAGCTGACCCGTCTGGACCAGGCGCGGGACTCGATCATCAGCATGGGCGCCAACAACGGCGCGATGCAGAACCGGGTCGACAGCGTCGTGGAGGCCCAGGAAAAGCAATTGCTCTCACTGGAGCAGTTGACCAAGGGCAAGACCCACGTCGATCCGCTGAGGGCCGTGACGGAGCTGCAACTGGCCCAGATGGCGATCCAGGCCTCGGCCCAGGTGGTCAGCCAGCTGCGCGACGTGTCTCTGCTCAACTATCTGAGATAACCCGGAAAAAGATCATTCCAGTCACGCTGGACGCGGAATCCGTTATGGAACATAACGGGAACTATGGCGCAAATCGATCTGAGACGAAAACTGGCGGTTCTGGCGGATGCCGCCAAATATGACGCGTCCTGTGCATCGTCGGGCACGTCGAAACGGGATTCGATGGGCGGCAAGGGCATCGGCTCGACCGAGGGGATGGGCATCTGTCACGCCTATACGCCCGACGGTCGCTGCGTTTCGCTGCTGAAAATCCTGCTGACGAATTTCTGCATCTACGACTGCGCCTATTGCATCAATCGGTCGTCCTCGAACGTCGAGCGGGCGCGGTTCAGCGTGGAGGAGGTGGTCGACCTGACGCTGAACTTCTACAAGCGCAACTATATCGAGGGGCTGTTCCTGTCCTCGGGCATTATCCGCTCGGGCGACTATACGATGGAGCAACTGGTCGAGGTGGCGCGCCGGCTGCGCGAGGATCACGACTTTCGCGGCTATATCCATCTGAAGCTGATCCCCGAGGCGGATCCTCGGCTGATCGAGTTGGCGGGGCTGTACGCGGACCGGTTGTCGGCCAATATCGAACTGCCGCGCGACGAGGCGTTGGGCCGTCTGGCGCCGCAGAAGGACGCAGGCGTCATCCGCAGGGCCATGGGGCAGGTGCGGCTGAAGGTCGAGGCGGCCAGGCCCGAGCGACGCGACCGGATCAAGCCGCCGAAATTCGCGCCAGCCGGTCAAAGCACCCAACTGATCGTCGGCGCGGACGGCGCGCCGGACACCGAGATTTTGGCCCGCAGCGCCTCGCTGTACGGCGGCTATGGCCTGCGCCGGGTCTATTATTCGGCCTTCAGCCCCATCCCGGATTCGTCGGGCGCCCTGCCGGTGTCGAAACCGCCGCTGATGCGCGAGCATCGGTTGTATCAGGCCGATTGGCTGATGCGGTTCTATGGCTTCTCGGCGCCCGAGATCGGCGACGGGTCGGAAGACGGGATGCTGGACCTGGCGATCGATCCCAAGCTGGCCTGGGCGCTGCGTCATCGCGATCAGTTTCCGGTTGATGTGAACACGGCTTCACGCGAGGCCTTGTTGCGCACACCCGGACTGGGGGTGAAGTCGGTGGACCGGATTATCGCCGTGCGCCGCTATCGCACGCTGAGGCTGGAGGACGTGGCCCGGCTGACGCGGTCGGTCGACAAGGTGCGGCCGTTCATCGTCGCGCTGGACTGGACGCCCGGCGGCCTGACCGATGCGGCCGATCTGAAGGCGCGACTGGCGCCCGCGCGCGCGCCCACGCAACTGAGCCTGTTCTGATGCGCACAGCGTCGCTGGCGGACGAAATCGACTTTGACGGTTGGCGCGAGGCGGCGCGGGCGTTCCGTGCGGCGGGCGTGCGGCCCTCCGACGCCCAGTTCGTCGTCCGCGGCGGGGCGGAGCAGGGCGGTCTGTTCGTCGAGCCTGTGGCCCCGTCCCCAGCGACGTCTGAGACGACGCCCTTCGCCGTGCCGCGCGCCTTTATCGATACGGCCCAGGCGGTCATCCTGCATCGGTCGGCCGACAGGTTCGATCTGCTGTACCGGCTGCTGTGGCGGCTGGGGGGCGAGCCGGATCTGATGAGGGTGGTGTCCGATCCCGACGTGGCCGATGCGCTGGATCGGGTGCGCAACGTCAGCCGCGCCAGCCACAAGATGAAGGCCTTCGTCCGTTTTCGTCAGGTCAGCGATGCGGCGGGCGAGGCATGGGTCGCCTGGTTCGAGCCGGCGCATCGGGTGTTGCGGCGCACGGCGCCCTTTTTCGCCCGGCGATTCACGACCATGCGCTGGTCGATCCTGACCCCCGACGGCACGGCGGGGTGGGATGGCCAGGCCCTGACCTTTGGCCCACCCGCGACGCGCGACATGGCGCCGCACGAGGACCAGATCGAGGAATTCTGGAAGACCTACTACGCCTCGACCTTCAATCCGGCGCGGCTGAAGACGCGGATGATGCAGTCCGAGATGCCGCGGCGATACTGGAAGAACCTGCCCGAGGCGGCGCTGATCCCGGAACTGGTGGCGCAGTCGGCGGTTCGGACCGACGCCATGGTCGCCGCGCCCGCTTCAGAACCCCACCATCGCCACGAACGGGTCGTAGCCCCCACTGTGTCGCGCCATGCGACCGATGAGGTCGCGCCCGACACGCTGACGGCGCTGGATGCGGCTGTTCAGGGGTGTCGCCGCTGTCCGCTGTGGCGCGATGCGACCCAAGGCGTGTGCGGCGAAGGTCCGGCGCGCGCGGACCTGATGATCGTGGGCGAACAGCCGGGTGATCAGGAGGATCTGGCCGGGCGCCCGTTCGTCGGTCCGGCGGGGCGGGTGCTGGACGCCGCGGTGGCCGAGGCCGGGCTGGCGCGGGATCGAGCGTTCGTCACCAACGCCGTCAAACATTTCAAGCATGAGCCGCGCGGCAAGCGGCGGCTGCACCGGACGCCGGACGCGGGCGAGGTGGCGGCTTGCCGCTGGTGGCTGGATCACGAACGACGGCTGATCCGGCCCAAGGTCATTCTGGCGCTGGGCGGCACGGCGGCGCTGGGCGTGCTGGACCGCAAGGTTGCAGTGACGAAGGAACGCGGTACGCCGATCCCGCTGGATGACGGGGCGCTGCTGATGATCACGGTCCACCCGTCCTATCTGCTGCGGATTCCGGACGAGGCGGGGAAGGCGGCGGAGCGCGCGCGGTTTGTGCAAGATCTGACCGCGACACAGGCCCTGTTGCACAGCTTGCAGCGTGGCTGAACGAATACGGTCGAGCCGCGTTGTCGTCACGCTCCAGGCTTGGCCATGGGCAAAAGCGCGGAGGCGATCTAGGTAGGGGGCATGACGGGGGCAGCTGCGGATTTCCGGATCGACGAAACGGACGGCGGCGCCCTGCTGCGCCTGTCTGGCGACTGGACCACGACGGGGCTGGGCCGCGTCGGGGAACGGCTGCAACGTGACCTGGGTGAGCGTCCGCTGAAAGGCGTGGCGCTGGACGAGCTGGGACGGTTTGACACCGCCGGCGCCCTGGCCCTGGTCAAGGTGTCGGACGGACGCCTGCCCGAAAAGGCATGGCGCGAGCGACCCGAGGCCGGACGCCTGTATCGCACGGTCGAAAAGCTGGAGCGCAAGGCCGGATCGCCGCCGCCCCGGCCGAACTCGGTGGCGCGGACCTTCGCCAAGATCGGGCGGGGGGTCTATGATTTCGGGGCCGAAGCCCTGCTGTCCTTCGCCTTCCTGGGCCGGCTGATCACGGCGGTCGGTTCAGCCTTCAAGCATCCGCGCGCCATCCGCTGGCCCGCCTGGGTCAGCCAGGCCGAGCGCGCCGGGCTGGACGCCATTCCTATCGTGGTGGTGACGAATTTCTTCATCGGCGCGGTGGTGGCCTTCATCGGCGTGGACCTGCTGACCCAGTTCGGGGCCCAGGTGTTCGCGGTGCAGCTGATCGGCGTGGCCGTGTTCCGCGAGTTCGCCGTGGTCATCGCGGCGGTGCTGCTGGCGGGGCGGTCCGCGTCGTCCTTTGCGGCCGAGATCGGGTCGATGCGGATGAACCAGGAGGTCGATGCCATGCAGGTCATGGGCGTCAATCCGTTCCAGGCGCTGGTGATCCCGCGACTGGCGGCGCTGGTCGTCATGATGCCGCTGCTGACCTTCCTGGCGATGCTGGGCGGCCTGCTGGGCGGTCTGGTGGTGTGCTGGACCCAGTTGAACCTGGGCCCGGCCTTCTTCTTCCAGCGGATGCTCGAGGACGGCTATATGCACCGGCACATGCTGGTGGGACTGGTCAAGGCGCCGGTCTTCGCCCTGGTGGTCGCGGCCATCGGCTGTCGTCAGGGCATGTCGGTGGCGGGCGACGTGGAATCGCTGGGTCGCCGAGTGACCTCGGCGGTGGTTCAGGCCATCTTCGCCATCATCCTGCTGGACGCCGTGTTCGCCCTGATCTTCATCGAGTTGGGCATATGAGCGAGCCGGTCATCAAAGTGCGCGGCCTGCTCAGCCAGTTCGGCGAGCGCGTGATCCATCAGGATCTGGATCTGGACGTCGAGAAGGGCGAAGTGCTGGGTGTCGTCGGCGGATCGGGCACCGGCAAGACGGTGCTGCTGAATTCCATCATCGGCCTGAAGGAGCCCGAAGGCGGCTCCATCGAACTGCTCGGCTATGATCGCGCTGCCATGACCAAGGATCAGGCGGCTGAAATCGAGCGGCGCACAGGCGTGCTGTTCCAGCAGGGGGCCCTGTTTTCTGCCCTGACGGTGCTGGACAACGTCGCCTCGCCGCTGGTCGAGCATACCGACCTGCCGCGCGAGGTGATCCGCGAACTGGCCGAGATGAAGATCGCGATGGTCGGGTTGAAGCCGGAGGCCCACTATCTGAAGCCCGCTGAACTGTCGGGCGGCATGCGCAAGAGGGTCGGGTTGGCGCGGGCGCTGGCGCTGGATCCGGAACTGCTGTTCCTGGACGAGCCGACGGCAGGGCTGGACCCCATCGGTGCGGCGGCGTTCGACGATCTGATCCGTCAGCTGTCGGACGATCTGGGCCTGACGGTCTTCATGATCACCCACGACCTCGATAGCCTGTACGCCATCTGTGACAAGGTCGCCGTGCTGGCGGACAAACAGGTGGTCGAGAAGGCCACGGTTCAGGAACTGGAGCGTTCCGAACATCCGTGGATCAAGGAATATTTCCTGGGGCCGCGCGGACGCGCCGCCCACAAGGCCGCCTGAGGAGAGCGGGACGAGATGGAAAGAGACGCCCATTACGCCGCCGTCGGCATCGCCACCGTGCTGTTGTTGACAGCGCTGGCCGTGTTCACGGTCTGGCTGGCCCGGTTGCAGTTCAACAACGACTACGACCTGTACGACATCGTCTTCTACGGGCCCGTGCGCGGCCTGTCCGAAGGTGGCGAGGTGCATTTCAACGGCATTCGCGTGGGCGAGGTCACCGATCTGAACCTGGATCCGAACAAGGGTGATCAGGTCATCGCCCGGGTCCGTCTGGACGCGACCACGCCGGTGCGCGTCACATCCCGCGCCCAGCTGGAGCCGCAGGGCATCACGGGCCTGAACTACATCCAGATCACGGCGGGCACACCCAACAGCGCTATCCTGAAGACCCAGTATCCCGAGAATGTGGTGCCGGTGATCCAGAGCCAGCCCAGCCCTATCGCCGAACTGCTGAGCGGCTCGGGCACGGTGCTGGCCCAGACGGTGGACGCGCTGAACCGCATCAACCGGGTGCTGTCTGACGACAACGTGCGCTCCTTCTCCTCCAGCCTGAAGAACGTGGAATCGCTGACGGCCGAGCTGGAGGCCCGCAAGGCCATGCTGCAACAGCTGGAGCAGGCCATCACCAACGCCAACAAGGCGGTACAGGAGTTCCAGGGGCTGGCGACGGACGTCCGTCAGGTGGTGAACAGCGACGGTCGTCAGGCCATCGCCAACATCAACCAGGCGACCAATGAGGCCCGCCAGGCCATCGCCTCGGTCAACCGCAGCGTCACCGGACTGGAACAGCCGCTGGACAGCTTCGCCACCTCCAGCCTGCCGCAACTGAGCCAGACCATCGAGGAGCTGCAGGAGGCGACCCGCTCGCTGCAGTCGCTGATCGACGACGCGCGCGAAAGCCCGCGCGACCTGATCGCCCGTCCCCAATCCAAGGAACTGGAGGTCCAGCCGTGATCCGTTCTGTCCTGAAAGGCGGCGTCGTGGCCGGCGCCGCCCTGTCACTCGGCGCCTGCGCCCTGCTGTCCACGCCTGATCCGGTGCAGATGTATCGCTTCGGGGCGCAGATGGACGCCCCGGCCCCGGCGGGCGACACGCCAGCGCCGCTGCTGGTGTCGATCCGCCGGATCGAGTTCCCTGACGCGTCCAAGGACGCCCGCATTCTGGGCGTGACGGGGACGGAAACCGCCTACATCGGCGGCGCGCGCTGGGTGTCGCCGGCCGAGACCCTGTTCGACGACAGCCTGAACGCCGCCTTCGCCGCGCGACCGGATCAGGTGCGGGTGCTGGACCGGCGCGAGCCCGGCACAACGCCGCTGGTGTTGCGGGTGACGGTGTCCAGCTTCGAGGCGCGCTATCTGGACGGCAAGGACGCGGCGCCGACGGTGGTGATCACCGCCCGGGCGCAGCTGCGCAACACGCCGGAACGCGAGCGCGGCGCCGGCCCGATCCGCCCCGAGGACGGCCGCACGGTCGAGCGGGTGTTCAGCGTCACCCAACCGGCGGGTGAGAACCGCGTCTCGGCCATCGTTCAGGCGTTCGACGTCGCCACGCGCGACATCAACACCCGGATCGTGGACTGGAGCATCAGCTCGGCCCCGACCCCGCTGGCCGCCGCGCGATAGGGACCGGCGCGCGATGATCCTGATCGGCCAGTACGATTCACCGTTCGTGCGCCGCGTCGGGATCGCTGCGGCCCTGTACGGCGTCGCGTTTCAGAACCAGCCGTGGTCGACGTTCGGCGAGGGCGACAGGATCGCCGCCTACAATCCTACGCGGCGCGTGCCGGCCCTGGTGCTGGACGACGGCGCCGTGGTGGTCGACAGCGCCTGTTGCCTGGACTGGCTGGACGACCAGCAGCGGGCGGCGGGCGATGAGGCGCTGATCCCCGCCTCAGGCGTGGCCCGGCGCGAGATCCTGTATCGCACCGCATTGGCCACCGGCCTGTCCGACAAGATCGTGGCCCTGTTCTACGAAAAGGCGCTGCACGAGGTCCGGTCGCAGGTCTGGCTGGACCGCTGCCGCGCCCAGATCCACGCCAGCCTGACGGCGCTGGAGGCCCTGCGCGCCACGGCGACCGACGACTGGCTGATGGGCGACGCCCTGACCCACGCCGACATCGCCCTGGGCTGCGCCTTGCAACACGCCCGCGAGTCCAGCCCCGACGAGATCGACCTGACCGCCTGGCCCGCGCTGTCCGCCCACAATGAGCGCTGCGAGGCGCTGGCCCCGTTCCGCGCGATCTACAAACCCTTCACCGGCCCGGCCGACAGCTGACGCCGCGCGGCGGATTACCGCGATTTAAGTGCTCGCGTCCGCAAACCTGACCTAGTCCTTGGCGGACACAAGGTCGGGGAGGGTGGCATGACGGCTGTGACAGCGGATGCGGAGACGGCGCCGGCGCAATCGATCGGCAAGCCCAAGGTGCGCGTTCAGACGCTGGATGTGATCCGGGGTCTGGCGATCCTGGGCATACTGGCGGTGAACGCCGACGGGTTCGCCCAGCCGATGTTCGGGGCCTTGTATCCCCTGACCTGGCCCTTCCCGAACGAGGGCGCCACGGCGATCTCCTATTGGGTGATGGACGCCTTCTTCCACCACAAATTCGTGGCGCTGTTCTCCATGCTGTTCGGCGTGTCGCTATTCCTGGTGGGCGGCGAGCGGACGGACAAGGGCAAGGGCCGTGTGCTGTGGCGGCGGCTGGCGGTGCTGCTGGTGCTGGGCCTGATGCACGGGTTCGGCCTGTGGTGGGGCGATATCCTGGCGCTCTATGCCGTCACGGGCATGGTGATGCTGTTCTTCCGCTCGTTCGGGCCCAGGACGCTGCTGGTGATGGGCGCGGCGCTTTATGTCCTTATGGCGACAAACGGGATGGACCCGGCGGTCCTGCCCAATGCCTCGCCCGAGGCGCGAGCCGAGGCGACCGTGGCCCTGATCCGCCCGCAAGAACAGATCGACGGCCTGCGGGCCATGGCGGCGGCGGAGACGGCCGAGGCCAAGTCGTCGTGGGCCGGCGCCTACCGGGTCAATACCGAGGCGTATCTGCGGCTGCTGTCCGGCAACCCGTTCCTGATCCCCCCGACGCTGGCGCTGATGATGATCGGCCTGTCGCTGTTCAAGTCGGGCTTCCTGGCGGGGCGTTCGCGTTCGTGGGTGTACGGCGCCGTGATCGTCGTGGGGGCCGCCGGGCTGGGCTTGCAGGCCTGGCTGTCGTGGCAGGAGCATGTCTTGGGCGCGCCGGTGCTGGGCGGGCGACTGGCCGAGACGCTGATCTCGCCGATCATCGCCCTGGCCTACGCCAGCGTGCTGATCCTGATGATCAAGGCGGGCATGGCGATGCGGCCGCTGGCGGCGGCGGGGCGGATGGCCTTCACCAACTATCTGACCCAGTCGCTGATCATGACCGGCATCTTCTATGGCGGACGCGGCAGCCTGATGGGCGAGGTCGATCGACCCGCGCTGTGGGGCATCGTGCTGGCCGTGTGGGCCCTGCAACTGACCTGGTCGCCGCTGTGGCTGTCGAGGTTCGAGATGGGGCCGTTTGAATGGATCTGGCGCTGCCTGACGCACGGACGCTGGGTGCCGCTGGTGAAGCGAGAAGGGGCGCTGGCTGTTTAACGCGCCAGCAGGAAGGCCAAGTTAAAGGCAGCACCGTAAGAACGGGCGACGTCCTACGTCACGTCCCGAGCCGTCGTGTGATTGCTGGGCGGGGAGCTTTCGGAATTTGTGCTACCTGTGGGCGATGAAAAGTTGGGTGTGGCTAGCGGCTGGCTGTATGGCTCTCATCGGGTGCGGGCCGGCGCTACCTGATGGATATGCGGTTACGTATGGAGATCGGGGTAAAGCTTGGCTTTCCAACCCGGACGGAACCATCGCGCACGGGGCTTTGATCAAGCAGTTATATCGCGCGGAGGGTCAGCTTCTCTTGATCACCGTCGCTGCCACTATGGGCGGAGAAATCGAAGGGCCGCGCCCCCTGGACGACACTTGTTACGTCGCCTTGCTGATCGAGACCGAACGACAACTGGTCAGGCAGATACGAATGGCCGAGGCCAATCGGCTATCGTCGAAAATGAAGTTGGTCGAGTCATCCAATGCCGGTTGCCGGTAAGACATGCAGGCGTCGTAGTCAGGGCAGCAATGAGCGGGCGCGTCGGTAGTGCGTGGCGACGACGCCGTTGCTGAACGGTGTGGCTGAGATCAGCTCAAGCCGTCGCGGATCGGGCAAGCCGCCTTGATACAGGGTCGGGCCGTGGCCGGCGATCCGGGGATGGATGAGGAATTTGTACTCGTCGATCAGATTTAGCCGGTCCAGTGCAGCCGCCAGCTGGCCGCTGCCCAGAAGAACGCCGGCGGGGGTCGCGTCCTTCAGCCTCTGCACGCCTGTGTGCAGGTCGCCGGTGATGGGGTGGCTGTTGGTCCAGGGGAAGACCGCGCGCGTCGATGACACCACATACTTTGGCTTGGTCTCCAGCTTGACCGCCCACTCGCGTAACGCCGGCGGGGCATCGACATCACCGTGGGCGACGGCGGGCCAATAGCTTTCCATCATTTCGTAGGTGACGCGGCCCCACAGCATCGCTCCGCTGTCATCCATTAGACGGGTGAAGAAGGCGTGCGTTTCGTCGTCGGCGATTCCCGCCTGGTGGTCGATACAGCCGTCCACGGTGACGTTGAGGCAGAAGGTCAGAAGTCCCATGCGGCGAGCCTAGGCCACAAAGGGACCGGATCGCCAGAGGGGCAAGGTTTACACAGAAACGCCGCAACGGGCCGGAAGCGGACTTCCGGCCCGTGCGATGATGAACAGGCTCAGCCCAGGCCGGGCGCGACCGTGTAGTCGGCCTCGGTCTTGGCGGCGACCTCGTCCAGGGTGACGCCGTCGGCCAGTTCGATCAGTTCCAGGCCCGAACCGTCCGGCTTGACGTCGAAGACGGCCAGGTCGGTGATGATGCGGCTGACCACGCCCGTGCCGGTCAGGGGCAGGGTGCAGGTTTTCAGGACCTTGGACTGGCCATGCTTGTTGGCGTGATCCATGACCACGACTACGCGCTTGACGCCCGCCACCAGGTCCATGGCGCCGCCCATACCCTTCACCAGCTTGCCGGGGATCATCCAGTTGGCGATGTCGCCGTTCTGGGCCACTTCCATGGCGCCCAGGATGGACAGGTTGATGTGGCCGCCGCGGATCATGGCGAAGCTGTCGGCGCTGCTGAAATAGCTGCTCTCGGGGATTTCGGTGATCGTCTGCTTGCCGGCGTTGATCAGGTCGGGGTCTTCCTCGCCCTCATAGGGGAAGGGGCCCATGCCCAGCATGCCGTTCTCGGACTGGAGGGTGACCTCCATCCCTTCGGGGATATAGTTGGCGACCAGGGTCGGGATACCGATGCCCAGGTTGACGTAAAAGCCGTCCTGCAGCTCTTTCGCGGCGCGTTCGGCCAGTTGTTCGCGAGTGCGGGCCATGATTACGCTCCCTTCTGACGGACGGTGCGCTGTTCGATGCGCTTTTCGGACACGGTCTGGATCAGGCGGTCGACATAGACGCCCGGCGTGTGGATGTGGTCCGGGTCGATCGAGCCGACGGGGACGATCTCTTCCACCTCTACAACCGTCACCTTGCCCGCCGTGGCCATCATCGGGTTGAAGTTGCGGGCGGTCTTGCGGAACACCAGGTTGCCGCGCTCGTCGGCCTTCCACGCCTTGACGATGGCCAGGTCGGCGACCAGGCCGGTTTCCATCACATAGTCGCGGCCGTTGAAATTGCGCACTTCCTTGCCCTCGGCGACCAGGGTGCCGACGCCCGTGGCGGTGAAGAAGGCGGGGATGCCCGCGCCGCCCGCGCGGATGCGCTCGGCCAGGGTGCCCTGGGGGTTGAACTCAAGCTGCAGCTCGCCGGCCAGATACTGGCGCTCGAACTCCTTGTTCTCGCCGACGTAGGACGAGATCATCTTGGCGATCTGGCGCGTCTCCAGCAGCTGGCCCAGGCCGAAGCCGTCGACGCCCGCGTTGTTCGAGATGACGGTCAGGCCCTTGACGCCCGAGGCTTTCAGCCCCGCGATCAGGTTTTCCGGGATGCCGCACAGGCCGAAGCCGCCGGACATGACGGTCATGCCGTCGAAAGTCAGGCCCTCCAGCGCGGACGTGACGTCAGCGTATACCTTGCGCATCGCTCTCCCTTTTTTCACCGTCTGATGAATATCGCGGTCTGTCTCGTCCCTAACCCGGCGCAAGCGCGGCGGCAAGCGGGCGAAAGGCTTAGACCCGCATGAACAGCGTTAACCTTTTCTCTCGCCTGTGGCGCGCAGGCGCTGGCGCGACGATGTTCGTCGGGTAAGAAGGCCAGACTTTCATGCAACCGGCCGGCAGGGGGACACGTGCGGGCAGGCATCAACGCATTGGCGCTGACGTTCGTGGCGGGCGTCGCCCTTGGGCTGGCGGCGACGCCGGACGGGCGCGCCTGGCTGCGCCATCCCACCCTGTTGCTGGGCGGAGCGGCGAACGCCTCGGCCAGTGCGCCGGCGCCTGTCGCGCCGCCCGCGCCGGTCCCCGCCGCCGCGCCAGCCGTGACGGTCACGCCGCTGAAGGATCGGATGGCCGAGGGCCGGCTGCGGATCGGTGTGTTCGGCGACTCCATGGCCGACGGCCTGTGGGCCGGCCTGTACCGCGACCTGCGCGACCAACCGGGCGTCACGGTGACCAAGTTCAGCGAGGTGTCCACCGGCCTGACCCGCTACGACTATGTCGATATCGGCGCCAAGACCGCACGCCAGCTGGACGAACAGCCGGTGGATGCGGCGGTCATCCTGTTCGGGACCAACGACGCCCAGACGCTCAGTCTGGACGGGGAACTGCATCCCTTTGGTTCTGACGCGTGGAAGGCGGCCTATGGTCGGCGTGTGGATGATCTGGTCGCCCTGCTGCGGTCGCGGGACGTGGCGGTCTATTGGGTCGGCCTGCCGCGCATGAAGCGCGAGAGCTTCGACGCCCGGATGGCCGTCATCAACGGGGTGGTCGAGGCGCGGATGACGGCGCTGGCCGTGCCCTATCTGGCGACCGAAACCCTGACCTCCGACCCCCAAGGTCGATACGACGCCTATCTGACCACCGAGGCGGGACGGCGTCGCCTGATGCGGGCCGACGACGGTATTCACATGTCGATGGCGGGCTATCAGCGGATCAGCGCGCCGGTGGCCGAACGTCTGATGCGCGACGCCGGTATGGCCGCCGGGGCCGCCGGCTGAGGTGCGGGCGGGGGCGCTCCTTGTCGCTGGACTGCTGGCCCTGAGCGGGCCGGTCCGGGCCCAAACGCCTTATGTGGCCCTGTCGCCGCCGTCACCCGGTCACAGCCTGTGCCCGGGCGGATTGTGTGACACCGGAACACTGGCGGGCCTGTTCGAGGCGCTGGCGGCGGTCGAGGCGGGTGAGCAGACGCGGCCCGTCCACATCCTGCAACTGGGCGACAGCCATACGGCGGGCGACCGCATCACCGGCGCCGTCAGGGCGGCGTTGCAGGCCCGGTTCGGACGCGGTGGGCCGGGCGTATTGCCGCCGGGGCCGCTCTATTCCGGCTATCGCCCGTTGCAGGTGGAGATGACGGTCGAGGGCTGGTCAGTTCAGACCGCCCCCTTGAGCGCATCGGGCGCCGTCAGCGGTTTCGGCTTGACCGGCGCCCGCGCGGTCGTGGCGCCGGGGCGGTCGCTGACGCTGCGGCTGGAGGGGCCGGCGCAATCCCGCACGATGGGACTGTGCGCCGATGTCGGCCCCGGCGTCGGCGCGGTGTCCGTACGAACGTCCGAAAGCGTGCAGATCGCCGATTTCGCAGCGCCCGAGCCGGGCGTGGCCTGTCGTGAGGTGGTGCTGTCGCAGCCCGTGGACGAGGTGACGCTGACGGGCGAGCAGGGCGTGACGACCCTGCACGACATTCGACTGACGGCCGTGTCGGGTGGCGTGGCCGTGTCCGGCCTAGGCGTGGTCGGGGCGACGCTGAACGATCTGGCGCAGCGGGACCCGGCGCTGACGGCGCTGCAACTGGCGGCATGGCGGCCGGACCTGATCATCCTGGCCTTCGGGACCAATGACGGCTTTGACGCCCAACTGACGGCGCAGGGGTATGAGGTCCTGCTGCGCGGCCAGATCGCGCGGCTGCGGGCGTTGTCGCCGGGCACGGCGCTGATGATCCTGGGCGCGCCGGACGCGCTGAAGTCGGGCTTGAACGGCTGCGGCGCCGGGCGCGGGGCGCCGCCGGGTCTGGCGATGGTCCGGGACGTGCAGCGCCGGGTCGCCGCCGACACGGGTGTGGCGTTCTGGGACTGGCATGGACGAATGGGGGGTGACTGCGCGGCCGAGCGACTGGCGACCCTGTCCGAGCCGATGATGCGGCCGGACCGGGTGCATTTCACCGCCACCGGCGCCGACTGGATCGGCGGTATGCTGGCCGATGACCTGATGACCGCCTTCGACGCCTGGAAGGGGGCGCGCTGATGCTGTTCCCGACCCTGGCCTTCGGCGTCTTCTTCCTGATCGTCTATGTTATCAGCTGGTCGCTGGATCGCGAGAACGAGCGCCGCAAGCTGTTCCTGCTGTTGGCCAGCTGGTTCTTCTACGCCCAGTGGGACTGGCGGTTCGTCGGCCTGCTTATCGCCTCGGCGGTGCTGAACTGGGGCGTCGCGGCCCTGGTGGTGCGCCGGCCCGAGGGGACGGGGCGCAAATGGCTGGTGGGGCTGGGCGTCGCGGCCAACCTGCTGATCCTGGGCGTGTTCAAATACTATGGCTTCTTCGTCGAACAGGCGGTGGAGCTGCTGGCTCGGTTCGGATGGGAGCGGGACTTGCCGCTGCTGCAGGTGGTGCTGCCGGTGGGGATCAGCTTCTTCACCTTCCAGGGCATCAGCTATCTGGTCGATGTCCATCGCGGTAAGACGCCGCCGGCGCGCAGCCTGCTGGACGTCATGCTGCTGATGAGCTTCTTCCCGCATCTGGTCGCCGGGCCGATCGTGCGGGCGTCGGACCTGTTGCCCCAGTTCGCGCGCACACCCCGCCTGACGCGCGAGATGGCGACCCACGGCCTGCTGCTGATCGTCTGGGGCCTGTTCAAGAAGACGATCATCGCGGCCGAGCTGGCGACCCGGCTGGTGGATCCGGTCTTCTTCGACCCGTCGGCCTATAGTGCGCTGGACATCGCGGCGGCGACCTATGGCTATGCGGTCCAGATCTATTGCGACTTCTCGGCCTATTCGGACATGGCCATCGGGATTGCGGCGCTGCTGGGCTATTCATTCCCGCGCAATTTCGACCAGCCGTACCGCGCCGGGTCGATGCAGCAGTTCTGGCGCCGCTGGCACATCAGCCTGTCCAGCTGGCTGCGCGACTATCTGTATGTGCCGCTGGGCGGGGGGCGTAAGGGGCTGGTCGCTTCCTGCGTCAATGTGATGATCACCATGCTGCTGGGCGGCCTGTGGCACGGCGCGGCCTGGACCTTCGTCGCCTGGGGCGCGCTGCACGGTGGGGCGCAGGTGGTCGAGCGGGTCGGCCGTACGGTGCTGGGCGAGCGGCGGGCCATGCCCGCCTGGCTGGGCGTGCTGGTGACCTTCCATGTGGTCTGTCTGGGCTGGATTCTGTTCCGGGCCGAGACCTTCGGCCTGGCGATGCAGATGCTTCAGGGGCTGGGGCGGATCGGGCCGGTGGCGGTGGTCACGCCCTTCCTGCTGGGGCTGATCGTGATCGGCCTGGGCATGCACTGGCTGCCGCCGCGCGCGGTCGAGGGGCTGGCCGCGCGGTTGAAACCGGCGCATTCGGTGGTCCTGGGCCTGATGCTGGGTGCGGCCTTCCTGGTGGTCGAGGCGATGCGGCCCGAGGGCGTGGCGCCCTTCATCTATTTCCAGTTCTGACGGGGAGGGAGGCGACCATGAGCGATCATCACGACGACGACCCGCCGCCCGGCCCGTTCCCTACGGCGCTGACGCCCTCGCCGTTTCCGCCCCTGATGGATGTGATCCCGGACGCCCCGGTCGCGCCGCCGCCAGCCGACCCGCCCAGCGACTGGAACAATCAGGCGGACGCCCACGACCTGCCGACGGCTGGGGCGCTGGCTGCGCTGGGCCGGTTTGCGTTTCCGCCGGCGCCCCCGCTGGACGAAGACGGCGCCGCCGCGCGTGAGCGTCGCTGGACCGGGCGGGTGATCGCCTGTGTCACGGTCTTTCTGCTGATCTTCAACATCGCCGCCGTTCAGGACTGGGCGCGTCGCCAGGAGCCCGGCTGGATCACCGAGACGGTCGAGGGGCTGGCGGATGTCTGGGCCGGTCAGATGGCCAAGCTGGGGGCGGATCAGCCCCGGTGGATGATCCGCGACGCCTATGACCGCCTGCGCGACCTGCGTTTCAACACCGCGTCGGACGCGGCGGAATAGGGTCGGGAGCGGTCGAAACCGCTCCCGATACCGGTCAGGCGCCGCGCTGGGCGTCGGCCAGTTGCACCCGGGCGCGCAGCGAAGCGTCGTTCGGCAAGGCGCCGGCGATGGCGTTGAAGCGATCGACCGCCAATCCCGACTTCTCGACGGCGCCGGCCATGGCGGCCTGCTGTTCCGGCGTCGGTTGGCCGTTCTGGATCTGTTGCGACAGGGTCCGGACCTCGTCATAGGCGGCGGCGAAGCTGGTCAGCTCGGCCTCGGTCGCTTCGGCGCCGATGGTGCCGGCGGGCGAAGGGTCGGCCGCGACCACGGCGACGCGGGCGGCCAGGACGCGGTCCTGCGACACGGCCGTGGCGATGGCGTTATAGGTCGCGACATCCAGACCCGACTGCTCGACCGCTGCGGCCATCGCTGTCTGCTGCTCGGGCGTGGGCTGGCCGTTCTGGACGCCCGCCGAGACGTCGCGGATCTTGTCCATTGCGTCGGCGAATTGCTTCAGTTGCGCGTCGGTGTGGGCCGAGGCCGTGGCGGTTGCCTCAGCAGCGGCTGGTGCGGCGACGTCCTGGGCCAGGGCGGGGGTGCCGAAGAAAGCCGACGCAGCGGCGGCCATGAGAAGGGTTCGCATAGATTTACTCCTTGCGGGGGCTCCAGATTCGCAAGGTCGTCAGACGACCAGGTGACGAACACAGGTCCGCCTTATCTTCCCCCGGGCTGGAGCCGGGAGGGTGGGGGAAGAGAGATAACCCTAGCCACAGATGGCGCCGAGACAAAGGCGTGGCACAATATAGGCGTCGATTTGTCTCCTGCTGACGCCCGGCCCGCGACCGCCTATAGCAGCGCGTCCATCCATCGGAGCCCGCCGTTCGTGACCCTGCCGCCGTCGCCCGTCCAGGTCGCTGCCCTGTATCGTTTCGCGCCCATCGCCGACCGCGACGCCGTGCGGACGCGGCTGGAGACGCTGTGCGGCGACGCGGTGCGCGGCACCCTGCTGATCGCGCACGAGGGGATCAACGGCACCGTCGCCGGCCCGGCTGACGCCATCGCACGGCTGTTGGACGGCGTGCGCGCCATGCCGGGATTCGCCGATCTGGACGTAAAATATTCGACCGCCGGGGCCATGCCCTTCCTGCGGATGAAGGTGCGGTTGAAGGCCGAGATCGTGACCATGGGGGTGCCGGACATGGATCCGACGCGCGAGGTCGGGACCTATGTTTCACCTGCCGACTGGAACGCCCTGATCGCCGATCCGGACACCATCGTGATCGACACGCGCAATGATTATGAGGGCGACATCGGCGCCTTTGAGGGGGCGATCCAGCCCAACACCCGGACCTTCCGCGAGTTTCCCGACTGGTGGCGGGCCGAGGGCGCGGCGCTGATGGACCGGCCCAACCCGCCCAGGGTGGCCATGTACTGCACCGGTGGCATCCGCTGCGAAAAGGCGACCGCCTTCCTGAAGGCCGAAGGCGTGCCGGACGTTTATCACCTGCAGGGCGGGGTGCTCCGCTATCTGGAAACGATCCCGCAGGCCGAAAGCCTGTGGCGCGGCGACTGTTTCGTCTTCGACGAACGGGTAGCGGTGGGCCATGGCCTGACCGAGAGCGACCACACCCTGTGCCGGGGATGCCGCATGCCGGTCAGCCCGGAAGGGCGAGCGTCGCCCCACTATGTCGAGGGCGTCTGTTGCGACCGCTGCCACGCCGACCGCACCGAAGACCAGCGCGCCGGCTATGCCGAACGCCACCGCCAGGTCCAGATCGCCGACCGCATGGGCATCGACCACGTGGGACAGGCGGCGCGCCGGTCCGATGATGAGCCGCCTAGCCGAAGAACGCCGCGTAGACGCTGACGCTGAACGCAGCCAGCACCGCCAACGCTGACAGCGCCGCCCCGATGGCCCCGATGGCCAGGATGGCGATCAGCAGAACATCCTGGATCGGCGGGCGCTTCATCCCCCAAGCGTAGCCTTGCCGCCTCCGGGCGTCGATCCCCGCGCAGGCGTTCCGTGTCTGCCCGGAGGGGCGATGATTTCAGGGATGTCTGGGGCCGGTGGCGGAGAGGGTGTCCGCCTCCAATGCAGCTATGCCAAGCTCTGAGTAGCCTGTACTGCCGCTTACCCCCGCGCCATCCCACGCGTTCGGCTGTCTGCTCCGTATCAGATCCAGACGGTGTATCAGGTGCGCTCTGACTCGTTGCGGACGCTCAGGAGGTCCGTTTCGAGGCCAAGGCCTCATGCGACCGCGAGGGCAGGGGGGAAGGTCCGCTTCTGACTCACATCGGACATTCGAAGCGTCTCCTTCGAGAACGAAGACTTTCCTTAGTGGTCGCCGGACCAGATCTCTGCTTCTGACCGGTGCCGGTCGGAGAGCACAAGTCACCGTGAGCCTGGTCAGTGGACAGGCGGGCCGTCCAGCCGCGGGCTGAGCAGCCATCCGATGTTGCTTACAAACAGGTCTTTACCAACAGGACCCATGTCCTTGGCGCGCGTTAGCAAGGCCGAGCGCAGGGCCTTGAGCCATGGCCGCTCTTCGGCCGGTTCGTTGTCGAGCGCGTCGAGTCGTACCGCACCGAGATAGACATGAGGGCTTCGCGCTGAACAGCCGGCGGCTGGACCACCAACCAGTCCACGAAGGTGCCGACATCGATGTGCTGCAGGATGGGCGTTCGGGCCCAGATGGCGTCCGGTCCGCGGCGTTAATGAGGCGGCGACAAACGGGTCCATGTCGGTTCTGAGCTCCTCAAACCGCCCTTGCGCTTGGGCCGGTCGCCGTCGGCGGTCTCGCAACCCACGATCGGCTGTGGCTCACGCCGTGAAGTTCGGTCCGCAGCAGTTGGCGAAGGTCTGCTGCGAGCGACAGAAGCACATGTCCCCGCTGGCGCAGGCGCCGGCCAGCTCAAGGATCAGTGCGGCTCTGGCCGCGCTACGCTGTTCGCCAGCTCGGTGCCATCGCTCGCCATGCTTCTTGAGGTATTCGCCCGTGGTTCGGTCTAAATAATTGTAGTCTTCATAGGCGGCGCGATAGGCCTGCGCCGCTAGCGACGAGGTCATCCAGTGGGTCATCGTCGGTTTCGCGTCGGCCAAGACGTCATTGACATCGAAGAGCGCGTCTTGGTCTTCGATGAAGGTGACCGACGCCACCTGGAGGGGAGGCGGGGTGATGTCGACCAGGGCTCCATCCGTGGAGCGCCAGACCGCGTGGTGGATCGCCTCGATGTTGACGCCAGGCCAGGTCCACAGCGCCCAACCAAATACGATACCTCCCTGGGACGCCTCGAGATGATTTGAGACATTGTGGAAGCAACAGAGGGGCTTGGCCCAAGGGCTGGGTGCCACCGGAACGCCCACGGCGAGACGACCCGGTAGCGCTGGGAACTCCGGATAGGACCGGCCTGGATCAGCGGCCGTGGTATAGATTTTGCCGGTCGCGGCGGGGGTCAGGCGAAGGGGCATCTTGATCCCGAAGGGCGTGGGGTGCCCGCCGCGCACCCAAGGTGGCCACGGGGGTAGCCGATGCCGCCAGAGGGCTGGTAGGCCTCAGAGGGCCGGGAGCGGAATCGGGGTCTGGATGGCCCTGAGCCTGTTCCAAAGTGCCTTCGCAAGGGCCAACCGCTCTGCGGTCGCCTTCTGCGGCTTGCGCCGTTGGGTCTCCTCCCACCAATCGGGAATGCCCGATCCCTTGAGGAAAGCCGCCGTCGCGGCGAGTTCCAATGTCACTGGATCGCTATCACAGGCCGTCGTGACCAGCCTTCTGGACCGTTCATCCACGGGACCTTGGTAGGGCGTGGTGAAGATCGAGAAGGTGCCACCCCATTGGGCCACGACCTCATCCTCGATGATCAACTGGTCCAGGACAGCGTCCTTGGTCGCCGAGGCCACATCCTCGGAATAAGGCCCGTAGAAATGGTAGGTGTAGGAGAAGTCAGGGCTGAGACCAGCGATCTTGAGGATATAGGCCGTTTTCTGCAAACGGGTCTTACCCACCAGCCGGCCGCCGGCGGCGGCGATCACGTCCCGGACGGCGTTCTCATAATCGGTCATGTGCGTGCCTCGTCTATCAATTCTTGCACTAGGGTCTTGGCCGCGTCGTCATCGGGAGACACGTACATCCGGTATCCATGGAAAGGCTGCATCGCCCTGACGACATCGGACACTGCGGCGAGATCCGTGGGAACATCATTCGCCAGGATGTGGATGCGTTCAATGCCGCCCTTCGTCGTCTCATAGCCACGCCGCTTGTATGGACTCCGCTCAAACTTATCGATCAGGATTCGGTGAACCAAAGATTGATCGTTGCCTACCTTCTCGTTCCAGAGGCGCTTGAACTTGAGCATCCTCTGTTCGATCTCCACTCCTGCATCCACCCGACCATTTCCCAGGGCGCTTCGGACGTCGATCGCCTTGCAGAGCGTGCGGGTCCGCAGCCTTTGCGCCGATTCGGCGATGATCGGGTCGGTAGACTGGGCCAGCTGGGCCAACGAACCCCACACGACAGAATCGTCCAGGTCTGCGTAGTTCGCGATCGCGCTGCCATCGCGGATGAACCGGACCAGCGGGTGGGTTGCGCTCAGCCCCGTCTGATCGACCCCGCCTTCCTCGATCCTCGACTTCAAACCACGTAGCAGCAAGGAGAAGACCTTCTCCGCACCTCGCGTCGTCTTGTGGAAATAGACGGCTGGATAGAGGTGGAACAGCGACAGGACATAGCTCTCCCCTGCCCACAACGCCTTGGGTCCCAGCACGAAGGTGGAGACCTCGGCGAACTGCTGGTCGTCAGAACCGATCTCGATCTTGCGGACCTCCAGGTTCCGGACCAACCAAGTGAAGTCGATCCCCCCGAGTTGTGTCCCGCTCATCATCCGGTCACGGCGCATGTAGTCGAGCCGGTCGGCATCAAACTGGCTCGATACGACCGACGAATAGACGTCCGGTGATGTCTCGCTGGTGAATACCGAAGCAACTTCCTCCCCGAAGCCGGCCCTGTAGCTGTTGAGTCTCTCGTAGACCGCGGTCTCTCGGATGAACCGCAAGGTCCATTCCTCGTGCTTGGCCACCCGGCCGAGCGCGTCCTCGAACGCATGGCTGAAAGGCCCGTGTCCCAGGTCATGGATGAGCGCCGCGGCGATCGCCACGTCCGCCCGATCGGAATTGAATTCTAGGCCAAGCTTCTCCTTCAGCACCGCGCACAACAGCCTGGCCGTATGGAAGACCCCGACGCTGTGCGCGAACCGTGAATGGGTCGCGCCCGGGAACACGAAATCCGAGAAGCCCAGCTGCCTTATGCGACGCAACCGCTGGAACTCCGACGTCTCCAACAGGCTCCAGATCATCCGCTCGAAAGGCGAATCGGCGAACTCGATCAAGTCGTGGACCGGGTCTCTCAGGCGTTGAAACATTTCGATCCGATTCGCGTCCTGCGGGTGGTTCACGATAGCTCATCTCTCGCCTCTTGGTAGCAGCGAAGTTCGGCGCCGGGATCGCCTGTCGTTCATGCTTTGTTCTAATCCCGCAACTCAAGGTCCGCAAGGCTCAATCGGTCCGAAAGGGGAGGCTCTCCTTGGCGGACACGTATATATCCGCGTCATAAGCCTGACGATCGTAACCCCGCGGATAATAGGAGAACGCCTTCAGTTCGAAGTAGGCGTCGGCATCCATGTATCGGCGCGAGAGGCCAAGGCTGATGTCCTCCGCGGCCTCTGCCCCGATCGTGGCGCTGGGATGGATCCGCGTGATGCCCGTCCGGCCCGCGCTATCCGGGTCGACGACCCGTGCACCGAGGGCCTCCAGGTCCGCCACGAACGTCCCCGTCGTCGAGGGCGGGCCGAAGGCCACGACCGGTCCTACCGACACCCCCTTGATGGCATCAGCATGATCGTCTAGCCAGGCTTGTGTCTCGGCGATCGTCTCCATTGTCTCGCCGGCGTAGAGCAGGACGTTTGCCTTCACCCAGACGCCGTTCGCCTGACAGGCCCTCAGCAGTTCGGATGCGGACCGGAGGTACCTGACCGGGTCCTTGGCTTTGCGCATCGCGAGGACCTGGCTCGGCGACGCACTCTCCAGGCCAAGGTCAATCACCTTCAGTCCTGCAGCAGCCAGATGCCCGATCGTCTCGGGCTTCATCGCGTCGACCCGTGTCTCACAGCGCCACGGCGTCACGACGCCGCGAGCTGCGACCTCTTCGGCCAGACGCGCTGCCCAGCGTGGATTCGGGAGGAAAAAGGACGACTGGAGGTACGGATGGATCTCCCCGCCGCCGTATTGGGCCCTGGTTTCGGCGAGCAGGTCGGCAAGCCGTGCCGGATGACGAAGTGGCGACAATGGGATGTCCCTTTCCTCACAGAATGCGCACCCCATGCCGCAGCCCCTGGACGTCTCGATGCTGGGCTGGAATGTCAGGAAGTCCTCCACAAGCCTGTGGTCCAAACCTATATCGGGCATGGCCGGGAGGAGCGCCGTCGGGGCGGGCGCCCCGACAAGGCCGCCGATCACGGCCTCACCGAGACCTGGGACGATGACATCAGCTTCGGGCACCAACCCGTGCAGCCAAGCAGGGTCCGGGCCGGTCACCCATCTTCCGCCAATGACCAACCGTGATCGCGGATAGCGCGCGCGCAAGATGCGCGCGAACCCCTGCGTCCAGGACAGGGCGTAGAAGCTCGGCATGGACAGCATCACCGGATATCGTGATGGAAGCAGGCCTAGCCCTTCCAATCGATCGACTAGGTCCTCCGGCTCGTCATGCGCGCCGTGGAATAGGATTGCGGGCGTTCCAGCTGCCGAAAGCTGGGTCGCGAGCGTAAGTGCGCCGTAGTTGAGGTACTGCTGGCGACGCGCCAGCGCGTGGTCTCGCTTCTTGGGCGCGAGCATTCCCGCCGAGACGAACACGACGCTTTGGGGTTGCATGGGCTGTGTAACCGGGGAACTGTTGCGTTTGACAACCTCAAGTAAGGACACTCCGTGCCATTTGTAAGCTTCGAAGGCATCGATGGATGCGGGAAGACCACCCAGTTGGATCGCCTCGCCAGTCGGCTGGAGGGGGAGGGTAAGATCGTGCTCCGCACCAAGGAGCCAGGGGGTGGGGCCTTGGGTGGCGTCGTGCGGGCGATCTTCACGCGCAAGGACGCACCGCCGATGTCGCATATGGAGCAGATGCTTCTCGTCAATGCCGCCCGGTTCGACCATGTCCGCTCGGTGATCATACCGGCCTTGGCCGATGGAGCCTGGGTCCTGACGGATCGGTTCTACGATTCCACCTTCGCCTTACAGGTGTTCGAGACTGACGTCCCAACAGCCCTCTTCGAGATGCTCCGCGACGCCGTGGTCGGCGAGGTCCGACCAGACCTGACGTTCGTCCTGGACCTGCCAGCTGTGAGTGCCCACGAACGCCGAGGCGGCCGACCGTCGGATGATCCCCTCGAGCAGCACCGGGATTTCGAGCGCATTCGCCGGGGGTTCCGTGCTGCCGCGGCCAGCGACCCGGCGCGGTGCAGGCTGATCGACGCCAGTGGTTCAGAGGAAGTGGTCGGAGCGGCGATACACCGCGAGCTTTGGACGCGGTTCTCGGACGGCCGGGGATGAAAGCGGAGGCGTTGCGTCCGCTGTCGATGTCCGGCGTGCTCGGATCAATGCACCGGTCCTCGGCCCCCTTTGATCGCGGGGGCGATGCCCAACAGCTGGTGACTAGGAACAGCGATTGCAGCCTACGTTGGCAGTGGGTGGGCCCTCCGGCTGGGAACGGGACCAGATCAGTACCATTTTAGGCGGCCGGCCGTGATACCTCCAGCAAGCGCCAGCTGGGCACGTGGGCGGTCATCAGAGCTTTAAATAACCGGCCATGGTTCGGCACACGCAAGTGAAGAAGTTCATGCGCGATGACGAAATCCTGAAAGCTTTCCGGTTGGTCGAGAAGATCGAACGCGAGTGTAATGGTACCCATTCTAGAGCATGAACCCCACTTGCGTCTCATCGGCTGGATTCGGATAAGACGAGGGTTGACCCTAAGTGTGATTGCCCATCGGGCGACCCGCTGCTTGAGCGCATCTTGTTCTGATAAATATTTCGCCATAATAAAGTTATTGGCTCAGTACGTTGACGATAATGAGATCCACAAGGTGAGCGCGGGCTTCGTTTGGAAGGCTGATCAGGGGTCGATATAGCGAGGCGCGAAGCTGCCGCTGTTCGTCAGGGTTGACCTGCGCGTTCGGGAACCGCGCCAAAAGCTTTTCGATCTCCTTGGCGAGTTCGAGCGCATCTAACCCACTTTTCTTCATCGCCGGGTTGTCTTGAAGCGCCCAGAATGCAGCGAACGCCTTTGGAGTAAGCCCGGTATCTTTCGCGGCCTGTGAAGCCGCGTCTTTCTCCACCGCGAGCGCGGCGAGTAGATCCATCGCAGCAAGTCCGGTGGTGTTCCGGTTCTCCAAGTCTTTGAGGATACGTTCGGCACGATCCTTAAGCGGCTGGAGCACTGGCGCGGCGTCGGCGCTTTCGTCGATCTCCTTCTGCAAGCCGCGGACAAGATTGAACACTTTGCCTTCGTCAGAGCCTTTGTCTAAACGAAGGGTTTCAAGCGTTTTGACATCAAAGGTGACGCTTTTGGTCAAAAGGCCGAGGCCGTCCTGCGTGGCGTTCTGTTCGACGAGCTGGCGCGTTTTGTAGGCAAGATCCGCCACAAACCCGATCTTGTCAGCATAGGCATTACGCACCGTGGCGTAGAGCTGCGCCAGCCGCTTGAAGGTGCCGATGTGGTCGACGAGCTCTTTGGACGGCGACAGGATTTCCCAGAGATTTTCGATATCCTTGTAAGCCTCGAAGAACGCCTTTCGCGGTTCTGGCTGTAGGAATCGACCATAGACGAGACGTTCGAGCCGTTCGTCAGCGTCACCCCCTTCGCCGGCATCGAGATAATCGACCGAAGCCTTCGCGATCTTTTCGAGAAAGTCCTTCATCAGGAGATCGAGATCCTCGATCACCCCATCAACATCCGAAGAGTCGAACTGCAAGGCCTTCTTAAGTTCGCGCAACACGCCGACAAAATCGATGACCAAGCCGACCTGCTTGCGAATGCCTTCCTTGTCGACGTACGGCCTGTTCACACGGGCGACCGCTTGAAGCAGGACGTGATCTCGCATCGGCTTGTCGAGGTACAGGCAATAGAGCAGCGGAGCGTCGTAGCCGGTGAGCAGCTTGTCTGTAACAATCAGGATTTTTGGTTCCTTGTCGGCCTTCTTGAACAGAAGGCGGACATCTTCTTCGCGTTCATCACTCAGTTGCAGTTGGGCGACCAGCGGTCGATCTACGACGTCGGCCGCGTTCTCGGTATATACGGCCTCGGTCCATTCCGGCGGCAACAGCTTGTCGAGCGCCTGTTTGTATTTGGCGCAGGCCTCGCGATCGACCGCGACCACAAACGCCTTGTAGCCGAGCGGCAACACGTTTTCTCTGAAGTGTTCGGCTACAAACGCCGCTACCTTTGCGACGCGATCGTCCGCTTTCAGGAAGGCGCGCAGACCCACCGCCCGGTCCAGAACCTTGTTCAGCTCATCGATATCCGTCACGCCTTCAGCGGCGGCGAGTTCGAAGAATTCTTTGTCTAGCCGGTCAACGGGCACCGTCATCTCGCTTGGTGCCAGGACATGCTTGATCGGCAGAGTGGTTTCGTCGGCGATCGATTCCTTGATGGAATATTTGTCGAGGAAGCCGGCCTCGTCTTCGGTACCGAAAATCTTGAACGTGCCGGTGCCCTGTTCGGTATTGGCTATCGGCGTGCCCGTGAAGCCGATGATAGTGGCGTTCGGCACCGACGCCATGAGATAGGTGCCGAGATCCTTTGCGACTGACCGGTGCGCTTCATCGATGAACACATAAATGTTGTCGCGGATGGATGAATCCTTTCGGATCGCCTCGAACTTATGGATCATCGCGATGATCAGGCCGCGAAAGTCCGCGTCGAGAAGCTGCTGAAGCTCCGCCTTGGTGTTCGCCCGCTTGATGGCGATATCCTGGTTCTGCATCTCGCCGAGCACGCGCTCGACCCAGCCCTTCAACTGGCCTTCAAGCTCTGTTCGATCGACGACAAGGATCACCGTCCCGCTCTGGAAGCGCTCCTTCTGTTCGAGGATCAGCTTCGCGGCCGTGAGCAGCGTGAATGTCTTGCCGGAGCCTTGTGTGTGCCAGACGAGGCCGCGGTTCTTGGTGGGATCGGCACAGCGAGCGACGATCGCGTCGATGGCACGACGCTGGTGCTGGCGCAGGATCGACTTCCGCGTTTCGCCATCCTGCACATAGAACAGAATCCAGTGCTGAACCGTGCGCAAGAAATCCGTGCGCTCGAAGAACGCCTGCACAGCGAAGCGATAGGCCTCGTCCGGCGTCTGCTTCCAGCGCGCCATGTCGCGGCGAGTGGCGTTCCAAGTAACGCCATACCAATAGTCGAGCAGGTGCGTGACGTTGAAGATCTGCGGTGCGCCGATCAGTTCCGGCGTCTCGATCTCATAGCGGCGCAGTTGCTTGATGCCGCGCTCGATGGCGTCGCCGTCCTTCGGGTTCTTGTGTTCGACGATGCAGACCGGCACGCCGTTGATGAGAAACATCACGTCCGCCCTGTTGCCCTTGCGGGCAGGCGGCTTCAGCGTCCATTCCCATGAGACGTGAAACTCGTTCGCGTCTGGATTTCCGAAATCGATCAGCTGAACGCGGCGATGGCGCTTTTCGGCTTCGTCGTACCAGCCGCGTTCGCCACGCAGCCACATCAGCATTTCGCGGTTGCCATCGACCGTGGCCGGGATTGCGTCGAGCGTCTCAATGATCGAGCGCAGCGCCTCGGCCGAAAGCCAGGGATTGAACTCCGACAGCTTCGCTTCGAGTTCGTCGCGCAGCAGCATGCCCGCTTCGCCGCCGCGCTTCTGCTTGGCGACTTCGGGGGTGAGTGGTGTCCAGCCGATTTCGACGGCGTGCTTCACCATCGGAAACTGAACGGTGCCGGCTTCGCTGATCTTGAGGTCGCTCATGCGGCAACTCCTTCGAGCGAGGCCTTGCCGAGCGCCGAGAGATCGAGATCGGCCACGCGGATTTCGCCGGTCATCAGCTTGTGCAACAGGGCTTTGAAGAGGTTTTCAAGGAGCGCGCGTTTGCGCTTGTGCAGGTCGATCTTACGGTCGAGCGCATTGAGGATTTCAACGATTTCATCCGCTTCGGTCGGATCGGACGGGCACGGGACTCTGAACGTCTCGATGTCGTCGAGGTTCAGCGTCATTGTGCCGTGAGCCGAGGGCACAATCCGAGAAAGCAGGCGGTCCTTGGCGCAGTGGATCGCGGAGCGAATGTAAGTGCCTGAGAACTCACCGCGAGAGACGAGGGCCTTCAAATCCTGATTGAACGCCATTGGGCGTGAAATCACCGCTACCGGCAGATCCTTCGCCAGGCCCATGCCACGAACTAGGATAAGCACAGCGTCCGTAGGCGCGATGCGACTTCCAGCTTCTGCTCCCTCTCGGCTCACATGATCGATGGTGTCATGCAGAGTTGGGACTTTCAGGTCTTTACCCGAAGCCCAGGGGATTTCACCGATCCAGTAGTCGGCGACGGACTTTCGCGGCGTTCCACCGCTCTGAATTTCGCAAAGATCAACAATTGGCCGAGCTTGCCAGTTCTCCGGCATGGTGCCGATTTCGGTTTCCTTCTGTGGCTCCCCGCGTAGCCCTCGCGCGAATAACTCTCGCATCGCCGCGCGCTTGAGCTTCCAGGATGCCCGCTCGCAATGGGCTTCCAGAGCCGATGCCCGCTGAATTGCTTCAAGGGCATCTGCGATTGCGAGCTGATCTTTCGGGTCAATCGCCGGGATGGGCAAATCAAGCAATACGTTTTCAGGCACACGTTTGCGGCCGGTTGATCCTTCCATCCGTTCCGTAACGTAGTGACGGACATCAGGGTGAAGCAAATAGAAGAACAGAAGTCGCGGGTCGTGTTGATCGGAGCGCGGATGAAGAGGGATCACTTCTGTCGTTGCGTATCCAAACGGGGCGGCCAGTTCTTGCACCAGAGCCTGCTTCCCGTTTTCGAACGACGGCGTAATCTTTCCAACGAGCACGTCTCCGCGCTCGAAGTAAGTACCGCTCGCAATCTCATCAGGGGCCTTCATCGTGAAGGCAGGCAAATAGCTGCCATCCTGCGGAATGGCTTCCATTGCTGCGAACGGAATTATCGGAAAAGTCGCCCGGCCAAGTCCACGCTGCTTCTTCGTCACTTCATAGCCGTCGCCGACACGAGACCAATGCCGATCCCCGCCAAGTTGCGTATCAAGCAGGCTCATCGATCAGCCCCGCAAGCAGCTTGGAGATTGTTACCGAAAGGCGATGCGTTTCTTTGTCGAGTTCGCTCAGTTCACGGACAAGCGCACTGACCGATCCGACCTCAGTGGAGCTGGACTGCCCAACCCATCGGCTCGGGCTTAGATTGTAGTCGGCCCCTTCGGCCTGTTGACGTGTGATGACAGCAATCTCCGCCTCGACAGGCTCGCCTTTGAGATATGCAGCTGCGAGCGGACGGATGGCCTCCTCAGGCATGTAGTTTTTTGGCTTGCCTTTCTTTAGCCGCTTGCTGGCGTTCAGCAGGACAATCTTGTCCTTGCGCGTTGCAGGCTTGCGTTTGTTCAGCACCACGATCACGCCGGCGGCGTTGGTGTTGTAGAAGAGGTTATCCGGTAGCAGGATCACGCCGTCGATCAGATCGTGATCGACGAACCATTTTCGGATGTTGCGCTCCTTGTCCTCATTCTTCGACCCAGAGCCGCGCGTGACCGCGCCGGTATCGAGAACCACCGCCGCGCGGCCGTGATCGTTGAGGCAGGCAAGGGTGTGCTGAAGCCAGGCCCAGTCGCCCTTGCCGGTGGTCACGCCGCCGGTGGTGCGGAAGCGATCGAACGGATCGTTGGAAAACACATCCGGCGCGAAGGGCTGGTTCCACATCGGATTGGCGACGACGATATCGTGGCCGCGCACCTTGCCCTCGTTGGTGCGGAATTTCGGGTTGATCATCGTATCGCCGCGCGCGATCTCGATCTCCATGTCGTGGATGATGCCGTTCATCTGCGCGACGGCGTAGCTCTCGGCCTGAAGTTCTTGACCGGTGAGCTTCAAAGGCACCTTGGCGGTAGGATCAAGTTCGCGGGCCACGAGTTGCAGCTTCACCAACAGCCCGGCCGATCCGCAGGCATAGTCATGGCAATCCTCGCCGGGACGGGGCCGCATGATATGCGCCATCAGGAAACCGACTTCCGTCGGGGTGAAGAACTCGCCCGCGCTCTGGCCCGAGCCTTCCGCGAACTTCCTCAGCAGATACTCATAGGCGCGCCCGAGGAAGTCAGGCTGCACATCGGCTAAGCCCAGCCTATAGCGCGGATCTGAAAACGTCTCGACCACGAGGCGGAGCTTCGCCGGGTTGATATCGCGCTCGCCATTCCGCTCGGCGGCGAAGTCCACCACATCGATCACGCCGGACAGCATGGGGTTTTGCTTGACCACCGCGCGCACTGCCTTGGTTAGGTGCTCGCCGATGTCCCTAGGCTTCGTGCTCTGCCCCTTGTCGTCCAGTGGCCACTCGATGGCTTCGCGCCCGCTGATTGCGCCCCATCGCGCTTCCGGCGGCATATAGAAACGCAGGAGCGAGTGATCGCCCTCGGCGATGTCGAGTGCCGTACCGCGATCGCCGTAGTCCTCCGCAAGGCGCGCGATTTCATCGTCAAAGACATCCGACAGCCGCTTCAAAAACAAGAGTGGAAGGAGATAGTCCTTGAATTTGGCGGCGTCCTTCTCCCCGCGGATCGAGCAGGCGGCGTCCCAAAGCATCTGCTCCATCGGTTTTGTAGACTGCGAAGGCCGCGCCGCGCGCCTTCGGCCTGCCACGCCGGCTGCGGCATCGCGTTCATCGATCCCATCCTCCACGGCAACATTAGCCTCAAGCGCCAGCGCTGTGATTGCCGCGCGCGCTGCTGCCTGCGGCTTGTTTGCGCCACCCTCCCACCGGTTGACCGTCGCGAAAGACACGCCAAGACGATCCGCGAGCTGCTCTTGGGTCAAATCCAGCTTCGAACGGATTGCGCGCATCACGGCTGAGAAATTTGCTATGTTTGTCATGTTTGTTATATGACAATATCGAGCTTGGCGCGGTCAAGGAGATTTTTGTGAATTTGGTTCGAGACGCAAAAATGCTGAAAGCGCAGGCTCTCAGTTCTGTCCGACGAGGGCTTTCGGCGTTCAATGCCTTCGACGATGACGGTCGGACCACGGCGCGACGTAGTGATCGCGCGAAAGACGGTACCTAATATGAAGAACGGATGCGGCCAGCTCGAGGCTCTCGCCGAGCACGCCGTCACTCGGTCTATCCGTCACGACCTTGCCATCGCCGTCCAATTCTAATCTGGTCGATCTCGATGCGGGAATCGCGTCTGGGTAGTCTAGGGATTTAGCGTGGCCAAAGCCGAAGCGACTGTTGAAGAACTCGTCGGGATGGTCGAACGGGGCGAACTTCGTCTCCCGGAGATGCAGCGGCAGTACGTGTGGAGATCGCCTCGCGTGCGCGATCTGATGGACTCCCTGTATCGAGGCTATCCGTCCGGGGCGATCCTGCTTTGGGAAACCAATGAGGCTGTGCCGTTGCAGGACATGGCGGTCGCCCAGGCCGCCAACCCCTATGCGGCGACGCGCCTACTTCTGGACGGCCAGCAACGGCTGACATCGCTTTCGGCCGTCATACGAGGTCAGCCTGTCAAGGTCAGAGGGCGGGTCAAGCCGGTCGAACTGCTGTTCAACCTTGAACATCCTGAACGCCAGGAGATCGTCACCGAGGTGAACGAAGACGCAGACGACGAAGCCACCGAGATCGACGAAGCCGATTCCACGGACGACGAGCTGCAGAGGCGCTTTGAGCGCATGACTTTCGTAGTCGCCACCAACAAGCTGGCGGCGCTGCCTCAGTGGGTGAAGGTATCCGAGGTCTTTCAAGGAGAAAGCGATACCGCCTTCCTCAGGAGGGCGGGCATCACCAGTTTTGACGACCCACGCTATGAGAAATACACCCACCGGCTCGCCAAGCTGCGGCGCGTACGCAAATACGTCTACCGTATGGATGTTCTCGAACGGACCCTGTCCTACGAGGAGGTCACCGAAATATTTGTGCGGGTAAACTCGCTCGGCGCAAAACTGCGCAGCTCAGACCTTGCCTTGGCCCAGATCACCGCGCGGTGGCGGCACTCTCTGGAGATCTTCCAAAAGTTTCAGGCCGACTGCGGCAAGCTCGGCTTCGACCTCGATCTCGGGGTTCACCTGAAAACCTTGATCGCGTTTGCGACCGGACAGTCCCGCTTCCTTACCGTGTCGAGCCTTTCGCTTGAGCAGCTGCAGACCGGCTGGGCCGAAGCGACGGAGGGCATGCGGTTCGCCATCAACTTCCTGAAGAGCAACGTCGGCATCGATAGCCCCGCTCTTTTGTCGTCCCCATTCCTGATGATCGTGGTCGCTTACTATGGTCACGCGACGGGCTATATCCTGTCGCCCGCAGAGTCGGACCGGTTGCGCCAATGGGCGCTTCTGGCCAACACCAAGGGCCGCTTCTCGCGCGGCTCCAGTGAAACCCTGCTGGACCAGGATCTAGCGACGATTGATCGAGGAGAAGGAGCCGAAGCTCTCATTGACCGCGTCCGATTGCAGTTCGGTCGGCTGAGCGTAACGGCCGATGACCTTGAGGGGCGCGACCAACGAAGCTCGCTGTTCAAGACGATGTTCCTAGCCTTCCGCGCCGGGGGAGCGAAGGACTGGACCTCGAACCTGCAAATATCGCTCGACCATTCCGGTGCACAGCACAAGCTGCAGTTCCACCACTTCTTCCCTAAGGCCCTGCTCACGAAAAGCGGCGTCACCTCCCGCGAGGCCGACGACATCGCGAACCTGACCTTCATAAGTGGACGGACCAACCGAAAGATCAGCGATAAAGCGCCGGCAATCTATCTGTCGGAAATCATCGAGCGCCAAGGGCCAGACGTTCTTGGGCTTCAAGCCATCCCGAATGAGCCAGCGCTCCTGGACCTTCCCAAGTATTCCGACTTTCTCGCCGAAAGACGGAAGCTTCTAGCAATTCGATTGAATGAATTTCTCGGCGTGACCCCCGAATAAATTCGGCCGCTCTTGGCGTAAGGGGAACCAGACGGTCTCTCGGATAGGCGATGAGGTCCTTGGCTGAATGCAAGCAAGCTGATGCCCTCGACACCTTCGGATGTCGCAAAATCCGACTGACCGCCAATGTCGGTTTCTGGCGCGTATCGGACTTCCCTAGGTTAGGGCTTCGATCCAGAAGGCTCCGCAGATGCTGAACCATTTTGCGTGTGAACATGCAGCATGACGCAGCGGTTGGAGGTCGATGATCGACCCGGCCTCTGAACACTCTGCTGGAGCCGTCGCAAGCCCGGAAGGGTCAGCGCCGGGACATCCGAAGGACCTCAGCCCATTGTTATGGGGCATGGGCGTGGTGTTTTTCGACCACTTCGTACCGGTCCCAGACCGCGCGATCCGCAAGAGACCGGAGGAGCTTCAGATACTCTGCATGGGTCCAGGCCAGAGGCGTGGCCGAGTTGGTGCCCTGGCCCATCGTCTCATTGTGGCGGGTAGGGGCGCCGACGCCGTCCCAGACCTGCTCGGGCAGCAGCAGGCCAGCGTTGGCGAACCGCTCCATGCCCCGCACATAGGTCTGGCGAATGCCGTCCAGGGTCGCGGAATCGATGCTCCCGGCCTGTAGGGCGCGGGCCAGTTCATAGTGACCGCGCTCGCCGGTGAAGAAGGGCCAGACCCGGCCGCGCTGGCCAGGCGCCATCACGCCGCCGACGCCATAGCCCTTGCCGTCTGACACGTCCTCTCCATAGCCATCGACGCCATAGCGCCGCCAGCCGGGCGTCTGATCGCCCTCGGGGCCGAAGTCGTAGCGAACGCGGTGCATGTCCTCGCGCGCCGTGTCGTCATACTCGCCCAGGGTGTCGAGGATGTGCGGATCGTCGGCCCTTCGCACGCCATAGCGCACCAGCTCCAGAAAGCCGCCGTCGATCACCTGGTCCTCGGGCGGCGCGATCTGGCCGTTGGCCTCGCCGATCAGGGCCTTGTCGTTGGGGTCGGTGTTGCGGGTGATGCGAACATAGTAGCGCCCGTCGCCGAAGTCGCCGCTGGTCGTGAACATCGTCGCCTCGATCTGTGAGGCATAGCGGTCGGCGGCGGCCTGATAGCGATCCGCGCCGGCCGAGTCGCCCACCGCCCGCGCCATCTCGGCGGCGACCGTCAGGCCGGCCACAACCGAGGCGGTGGTGGAGGGCGAATAGCCCTGCTGCTCCTCCCACCGCTCCTGCTGGGTGAAGGGCGGGCGGATCTCGTTCTGGTTCCAGTCGATGTCGACGACACCGCCGTCGACCAGGAAGTCGGCCGCAGGTTTCAGCATCCTGGCGTACATGTCGCGCATGTCCGCATCGCTCAGCCAGCCCAGCGTCCAAAGGCGGTGGCCCAGCATGATCGGCATGGCCGTCTGGTCCAGCTGGACCGCCATCCACTCCAGCGTGCCATCGACGTGGGTCTTCTGCAGGAACCAGCCGCCGTCGCCCTTGTTGCCCGGCGTTTCCTGGCCGACCTGGACCTGCGGCAGATAGTGGAAGGCGGCGAGCGGGGTCTCACGGTCACCCAGCGCCGCGAAGGCCATGGCGACCTGATAGAAGTCGCGCGGCCAGACGGCCTTGTAGCCGGTCGAGGGCCTGGACGCGTCAACCGTGTCGCCCCACGGGTTCGACAGCGACGCGATCAGGGCGCCGGCGTAGGTGTGGTCTTCCAGGGCCTTGATCATCAGGGCCGAGGAATAGGCCAGCTTGCCGCCGTCCGTGCTCTGCGCCGCCAGGCGCGGCAGTTCGGACAGGGAGGCGATATAGTCCTCCCAGCCCAGGTGTTCGCCTTCGCCGTTGAAGCGCCTCAGCACCTCGTCCAGGCCGACGGCCAGGGCGGCGTCGGCCTGGCTCTCAGCCGCCGCGCGGCTGTCGCCGAAACCGATGACGAAGTCGCGGCTCAGGCTCTGACCCTCTTCCAGGCGCGGCAGGGCGCCGGTCAGCATGATGTTCCCGCTCGTCTCGCCGGTGGTCGAATAGGCGGGCAGGGCGCCGGCCTTCAGCCCGGTCAGGCCGTCGGACACGCCCAGGAAACCGACGCTGGCGGCCTCGAACGGGGCGCTGGGGCGCAAGGCCAGATGGACGTTTCCTTCATGGGCGTAGAGGCCGGTCGCGGCGGCCTCTCCCTGATCGTCCACGCCGGTGTTGGCCATGTGCGGCTCCAGCAGGACATAGGGCGTCGCGCCGCCCTTCAGCGCCTGCACGGTGACGCGCAGGACCAGCGCCTGCCGGTCCGGATCGGTGAAGACCTGCTTCTCGATGGCGAAGCGCTCGGCCCTGTCCGTCGTCGTCACGCGATAGGCAGGCGACAGGGGGCGGCCCTCGGCGTCCTTGTGCAGATAGTCGATGGCGAAGTCGGTGTCCGTCCCTTCGACCGCCAGGCCTTCGTCGGTCATCACGGCGAGCCGCAGCTGCTTGATCTGGGCCTCGTGGATAAGTCCGTACATCGTCTCGGTCAGGACGCCGTCGGCGATGGAGAACCAAACCTTGGACACGGTCCCGGTCGGACCTCCGTCGCGATAAGCGCCATCGACATAGGCCTCATAGGCGGTTCCCGCGCCGACCTTGGCGGCATAGGCCCAGGTCGGGGTCTCGCCGGGCGCGCCCGGCGCCACTTGGGCGTTGGCGGCTCCGGTCAGGACGGAGGCGGCGGCGCCGGCCAGGATCAGGCTCTTGAAGATGGTCATGGGGAAGTCTTTCACTTAGGCAGGCGTCAGCAGGAATTTCAGCGGCACGTCGAGGCGGCTGTTCCACGACGCCTCATTGTGCTGGGCGCCGGGGAACAGCAGGGTCTGGAAGTCGCGCGGACCATAGCCACGCTCGCGGAAGACGGCGTCGATGCGGCTCTGGAAGGTGGCGTAGAACTGATCCAGCGTCTCGTCGCCCCGGTCGAAATAGAAGCGGTGCGAACCGGGCGCTGGCAGGCCGTTCGCCACGACCTGGGTCCAGGCCTCGACCACCTTTTCGCGCCAGACCGCGAGCGCCGCCGGATCGTCCAGCCCGTCGATGCGTAGCGGCCAGTGCGTCGACAGACAGGCGGCGGCGCCGAAGACCTCGGGGCGCTTCATCACCGCATAGAGGGAGATCAGCCCGCCCATGCTGGAGCCCGCGGTCATCGTGTCCGCCGGGCCCGTCAGGGTGCGATACGCGCCATCAATAAAGGGCTTCAGCTCCTCGACCAGGAAGCGCAGATAGTCGTCCGACAGGGGCGCGCCGCCATAGAGGGTCTGGACGTCCTCGCGCACCTCTGCGGGCAGGGCGGCGATCAGATCGGCGGGCACGTATTCGCGCAGGCGCAGCGACGTGTTCCACACCCCGACCACGATGGGCGCGCGCACCTGGCCGTTGCCGATCAGCCGCCCCAGATGCTCGTCCACGCCCCATTCGCCGAAGGCGGTCTTCGAGGCGTCGAACAGGTTCTGTCCGTCGTGCATGTAGAGGACGGGGTGGCGATCCGATCCCGCCTCATAGCTGGGCGGCAGCCAGACAGTGACGTTGCGCGGCCGGACATGGGCGGAGGCGAGGTCGGGATGTTCGACCAGCCTGCCGTCGATCGGAGCCTGCGCCGCCGCTCGGCCCGCGAAGGGCAGGGCGGCCAACAGGCCCAGAGCTGTCCGGCGCGACAGGCCCGCGCCCCCGATCATGCCCTGTGCTCCCTCACGAACAGGGCCGAGACGGCGGCGATGAAGAAGCTGATCCCGCCGATGATCAGGGCGTAGAGCGCCTGCCCCTCGAACAGATGGCGCAGGATCAGCCCCAGTATGGTCGCGGCCAGCAATTGCGGCACGACGATGAAGATGTTGAAGACGCCCATATAGACGCCCATCTTCCGCCCCGGCAGAGCGCCCGCCAGGATGGCGTAGGGCATGGACAGGATCGAGGCCCAGGCGAAGCCCACCCCGATCATCGGCAGCCACAGCAGGGCCGGATCGCGGATCAGCGTCAGGCCGATCAGACCGAAGCCTCCCAGCACCAGATTGATCGCATGGGCGCCGCGTCGTCCCGTGCGCCGGGCCAGGACCGGGATCAGGAAGGCGGCCAGCGCCGCCACGCCGTTATAGACGCCGAACAGCATCCCCACCCAATCGGCGCCGGCGTTATAGGCCGCACTGGTCGGATCGGACGAGCCGTAGTGGACTGAAGTCACCGTGGCGGTGGTGTAGATCCACATGGCGAACAGGGCGAACCAGCTGAAGAACTGGACCACGGCCAGGCCCTTCATGGTGTCCGGCATGGCGAAGATGTCGTCGAGAATTTCGGTCAGGCCGTTGGTGCGCGCCGCGCGCCGGAAAGCCGCCACGGCCAGTTGCAGGGCGCCGAACAGGGCCAGCGCCCCGGCCAGGATGTAGAGCTCCTTCTCCCAGCCTGCGGCGAAGACCACGGCGGCGATCGCGACGCCCAGCCCCAGGAAGGTCAGGCCGCCCAGACCGTAGAGGCCCGCGTCGCGCTGGGGCGAGGTCGGGACCGGGTCGTTTTCGGCCGCGCCGTCAAAGGCCGCGACCTGGGCGGGGCTGTATTCCTTCGTTGTGAAGACGGTCCAGAGCACCGCGCCCAACAGACCCGCCGCCCCGATATAGAAGGCGACCTTCACGGACAGGGGCACGGCCCCCTCCGCCGCCGTAGAGGCGAGGTTGAAGACATTGGACAGCAGCCACGGCAGGACCGAGGCGAAGACCGCCCCCGCCCCGATGAAAAAGCTCTGCATCGCATAGCCGGTCGTGCGCTGCTCCTCGGGCAGATTGTCCCCGACGAAGGCGCGGAACGGCTCCATGGTGATGTTGATGGAAGCGTCCATGATCCACAGCATCGCTGCCGCGAACCACAGGGTCGGGCTGTTCGGCATCAGCACCAGAGCCGCCGAGGTCAGCAGCGCCCCGACCAGGAAATAGGGCCGGCGGCGGCCCAGCCGCCCCCAGGTCTTGTCGCTGAAATGGCCGATGATCGGCTGGACCAGAAGCCCCGTCACCGGCGCCGCGATCCAGAGGATGGCCAGGCTGTCGATCTCGGCGCCCAGGGTCTGGAAGATGCGGCTGGTGTTGGCGTTCTGCAGGCCGAAGCCGATCTGGATGCCGAAGAAGCCGACGCACATGTTCCAGATCGCCCACATCGACAGGCGTGGGCGCACCGCGCGCGGCGTCAGGGTCTCAGCGGACAGGACGGGGGCGGCCTGGCTCATCGACGCGGCCTCCGCCCCAGCGGAACGAAGCGGATCGCCTGGCCGCCGCCGGGCGCTAGGTTGAGAGTCAGGGTGTCGGTCGACGTCACCTCGCGCTGCTCGATGACGATGTCCTCGCGACGGTCGGTGAAGTTGGCGTCCGGCCCGTCGCGGTAGATCTCGGCCCTATAGCGGCGGCCCGCATCGAGGAAGGTCAGCGGCGCCGACAGGCTCCGCGGATGCTCGTCGGTCACGGCGCCCAGCGCCCAGACATCGGAGTTGCGGTCCTTCCGGGCGATGGTGACGAAATCGCCGATTTCGCCGTTCAGCACCCGTGTCTCGGCCCAGTCGACCGGCACGTCCTTGATGAACTGGAAGGGGCCGGGGTTGGCCTCATAGTGGACCAGCAGGTCCGCCGCCATCTGCAGGGGGCTGTAGATGACGACATAGAGGGCCAGTTGCTTGGCCCAGGTCGTCTGGATGCCGCCGGGGCTGCGCGTCTCCATGCCGAAGATGCCGGGCGTGTAGTCCATCGGCCCGGCCAGCAGGCGGGTGAAGACCAGATTGGCCTCATGTTCAGGCGGATTGCCGGGCTGGCCCCAGGCGCTGAACTCCATCCCGCGCGCGCCCTCGCGCGTGATCATGTTCGGATAGGTGCGGCGCAGGCCGGTGTCCTTGAACGGTTCGTGCGCATTGACGGCGATCCGGTGACGGGCGGCGGTCTCGATGACGCGCATATGGTGCTGGGCCAGGGGCTGGCTCTCATGCCAGGCGAAGACCATGCGGCCGTCCGGCCCGGCCACGCGCGCACCTCCGGCGTCGGCTACATAGCCGGTCTTCACCGAACCCACGCCGAGCCGCTCATAGAGGGCCATGGCCGCGTCCAGCTGCTTCTCGTAGTGATAGGCGTTGCCGCCCGTCTCGTGGTGGCCGATCAGCTGCACGCCCTTGGATCGGGCGTGCGCCGTCACCCGCTCGATGTCGAAATCAGGATAGGTTTCCGTGAAGCTGAAGTCCGAGCCGTTGGCGAACCAGTCGCCGTCCCAGCCCTTGTTCCAGCCCTCGACCAGCACCCCGCCGAAGCCGTGCTCGGCGGCGAAATCGATGTGCTTGAGGGCGTTCTCGGTGGTGGCGCCATGCTTGGGGCCGGAGCCCCAGGACTTCACTTCCAGGTGCATCTCCCACCAGACGCCGACGTACTTCATCGGCTTGAACCAGCTGACGTCGCCCAGCCGGTTGGGCTCGTTCAGGTTCAGGATCAGGCTGGATTCGGCCAGGCCCGCCGCCGTGTCGCTGATCTGAAGGGTTCGCCAGGGCGTGTGGAAGGGGGCGTCGCGCACCACGGCGGCGTTGGTCAGGCCGGGCGTCAGCTGGGCGCGGAAGTCGAGCCCCTCGGACCGGCGCAGGTTCATGCCGGAATAGTCGATCAGCGCGGCCTCATGGATCGAGACGTGCAGGCCGGATTCGCCGCGCACAGTGATGGGCGTCTGGGCGCTGCCGACCGCGCTGATGCGGGTGCGGTTGTAGAGATATTCCTCGCGGTTCCATTCCCAAGCGGGAATCCACCAGGCGTCGCCGTCCTCGGCCAAGTTGAACTGGGTCAGTTCGGCGCCGATGCGGACCGTCTTCAGACCGTCCTGTTCGGGGAATTCGTAACGGAAGGCCACACCGTCGTCATATAGGCGCCAGACCAAGTCGAAGCGACGGCGCAGCCCGGCCCGCTCGACATAGGAGACGCGCCATTCGCTGTAGTGGTTGCGGACGTAGCGGCGCTCGCCCCAAGGCTGCTCCCAGGTGTCGTCCACTGTGACCGGCTGGCTGGCCGTCAGGGTCAGGTTGCGTTCCAGCATGGGGGCGTCCGTCAGCAGGAAGCCCAGCCATGAAGTGTTCACCACGGTCCGGCCCAGACGGCTGACGCTGTAGGTGGGGCGACCGTCGTTGTCGGTCGCCATCTCGACGGTCAGAACCCCGCCCGGCGACGAGGCCCGCACGGCGTTCGAAACGGTCTGGGCGGCGACAGGAGCGCCAAAGGCCAAGGCGGAAACAGTCCCGAGAGCCAGGAACGAGCGACGCTTCAACATTAGAAAAACTTCCCCACTGAGAGCCCCTTGCCATCCGCCCGCGGAGAGGCGCATGAAAGAGCAAGATTTGCAGCAAATTTTGCAACGACTGGTTTTGGAGCATCCGTCCCGTGAGCCGAAAGCCCACGCGCCTGGAGGACATCGCCCTGTTGGCGGGCGTGTCGATCTCCACGGCGTCCCGCGCCCTGAATGATCATCCGGCCGTCAATGACCGCACCAAGCAACTGATCTGGAAGCTGGCGCGCGAGCACGACTATCCGTTCCGCCGCTACATGCCCGCAGGCCCCATCGGTGCGGAGGCGACCATCGCCCTGGTCGTGCCCCGTCCTCAGGGTCGCGAAGGTCGATTGAGCGATCCGTTCTTTCTGGAGCTGCTCGCCGGCGTCGGCGAGGCCGCGCGAGAGCGGGGCTGCGACCTGATCATGAGCCATCTGGCGCCGGCCACCTACGAAGACGTCGCGGCGGCGATGACGACCAGTCGGGCCGACGGCGTCATCTTCCTCGGACAAAGCACGCTTCACGCGGCGTTCAACCGCATGGTCGAGACCGAGGCCCGCTTCGTCGTCTGGGGCGCCGAGCTGCCGGATCAGCTCTATTGCTCGATCGGATCCGACAACATCAACGGCGGCCGCCGGGCGACCCTTCACCTGGCGCGGCTGGGTCGAAAGCGGATCGTCTTTCTCGGCGATCTTGATCCGCCCGAAGCGATGCAGCGGCATCGTGGCTATCTGGACGCGCTGGGCGAACTGAAGGTCGCCGTCGATCCGGCGCTGATCGTGGACGCCCATTTCGAGGTCGAGTCGGCGGAGGCTTCCGTCGAGGCCCTGATCCGGCGCGGCGTGGCGTTTGACGGCGTGGTCTGCGCCAGCGACCAGATCGCGCTGGGCGCGGTGCGCGCGCTTCAACACGCGGGGCGTTCGGCGCCGGGCGACGTGTCCGTCATCGGCTTCGATAATGTGCCCTTCAGCCGCTACAGCAGCCCGGCCCTGTCCACGATCGCCCAGGACACGATGAAGGCCGGTCGCCTGATGGTCTCCAAACTGCTGGACCACGGCGGCGACACGGTCGGCCGCTCCGAACGGGTGCCCACCGAGCTGATCGTTCGCGAAAGCTGCGGCGGCTGATCCCACCTCAGCCGTCCTGCTTCATCAGGACGGCGCCCAAAGGCGGCAAGACGCCGGGCAGATGACCCGGATTGACCGCGTCGATCAGGCTGTAGCCCTCCGGCGCCGTCCAGGACTGATCCTCGTGACTCAGGTTGAACGCGGCTATCAGCCGCTCGCCGGCGCCTTCGCGGGTGAACACCAGAACCGGCTCGATCGACTGCACCGTCATGTCGCCGACCTTCAGCGCCGGATGGGCGTGACGCAGCGCCAGGATGCGGCGGGTGGCGTTCAGCATGGAGGCGGGATCGGCGTCCTGCGTCTCTACCGCCATGGCGGGATGGCGAGGATCGACAGGCAGCCAGGGCTCGACGGTCGAAAAGCCTGCGAAGGGCGCTGTCGCGCTCCAGGGCATGGGGGTGCGAGCGCCGTCGCGCCCCAGGGTCTGCGGCCAGTTGACGATGGCCTCGGGGTCCACCAGTCGATCGTACGGGACCTCGCCCTGCGGCAGGCCCAGCTCTTCGCCATAGTAGATGAAGGCGTTGCCGCGCAGGGATGTCAGCAGCAACATCAGCATTTCGGCGAGGGCGCGCGGATCGCGGCCCTCGGTCCAGCGCGAGATCGCGCGCGGCGCGTCGTGGTTCGAAAAGGTCCAGGAGGGCCAGCCTTCGCCCTCCGCCCCGGGCCACATGGCGGCGCCCTGGCGCACGAGTTCGGCGACCATCCGGCTCGCATACAGATACAGAAAGCCGTAGGCGCTGTGCAGGTGGCGATTATCGGCCGTGTATTCGGCCATCTCCCGGTCAGCATGGTCGCCTCCCACCTCGGCCACGGTGAAGCGGTCGCCCGGATAGGCGTCGGTCAGCGCCCGGACCCGTGCCAGGAAGGGCGCGATGTCGGCGTGGGACTGATTGTGGATCTTGTCCTGGAAATCGAAGGGGCGGGTGCGCTTGCCGCCCGGAGGCAAGGCCGGATTGTCCTTGAGGTCGGGATCGTGCATCGAGAAATTGATGGCGTCCAGACGAAAGCCATCCACACCCCGGTCCAGCCAGAACCGCCCCGCCGCCAGCAGAGCGTCCTGCACCGCCGGATTGTGCCCGTTCAACTGGGGCTGCTCCGGCAGGAAATTGTGCATGTAGTACTGGCCCCGTCGCGCATCCCAGGTCCAGCCAGGTCCGCCGAACACCGACTGCCAGTTGTTCGGCGGCGAGCCGTCGGCGCGGGCGTCGGCCCAGACGTACCAGTCCGAATAGGGACCGGTGCGGTCAAGGCGGCTGGCCTTGAACCAGTCGTGCTGATCGGAGGTGTGCGACCAGACCTGGTCGATGATGATCTTCAGTCCAAGGCCGTGCGCCTTCTCCACCAGCCGGTCGAAATCCGCCAGGGAGCCGAATATCGGATCGACATCGCAATAGTCGGCGACGTCATAGCCGAAGTCCTTCATGGGCGAGGTGTAGAAGGGCGAGATCCAGACGCCGTCCACGCCGAGCGATGCAATATGCTCCAGATGGGCGGTGACGCCGTTCAGATCGCCGATGCCGTCGCCATTGCTGTCGGAAAAACTACGGGGATAGACCTGATAGATGACCGCGCCGCGCCACCACTCCTGATGAGCATCTTCGGCCTGCCGGCCTTGCGGCGCGGTGACGACATTAAGGGTCGCAAGAGTCACTGGGCAGAGCTTTCCGAAACGCAGATCATGTAGTCGAGGGGCGGCAGGGTGACGCGCACGACGCCCGGCGCGACGGAGGTCGCGGGACATTGGCCTCGGCTGGTCGTCCAATGGGTGGAGGCCGGATCGATGGCGATATTGGCCGTCAGGGGCGTCGTTCCGGTGTTGAAGATCACCAGGGTCTCGCCGGGCTGATCCGGCAGGCGTCGGCTGAAGGCGAACAGGCCGGGCTCTTCCGCCGCCGCCCGGCCGAACTGGAGCCCTCTCCGAAGAGCCGGGTCGGAGGCGCGCAACCGGGCCATCTCGGCGATGCGGCCATAAAGCGGGGCGTCACGATCATAGGGCGCGCGCAGGCCGCCGATGCGGCGTTCGGTGCGGTAGGTCTCGACCTGACCTTCCCACATGTCCTGGCGACCGCCGCCGTAGCCGCCTTCGCCCGCGAAGCCCTGTCCATCGCCGTAATAGAGCGTCGGCACGCCGCGGCTGAACATCATCAGGGCGTGGGCCAGCGTCGTACGAGCCAACAGTTCTTCGTCATCCGCGTTCGGATGGGCCTTCAGCACGAACCCGCCGATGCGGCCCATGTCGTGGTTTCCGAGGAAGGTCGGCAAATGCAAGGCGGCCTCCACCCCGCCCTCGTAAAGGGCGTCGGCGTCGAACATCGTCTGCAGGGCGTCCGGCGCTTTTGCGCCGTTGGCCACATCAGTCGCCACGGACTGGAAGGCGAAGTCCAGCACGGCGGGCAGGCCGTCGACGCGGGTGTGTCGCGCCAGCGCCGCCGGGTCGGGGTCGTAGACTTCGCCGAAGATGTGGAAGTTCGGGATGCCGCGTGCCTTCGCACGCTCCATCATCGCTGGTACGAACGCCTGCCAGAACTCTGGATTGACGTGTTTGGCCGTGTCGATGCGGAAACCGTCGATCCCATATTCGTCGATCCAATCGCCGAAGATCTCGATCATGCCCTGAACCACGCGCGGATTCTCGGTGAAGAGATCGTCCAATCCCGCGAAGTCGCCGTAGATGGAGTTCTCGCCTCGGAAGGTCGAGTCGCCGCGGTTGTGGTAGAGCAGGGGATCGTTCAGCCAGGCGGGGACCTTCACCGTCTCCTCTCCGGCCGGGATGTAGGGGGTGTAAGCCCAAGTCGGATCGGTCAGCCGCGCGAAGTCGTCCGCGCCGCCGTCGCCGCGAAATCCATCGTTGATCGCGACGCCTTCAGGGCCGCCGCGTCGGGTCCAGGGATAGTCCGCTATCGACCGATAGGCGCAGGCGCTGGTCGGACATTCGCGATACTGGATCACGTCGGCGGTATGGTTGGTGACGATGTCCAGATAGACCTTCATGCCGCGCGCATGGGCCGCTTCGACCAGGGCCTTCATGGTCTCAGGCTCGCCGAAGTGGGGGTCCGGGCGCGTGAAGTCCGTGATCCAGTATCCATGGAATCCGGCCATCATCCGCCCCGCCGTTGGCTGAACGGGCTTGTTCTTGAAGATGGGCGCGAGCCAGACCGCGGTCGCTCCGAGGCCCTGGATGTAGTCGAGCTTCTGGATCACCCCGGCCAGATCGCCGCCGTGATAGAATTCCGGGTTGGCGGGATTGAAGCCGCTCCGCAGCGGATCCGGCCCATAGCCTCCGTCGTCGTTGCCCGGATCGCCGTTCGCGAAGCGGTCAGGCAACAGGAAATAGATGACCTCGTCCTGTGGCGGCCGCTGACGGAAGTCCGTCTCTGGGGCTTGGGCGAGAGCGGACGACGCCATGACGGCGGCGACGCTCGCTACGGCTAACCGCATTGCTGCTGAATTTCTCATCGTTCCGTTCCTCCGCATGGCTGCCCTCCCGATGCGTGCCAGGGGGATCGATTTGCAAGTTTTTGCAGCGACGGTTTTGAGTGTCAACCCTAGCGTTTTGAGGGCTTTCAGCCTCGAATGCCCGTTTTGCAGTGCAATATCGATCCTTTGGAGTTCAACATCCCTCGACACCTTTAGGGCCGGAGCATTAACTGCTTGCAACCTTTCCATATGTTTGCATAGATTTGCGAACGACCGCTTCGCGAGAGGGCGGCGGACATGGGAGGACGAGATGTTCACAGCATACAGCCGCCGTGCGCGCCTGATGACCGGAGGCGCCGCCTGGCTGGCGGCCAGCCTGGCTTTGACGGGGGCGGCCCACGCGCAATCCACGACCCCGGCGCCGGGCGATGCCGAGACCACCCAGGTCGATGAGATCATCGTCACGGGGATCCGCAGCGCGATCGAGGCGTCGATTTCGGCCAAGGCCAACAACACCTCCATCGTCGAGGTGATCTCTGCCGAGGACATCGGCAAGCTGCCGGACGTCTCCATCGCCGAGTCCCTCGCCCGCCTCCCTGGCGTGACTTCGCAGCGCCTCGACGGACGCAGTCAGGCCATTTCAATTCGCGGTCTGGGTCCGGATTTCACGACCGCCCTGCTGAACGGGCGCGAGTTGGTGACCACCGGCGACAACCGCGGCGTCGAGTTTGACCAGTTTCCGTCGGAGCTACTGGGCAGTGTCGTCGTCTACAAAACGCCGGATGCGGCGCTTGTCGGACAGGGTCTGGCAGGCACTGTCGATCTTCGAACCGTGCGTCCGCTCGACTATGGCCGGCGCGCCATGGCGCTGAACTATCGCCATGAATGGAACGACATCGGCGCGCTGAACTCGGGCACTACCAATCGCGGCGACCGCTTCACCCTGTCCTATATCGACCAGTTCGCGGACGATACGATCGGTCTGGCGCTGGGCTATGCGCACATGAGCTCGCCCTATCAGTCTGAGCGTTTCAACAGCTGGGGCTATCCGGAATACAGCGACGGCAATCTGATCACCGGCGGCGTCAAGCCCTATGTCATGTCGTCTGAGCTTGAGCGCGACGGCTATATGGGCGTGCTGGAGTGGCGGCCGAACGACCGCTTCCACACGACGCTTGACGCCTTCTACTCCGAGTTCAAGAACACCCAGGTCCTGCGCGGCATCGAGTTTCCGCTCGCCTGGGGCGGTTCGTCCGGCGACTGCGATTCCGTCGGCAATGTCGCGACGCCTGACGTCTGCCGTCCCGGCCCGTCGCTGCGTCCCGGCTACACGGTGCAGGACGGTCTGATCGTCGCGGGGGTCTGGGACAACATCAAGGGCGTGGTGCGCAACGATCTCAACAAGCGCGACAGCAACATCACCGCTCTCGGCTGGAACACCCAGTTCTTCGCCAATGAAGACTGGAGCTTCGGTCTCGACCTCAACTATTCCAAGGTCGAGCGCAACGACCTCATCCTGGAGACCAACGCCGGAACCGGGCGCAACATCAACGGCGCGCTGGACAGCCTGGGCTTCGAGCTCACCAGCGACGGGGTGACCCGCTTCACGAGCCAACTGAACTATGCCGACCCGACGCTGATCCGGCTGACCAGCCCGCAAGGGTGGGGCGGCGATGTGATCCCCGAAGGCCAGGCCGGCTACATGAACACCCCCTCCATCGAGGACGAGATCAAGGCGGTCCGGATGACCGCGCGCCGGGAGCTTCACCAGACGCCGTTCAGCGCGCTGGACTTCGGGGTCAACTATTCCGAACGAAGCAAGACCTTCGTCAACGACCAGTTTTACCTGGGCGTCCCCGGCGGCGGAGACCTGGCCGTGCCGTCGCAGTTCCTGCTGGATCCGACCGACCTGGGCTATCTCGGCATCTCGCAGGTCCTGAGCTACGACGCCCTGGCGCTGGTCAACAGCGGCGCGCTCAACCTGATCCGCAACCCGAACGCCGACGTCGCCGCCGGAAACTGGGATGTGGTCGAGAAGGTCACCACCGCCTACCTAAAGGCCAACATCGACCACAACCTGTTCGGCCTGCCGCTGACCGGCAATGTCGGCATTCAGCTCGTCTACACGGACCAGCAGGGGCGCGGCTTCGAGGCGCAGCAGATCAGCGCCGGCGTCGCGGCCGTGGAGGAGGTCACCGGAGGCGCAAAATATCTGGAGGTTCTGCCCAGTTCGAACTTCATCCTCGAGGTCGGGCAGGATCTTTTCGCGCGCTTCTCGGTGTCACGCACCCTGGCGCGGCCGCGCATGGACGACATGCGGGCGGGTCGAAATTTCTCGTTCAATCCGGGTAATAACAACGGCAGCGCCACGCCCGAACAGAACTCACCGTGGGGCGGCGGGGGCGGCAATCCCGAACTGATGCCGTTCATCGCCAATGTCGCCGATCTGTCTTTTGAAAAATACTTCGCCAACCGCCGCGGCTATGTCTCGTTGGCCGGCTTCTACCGGGACCTCGAAAGCTACGTCTTCGCCTACAACCGCATCTTCGACTTCACCGGCTATCCGACCGGCGGCGTCATCCCGGTGATCAACGAGGGGATCATCTCCACCCCCGAGAACGGGAACGGCGGCTGGATCAAGGGGGTCGAGTTCTCCGTATCGGCGCCCTTCGACATCCTTCATCCGGCGCTGGAAGGCTTCGGCGGCCTGTTCAGCGCCTCGGTGACCGACAGCGAGGTGCAGCCTGATCCGGCGAACCCGCCGACCACCATGCCGGGTCTTTCGGAAACCGTCCTCAACGGCACCCTCTATTTCGAACGGGCCGGCTTCCAGTCGCGCGTCTCCGCACGCTATCGGTCGGATTACCTGGGCGAGGTCGCCGGTTTCGGCAATGGGCGAACCCTGCGCTCCGTGGCCGAGGAGACCGTGATCGACGCCCAGATCGGGTACGAATTCCAGTCCGGACCTCTGGAAGGCCTGTCGATTCTGGCCCAGGTCAACAACCTGACCGACGAGCCGTTCAAGACCTTCGAGAACGGCGATGAACGCCGGACCATCGATTACCAATCCTACGGCCGCACCTTTGCGGTCGGCCTCAACTACCGCTTCTGAGCCGACTGGGGCCGCGTCTTCGGGCGCGGCCCCGCTTTTTTGTCGGATGTTCTTCGCCGATGTGTCTGCAGCGTCTTAGCCGCTGCTGCGTCGCCGGTTGAGGATGAGGCAATACAAGAAACAAGTCCGCCTAGCGGCGTTTGGGAGCGATTCATGAGCCAGCTTCAGACCAGCGGTCGTCGCGGCACGGGACTGGCCTTCGCCTATGTCACCAGCCTGTTCTTCGCCTGGGGCTTCGTCACCTCCCTGATCGACCCCTTGATCGCGGCGGTGCGCCGCGTGTTCGACCTCAGTCTGGCCGAGGCGATGCTGACCGCTTCGGCCTGGTTCATCGCCTATGGCGTGGCCTCATTGCCCGCCGCCTGGATCCTGTCACGGCTGGGCTACAGCCGCTCGATCATCGCCGCCTTGGCGACAATGGTGGCGGGCTGCATCATCGTGCCTCTGGCGACGATCGCAGACGTCTATGCCGGGGTTCTGTTCGCCCTGTTCGTGATCGCCTCGGGCGTCACCCTGCTCCAGGTCGCGGCCAACCCCCTGTCCGCCGCCCTGGGCTCCCGCAAGAGCGCCCATTTCCGCCTGACTTTCTCGCAAGCGTTCAACTCGCTCGGCACCACCCTGGGGCCGATCATCGGCGCCAGCATCCTGCTGACTGGGGGCGTCTTCGCGGCGGACGCCGTGATCACCTCGGCGACTCGCGGCGAGTCGCTGCGCTCCATCGACTTCGCCTTCCTCGCCGTCGGGGCCTTCTTCGCTCTGGTCGCCGTGTTCATCTGGACCGCGCGCAAGCGCATCGACGCCTCCGTCGCCGACTCCCCAGTGGAGGTCGTCTCGCCCTTGTCAGCCTTCCGTTCGCGCTGGGCCGTCTTCGGCGCCTTGGCCATCTTCGTTTACGTTGGGTCCGAGGTCGCCATCGGGGGGCTGCTGATCCCCTTCCTCAGCGAGGGGAACATTCTGGGGATCGAGGAGCATCAGGCCGGTCATATGGTCGGCATCTACTGGGGCTGCGCCATGATCGGTCGATTCATCGGCAGCGCGCTTCTGACCCGCGTGCGGGCAGGCGTCCTTCTGTCGGTCTGCACCGTGGCCGCAGCGGCCCTGGCTCTGGTGGTGACCCAAACCAGCGGCTCGACCGCCGCCTATGCGGCCCTCGGCATCGGCCTGTTCAACTCGATCATGTTCCCGACCATCTTCACCCTGACGCTGGAGCGGTCGAGCGCCCCGGCCTCGGCGACCTCGGGCCTGCTCGTGTTCGGCATCATCGGCGGCGCGGTCCTGCCATGGGTCGCCGGCCGCATTGCGGATGAGTTCGGCAGCGTGACGCCGGCGTTCTTCGTGCCTCTGGCGGGATACCTAGCTCTGACGATCTTCGCGGTCGCTTGCGCCCGCACCCGTGCGCGGCTGCAGGATGGGGAGACGACCCTCAGTCCTCACTGACGCTCATGCTTCTGATCCAAATGGTCTTGGTGCGGTGAGATAGCGGCGTGACTGTGTGGTGAACGGTCAGCATCGGAGACGACTTCCCACGCCTTCCAATGCCGACTTCTCAGCAGCAGGTGGCGGAGGCCTGCTGGCCCTGACTACACGCAGTGATCTGGAGGATGTGGCGCATGCATTGCTGTTCATAAACACGCGTGAGATCACAAAAGACGTGCTGGACGGATCGGCCGTGGTGAAACAGCGCCGTGAGAGCCCGTAAAAACGTTCGCGAAGAGTCGGAAGCAGCCGTCGGCCCCCACCGAATGTCTGAAATTCGGCAAACTGCCAAAGTCCGCTCTTGGCGCATAGGTGAAGTGTGAGTTCACCGAACAGTGGCGTTGCGAGCCGGGCTGAGCTATGAGCTGCCTCCCGATAACGAGACGACCCATGTACGGCACCTACGCCACCTTGAGCCTGCCCATGCAGCTCGACCGCCAGCCGGTCGAGGGCAATGTCGCATGCGCGGAGGGAGTGTAGGGGCGAACCGGTCTGACCGTTTCGGATTTCCAGCAACCCCTCCCGCCACCGGCCGGAGGGGTTTCTTGTATCCGCGAGAGCTCCGCCGGCCGGTCCGAGAGGATCAGACGAAAGAGGAGAAACGACCATGTCGCACTACGACGTGATCGAAGGTCCGGAGCACGTGCCGATCAAGGCATGGACCCGGGGAGTGCCCATCGAGGATGCCGCGCTCAAGCAGCTGAAGAACGTCGCCTCACTGCCGTTCATCCACAAGCACGTAGCGGTGATGCCGGACGTGCACTGGGGCATGGGCGCGACGGTGGGCTCGGTGATCCCGACCGTGGGAGCCATTATCCCGGCCGCCGTGGGCGTGGACATCGGCTGCGGCATGATGGCCGTGCGGACCTCCATCCGCGCCGAGCACTTGCCGGACGACCTGTCGGCCATCCGCTCCGCCATTGAGGCGGCGGTGCCGCACGGGCGCACCGACAACGGCGGCCGCAACGACAAGGGCGCCTGGGCGTCCGAGCCGCCTACCTCGGCCCATTCCCGTTGGGAGGTGCTGAAGGCCGGATACGACGCCGTCGTGGATAAGCACCCCAAGGCGGCGCACGCGCGCGGCTATGGCCACCTGGGCACGCTCGGCACAGGCAACCACTTCATCGAGCTGTGCCTCGACGAAGCGGGCGACGTGTGGGTGATGCTGCACTCCGGCTCTCGCGGCGTGGGCAACCGGTTTGGGACCTACTTCATCGAACGGGCCAAGCACGAGATGCGCCGCTGGCACATCAACCTGCCGGACCAGGACCTGGCCTACTTCCCCGAGGGGACCGAAGGCTTCGTCGATTATGTCCGGGCGGTGTCGTGGGCGCAGAAATACGCCCGCGCCAACCGCGAGGTGATGATGGATCAGGTCCTGGGGGTGCTGCGCGCCTTCTGGCCCGACTTCGAGACCACAGCTGAGGCGGTGAACTGCCACCACAACTACGTCACGAAGGAAAAGCACTTCGGCAAGGACGTCTACCTGACCCGCAAGGGCGCGGTGTCGGCCAAGGACGGAGAGCTGGGCATCATCCCCGGCTCGATGGGGGCCAAGTCCTTCATCGTACGCGGCAAGGGCAATGCGGACTCTTTCTGCACCTGCTCGCACGGCGCCGGTCGGGCCATGAGCCGCACCGAGGCCAAGCGGCGCTTCACGGTGGAGGACCACGTCCGCGCCACCGAAGGCGTCGAATGCCGCAAGGACGCCGAGGTGATCGACGAAACGCCGATGGCCTACAAAGATATCGACGCGGTTATCGCGGCCCAGATCGATCTGATCGAGGTGGTTCACACACTGCGTCAGGTAGTGTGCGTGAAGGGATGACGGGAGCCGGTTCCGCAGCGATGCGGGGCCGGCTTTCGTCGTTCAGGGACGTCCAGTTTTGGCGATGAAGCGAGTGTCCGCTCTTGGCGCTTAGTTGACGCCCGGATAACGGCCGAGCTGAACAGCCGCTAAGGGTGGTTAGCGGACGTTATCCCGCCCTGACGTTTTGGTATAAGTTGAAGGCGTCATTAGAGGGTTGGGATGCTGAACCGCTTAGAAGCTGGCCTCGGATACGTCGCCTATCAAGCTTG
>NZ_SDZL01000064.1 GCF_004210735.1 Brevundimonas sp.
AGCGTCTGGGCCAGCAGCGTCTTGCCCGAGCCGGTCGGCCCGATCAGCATGATGTTCGACTTGGCCAGTTCGACGTCGTTGTTCTTCGTCGCGTGGTTCAGGCGCTTGTAGTGGTTGTGGACGGCGACGCTCAGCACCTTCTTGGCGTGGCTCTGGCCGATCACATAGTCGTCCAGGACGTCGCGGATCTCCTTGGGCGTCGGAACGCCGTCCTTGGTCGTCTTGAACGCGATCTTGTGCTCTTCGCGGATGATATCCATGCACAGTTCGACGCATTCATCGCAGATGAATACGGTCGGCCCGGCGATGAGCTTGCGCACCTCATGCTGGCTCTTGCCGCAGAAGGAGCAATACAGGGTGCTCTTGGCGTCTGTGCCGGCTGCTTTGGTCATCGACCCTTCTCACTCCCGCAATTCCGCCCCAGATGAGGTGGAACGCGCTTCCCCCGCGTTGATTCCATGACTTTGGACGCGAAGGTCTTCAAAAAATGACAATCACCCATCAAGGCGTTCGCCACAACCCCGAGTTTGGGGATCGCGGTCAGGTGAACGGTCGAAACTGGATGGGGATCACGGCGAATGTCTGACATGGGAAGAAAAGGCGCGGTTCGCCAGCCCCCGACGCCCTCTGCGGCCGCCGGAACGCCGGTCGTGGCGTTCGATTTCGACGGCACGCTGACGATTCGCGACAGCTTCACCGCCTTTCTGCGCTGGCGCGCCGGGCCTGGCGGCTGGGCGCTGGGACTGGTGAAGATGGCGCCGGCGCTGGCCGCCTATGCGCGCGATCGCGACCGGGGCCGGATCAAGGCCGCCTCGGTGAAGGAGTTTCTGGGCGGCGTGGAGCGGACGACGCTGGAGGCCGACGCCGAACGCTTTGCAGAACAGGCGTGGAGCGGTTTCATGCGCCCCGACGCTCTGGCCTGCTGGGAGGAATGGGGCCGGAAGGGCGCGCACCGCGTCATCGTCACCGCCAGCCCGGAAACCACCGTCGCCCCCTTCGCCCGTCGCCTGGGCGCGGAGGCCCTGTTGGGGACGCATCTGGTGTTCGATGGTCACGATCGTGTCACCGGCGCCTTCGCCGGCCCCAACTGCCGGGGCGAGGAGAAGGTGCGACGTCTGCGCGCGGCCTATGGCGATGACCTGCATCTAACGGCCGCCTATGGCGACACATCCGGCGACACCGAGATGATCGCCATCGCCGGGGAAAAGGGCTTCCGCGTCTTCCACGGGCGGCCCTGAGGGGTCAGTGGCCTTCGGCGTCCACGTCGAAGACCACGGCCTTGCCGCGCGAGGCGGGATCCCAGCCTGCCTCAATGGCCGCTGCGACGGCGTTGCGGACGTGATCAAGGTTGACCAGTTGCCGCTCCACGTCCGGCCGACCGTTGGGCCGCACCGGCGGCGGAAACTGAACGATGGCCTCGCGCTTGAATTCCACGTGGCGCAGGGTGATCGCGATCCCTTCCCAGCGCCCGCCGCTGGTTGGTCTGGGCTGGCGGCGCAGGTCCCATTGATAGGTCTCGCCCTCGACCTCGATGGTCCCGCTGTTGTCACGCGTCTTCATGACGGCCTGATAGCACAAAGTCCGTCAGCGCAAAGAAAGAGGCGGAATCCGTCGCCGGATTCCGCCTCTCGAATACGTTCGAACTGACGCCGATCAGAGCGTCTTGACGCCGTCCTCGTCGGCCTGCGTGCGCTTGTCATAGACGTGGTCGACGATGCCCCAGGCCTTGGCTTCTTCCGCGGTCATGAAGTGGTCGCGGTCCAGGGTGCGCTCGACTTCCTCATAGGTCCGGCCGGTGTGGTGGACATAGATTTCGTTCAGGCGGCGCTTGGTGGCGATGATGTCCTCGGCGTGACGCTCGATGTCCGAGGCCGTGCCTCGGAAGCCGCCCGACGGCTGGTGCACCATGACGCGGGCGTTCGGAAGGGCGATCCGCTGGCCCGCCTCACCCGCCGTCAGGATCAGCGAACCGGCCGAGGCGGCCATGCCCATGACCACGGTCGAGACCGGCGACTTGATGTATTGCATGGTGTCGTAGATCGCGAGCGCCGAGGTCACCTGACCGCCGGGGCTGTTGATGTACATGCTGATTTCCTTCTTCGGGTTTTCCGATTCCAGGAACAGCAGCTGGGCGCAGATCAGCGACGCCATGCCGTCCTCGAACGGACCGGTCAGGAAGATGATCCGCTCGCGCAGCAGGCGCGAGAAGATGTCGAAGGCCCGCTCGCCACGGCTGGATTGCTCCACCACCATGGGGACGAGGTTCATGTTCATATATTCGATCGGATCGCGCATTCAGGCCTTCTCGGATGCTGATGGCGCGCGACTCAGCGTTCGCGCGCCCTGACCCTACGATATCGCGTCAGCGGGGCCTTGGCGCAAGGCGGGGACCCGAAAAGCAAAATCCCCGCTCCGGCGACCGGAGCGGGGATTGGCTTGAACCCTGGGGGTCAAAGACGGGGATCAGCCCTCGTCTTCTTCCTTCAGCAGCTCTTCCTTGGTGATCGGCGTGTCCTTGACCGTGGCGATGCCGACGATCAGGTCGACGACCTTTTCCTCATAGATCGGCGCGCGCAGCTGGGCGGCGGCGTTCGGGTTCTGGCGATAGAAGTCCAGCACCATACGCTCCTGGCCCGGGTAGTTGCGGGCTTCGGCCATGATGGCGTTCGACAGTTCCTGATCCGTCACGCCGACGTTGTTGGCGCGGCCGATCTCGGCGAGCACCAGACCCAGGCGCACGCGGCGCTCGGCGATCTTGCGGTACTCTTCCTTGAGCTTCTTCTCGGACTTCTTGGCGTCCTCTTCCGGCAGGCGACCGGCTTCCTTGTCGGCCGAGACCTGGCCCCAGATGCCTTCGAACTCGGCGTCCACCATCTTGGGCGGCAGGTCGAAGCTGTGGGCCGTGTCCAGTTGGTCCAGCAGGGCGCGCTTCAGCTTGAAGCGGGCCGCGCCGGCGTATTGCTGGTTCAGGTTGCCCGTCAGGATTTCCTTGAGCTTGTCCAGCGACTCCAGACCTAGCTTCTTGGCCAGTTCGTCGTCGATGGCGGCTTCGACCGGGGCCTTGATCGCCTTGACCTTGACCTCGAAGGTCGCGGCCTTACCGGCCAGGTGCGCGGCCTGATACTCGGCGGGGAAGGTCACTTCGACCAGCTTGTCCTCGCCGACCTTGGCGCCCTTAAGCTGCTCTTCGAAGCCGGGGATGAAGCGGTTCGAACCGATCACCAGTTCGGCGTCCTCGGCCGAACCGCCTTCGAAGGCTTCACCGTCGATCTTGCCGATGAAATCGATGACCAGCTGGTCGCCCTCGGCGGCCTTGACGGTCTTGCCCTTCTTGTCCTCGAACGACTGGACCTGACCGGCCAGTTCCTTGAGCGCTTCGTCCAGATCGGCGTCCGACGCTTCATAGGTCGGGCGGTCCAGCTTCAGCGTCTTGGGATCGACCGGGGTGAATTCCGGCATGATCTCCAGCGACATTTCGTAGGCCAGGTCTTCCGAACCGGCGATGACCTTGTCCATGTCGGACGTCAGCTTCATCTCGGCCGGGGCGGCCGGACGGATCTTGGCGTCTTCCAGCGCCTTCTGGCTGGTTTCGTTCAGGGTCGCGTTGACGATCTCGCCCATCAGATCGCGGCCGAACGTCTTCTTGACGTAGGAGGTCGGCACCTTGCCCGGACGGAAGCCCTTGAGCTTCATCTGGGGGGCGACTTCCTTGATCTTGGCGTCGAGCTTCACGTTCAGCTCGGCGACGGGGATGGTCACCGCGATCACGCGGCTGAGGCCTTCGTTCGACTTTTCGACGACTTGCATGGACGGAATTCTGACGCTCTGGGGCGAGCCGGAAGGCAGGCGCGCGCGGGATTGAATAAGCAAGAAGGGCCGCCCCTTGCGGGAGCGGCGCCTCGGAGCCCGCCCTTATGTCGAGAAGGGCCCGAAAGGTCAACGCAGGCGACGGTTTCGCGACCGGCCCGCGCTCGCTATGTGATCAGCATGAGCCAGCCTGCCTCCCCCATCGGCGTCTTCGTCAGCCCCGTCACCCCCTTGCAGCAGAACTGCACCGTGGTGTGGTGCACCGCGACCAAGAAGGCCGCGGTTATTGATCCCGGCGATTCCGTGGACGCCATCCTGGCCGAGATCACGCGGCGCGGCCTGACGCTGGACGCCATCTGGATCACTCACGGCCATCTGGATCATGCGGGCGGCGCGGCCGAGATGAAGGAGAAATCGGGCGTCGATATCGTCGGCCCCCAGGTCGAGGACCAGTTCTGGATCGACCTGATTCCCGAACAGGGCCGCAAATACGGCCTGCCCAATGCCCGCACCTTCGCCACCGACCGCTGGCTGGATCAGGGCGACACGGTGACGCTGGGCGAAACGACGTGGGAGGTGTTCCACTGCCCCGGTCACACGCCCGGCCATGTCGTCTTCTTCAACCGCGCGGCGCGCTTCGCCCAGGTCGGCGACGTTCTGTTCCAGGGGTCGATCGGCCGCACCGATTTTCCGCGCAGCGATCATCAGGCGCTGCTGACGGCGATCACGACCAGGCTGTGGCCGCTGGGCGACGACGTAACCTTTGTGCCGGGCCATGGTCCGGCCTCGACTTTCGGGGCTGAGCGGCGGACGAATCCCTTCGTCTCGGATCAGGCGATGAGCCGCGCGCCCGTCGCCGGCCCCGCCAGCGGGCCATCGTGATTCCCTAGCGGGCGATCAGCAGGCCCATCAGAATACCGACGCCGACGGCATAAAGCGTGGCCTTGCGCGGCGATTCGCGTATCGAATCGCGAGTAAGCTGCGCGCGCTCCCGGGCCCATGCGCGCCCGGCCTCGGCGTCCGATCGCAGCGACTGGCGGATCGACGGCGCATGACCCTCTGTCCGCCCTTGGCGTAACAGGGCGTCCGCTTGACGACCCAGATCGCGCGACGGCGAATCCAGCGAGTCGTCGATATCCAGGGGATCGGTCTGTGCGGCGTAGGTCTCGGACATGGTCGTCTCCGGCTGTGGGGATGGTGTCGGGACATGAACCACCGCCTTTCGGCGCGGTTCCGCCCGCTGACGCGCGCCTGTCCGCATCGTGATCGAACGTCGCGGCGCCCCGTGCGTTGGCTGGGGGAAGGAGACGCCCCATGACCTATATCGAACCCACTCCCTCCGGCGCCCCCGGGCCCGAGATCGAGCCGCCGCAGACGCCGGATCCGGATGTTGCGCCGGACCAGACCCCGCCCGAGATGCCGCCGCTGGAGCCGGGCGGTGGCGGCCCCGGGGATTCCCGCCCTCACGACGGGATTTGACGTCATGTCCCGCCCTCCCCGGACATTACGCGGAAATGTCACGCCACCCGGAACCTCACAGGACTCAACGGGTTCACCTCAACAAGCGCCACCGACAGCGAGAAAGGACCCTCAAATGGCCGAAGGTCAGCCCACCAGAGCGTCGGGTGTCTCCAAACGGGGCTTCGCCTCCATGGACCCCGAGCGTCAACGCGAAATCGCCCGCAAGGGCGGCGCCAGCGTGCCCAGCGAAAAGCGCAGCTTCTCGCAGGATCGCAGTCTGGCCGCCCAGGCCGGCCGCAAGGGCGGCGAGGCATCCCACGGTTCGCGAAAGACCGAGCCGGGCTCGCAGCCCCCGCCCGCGCGCTAGCCTCTATTTCCTCCTCGGGTTTACTCGGGCGACGCGACTTCGGTCCCGTCGCCCGTTTTTTTGGCTCGCTTGCCCGGGATCAGGCCCGCAGCAGGGCCAGAGCTACGGATGGCGCGGGCCCCCTTTCGAAAGCGCCCACGCGCCAGCCGGCCGCATCGGCCATGGCGCGGACCGAGGTCTCGGTGAATTTGCGAGAGCTTTCAGTGTGCAACGTCTCGCCCGTGGCAAAGCGGAACGACTGGCCGGCCAGCGTCACCGTCGTCGGTCGCGTCGCGACCAGATGCATCTCCATCCGCGACTGGTCCGCATTCCACACAGCGCGATGCTCAAAGGCGTCCAGATCGAAGTCGGCGCCCAGTTCGCGATTGGCCCGCACCAGCAGGTTCATGTTGAACGCCGCCGTCACGCCCTCCGCGTCATCATAGGCGGTCACCAGAGTCGCGGCGTCCTTGACCAGATCGACCCCCAGGATGAAGAGCGCGCCCTCGTCCAGCAGATGCCGGGCCGAGGCCAGGAATTCGATCGCCTCGGCCGGAGTCAGGTTGCCGATAGTCGAACCCGGGAAGAAGCCGACCCGTCGCCCCTGCCCGATGTCGTCCGGCAGGTGGTCCAGATGCAGGAAGTCGCCCACCAGCGGCGTCACCTTCAGCCGCGGATAGGTTTGACCGATCCGCACCGCCGCCTCGCCCAGCGCGTCGGGGCTGATGTCGATCGGCACATAGGCGGCCAGGTCGTGCGCGGCGTCTAGCAGGATGCGTGTCTTCTCGCTGGCGCCCGAACCGAACTCGACCAGGGTCGCATCCGGCCCGAACGCCTGGGCGAGGGTCGGGGCCAGGCGCCGCAGCAGCGCCGCCTCCTGCCGCGTCGGATAGTATTCCGGCAGGCGGGTGATGTCCTCGAACAGGCGCGAGCCTTCGGCGTCATAAAACCATTTGGGCGAGATGGTCTTGGGCGTCGCCGACAGGCCCTGGACCAGATCGCGCCGGAAGCGGGCGACCTCGGCATCGTCGGTCACCGCAACTGCGCCTTCGGACGAAATCAGCTCCATGCCAGTCGCACCCCCGCGAACGCCCACCGCTGATGCGGATAGTAGAAGTTGCGATAGCTGATCCGGTCATGCCCCTCGGGCGTGGCAAAGCTGCCGCCCCGCAGCACCATCTGGTTGGCCATGAATTTTCCGTTGTATTCACCCGCCGCGCCGGTCAGGGGCCGAAAGCCCGGATAGGGCGCATAGGCGCTGGCGGTCCATTGCCACGCCTCGCCGAATAAACGGGTAAAGGCGTCCGGCGCAGTGCGGGTGGCGTGCTCCCATTCCGCCTCGGTCGGCAGGCGCGCACCCGACCAACGGGCGAAGGCGTCAGCCTCGTAAAAGCTGACATGGCGCACGGGCGCCGCCGGATCGACCGGCGCCCGCCCCGTCAGACCGAACCGCGTCCAGCCGTCGCCTTCCGCCCTCCAGTACAGGGGGGCGCGCCAATCGTCTGCCTGCACCCGCGCCCAGCCATCCGACAGCCACAGTTCGGGACGTTGATAGCCGCCATCCTCGATGAAGCGGATCCAGTCGCGGTTACACACCAGATCGCGCGCCAGACGGAAAGGCTCCAGCCAGACCCTGTGGCCGGGGCGCTCATTGTCAAAGGCGAAGTCGTCACCACTGGCGCCGATACTCGCCAGCACGCTGTCGAAGGCCTGAACGCCGTCTGCGCCCGTCTCTGCAGGGCCGTAGCGGGGCTCGACCGCATAGGCGGCGGGCTCCAGCGGGGACAATGCGAACAGCGACAGAAGGTCCATCAGGAACAGCTCCTGATGTTGCTGGTCGTGGTGCAGGCCCAGTTCGATCAGGCCGGTCGTCGCCTCATCCAGTCCGCCCGCGTCCAGCAGCCGGATCATGCGCGCGTCGATCTCGCAGCGATAGGCCAGGCATTCGTCCAGCGAGGGGCGGGTCATCAGCCCCCGCGCCTCACGCGCTACCCGCTGTCCCAGACTGTCGTAGTAGGAGTTGAACAGGGTCTGCAAACGGTCATCCACGGGCGCGTAGTTGGGTTGCCTGGCCAGAACCATCGCCTCGAAGAACCAGCTTGTGTGCGCCAGATGCCATTTGCCAGGGCTGGCGTCCGGCATGGCCTGTGCCGCCAGATCCTCGGGCGAAAGACCTTGGGCCAGAGCAGGCATGGAACCTCGAACCCGGCGATACCTATCGCTTAGAGCGGCGTTATCCTGTTCCCGCCAGGCGGTTTCGGACGGGAGGGATCGGGCGCCGACAAAAGACTGCATGCAGGGAAAAGCTCCTTTTCCGGCAACGCTTTGCAGGACTGCAGGTTCCGGAAATTCGCTGTCCGGGATGGCGGAACGGACCCCCGGAGCCCGCGTTTCGAAAACGCACGGGCGTGGCGTCGCCCCCACCCATCTCAAGGCTTTCCGTCGACATGACAGACGCCGGTGCGTCCTCGGCCAACGACCAGTCTCCTGCGAAGGGCGCCCCGTGCGTGGCGACAGGAATTGTCGGGTCAGCCCATTGGCGCGAGGCTGTCCTGCCCCAGATTCCATCGCTGCGAGCCTTCGCCTGGTCGCTATGCCGCAACAGTTCGGACGCCGATGACCTGGTCCAGGACACGCTGACCAAGGCCTGGACCCACCGCAACCGGTTCGAGCCGGGCAGCAACCTTCGCGCCTGGCTGTTCACCATCCTGCGCAACACCTGGTATAGCGCCGTGGTCAAGCGACGGCGCGAGGTGGCGGACGAGGACGGCCATCACGCCGCCGGCCTGACCACCGAGGCCAGTCAGGACTGGACGATGGCGCTGGGTTCGCTGCGCACCGCCCTGAACCAGCTACCGCCCGAGCACCGCGAGGCCATCGTTCTGGTCGGCGCCGCCGGCCTGTCCTACGAAGAGGCGGCCCAGATCGCCGGCTGCGCCGTCGGCACGATCAAGAGCCGGGTCAATCGCGCGCGGAACCGCCTGGCCCTGTTGCTGGACGTTGATCGCGATCAGGGCGTCTGATCGTCGGCGTCGCCCGGCTCGTCCGTGATCAACCGCTCCACATGATCGATCAGCGATGACGGGATGGGCTCGACCTGCCGCCGATCCCACGCAGCCTTCATCAGGGCATCGACATCCCCCGCGCCGTCCGTGTCTGCGGCGTCATCGGTCTTCGGTTTTTCAGAACCCATTCGCGTCCCCCGACTCGCGCAGGCTACGTCAGGCTTTGCTGTCGCCTCAAGGCGTTTCACAGTTTCGAGGCTGGCGGAACATTCGGAAAGACGGGCGGTTTTTTTCACGCCCCCACCAAGGAGAGACCGCCATGAACAATCCGTTCCGCCCCCGCCCCCCGAACGAGCACGATCCACAGCGCGCTACAGATTCGAGTGCAGACGCGCACCGCGATGACTGGTTTCACCTCCGCCCCCGCACTGATGCCCACCATACGCCGGCCGCCAATCATATCGTCGGCGATATCACCAACGGCGGCGAAGGTCGCAAACACAGGGACAAGGACCTGATCTGACGCCCACGAGACCAAGACGGCCCCGGCGCGAACCGGGGCCGATTTTCTGTCAGGCGCGACGCCCGCCGTGCTTGCCGTATTCCAAGCGGGCGATGGTGCGGTTGTGAACCTCGTCCGGCCCGTCGGCGATACGCAGGGTGCGGACCGTGGCGTACATCTCGGCCAGCGGGGTGTCGCCGGACACGCCGGCCCCGCCGAACGCCTGGATGGCGTCGTCGATGATCTGCAGCGCCATGCGCGGCGCCGCGACCTTGATCTGGGCGATCTCGGACTTGGCGGTCTTGGCCCCGACCTCGTCCATCATCCAGGCGGCCTTGAGGACCAGCAGGCGGCACATTTCGATATTGGTGCGGGCGTCGGCGACGCGCTGCTCCCACACCGAATGCTCGGCCAGGGTCTTGCGGAAGGCGGTGCGGCTCAGCAGCCGCTCGCACATCAGTTCCAGTGCCCGCTCGGCCGCCCCGATCACGCGCATGCAGTGGTGAATGCGGCCCGGCCCCAGACGGCCCTGGGCGATCTCGAAGCCTCGCCCCTCGCCCGCGATCAGGTTCTCGACCGGGACGCGGACGTTCTCCAGCGCCACCTCGGCGTGACCGATCGGAACCTCGTCATAACCGAACACCGACAGCATCCGCTCGACACGGACGCCCGGCGTATCCAGCGGCACAAGGATCTGGCTCTGCTGGGTGTGGACCGAGGCGTCGGGGTCCGTCTTGCCCATGACGATGGCCACCTTGACGTTCGGGTGGGCCATGTTGGTTGACCACCATTTGCGGCCGTTGATGACATAGTGATCGCCGTCACGGCGGATGCTGGTCTCGATATTGGTCGCGTCCGAGGACGCCACGCCCGGCTCGGTCATCAGGAAGGCCGATCGGATTTCACCCGCCATCAGCGGCTTCAGCCAGCGGTCCTGCTGTGCGGCGTCGCCGTACATGTGCAGGACTTCCATATTGCCGGTGTCAGGCGCGTTGCAGTTGAACACCTCGGCCGCCCAAAGGGCCCGGCCCATCAGTTCGGCCAGCGGCGCGTATTCCAGATTGGTCAGGCCCGCGCCGTGTTCGCCCGGCAGGAACATGTTCCACAGGCCCGCCTCGCGCGCCTCGGCCTTTAGCGCCTCCATGGTCGGCGGCTGGACCTTGGGGTTCGCCCGGACCTCGGCCCAGTAGTCGGCCGAGCGCGGCAGCACCCGCTCGTCCATGAAACGGCGCACGCGCTCGCGCCAGTGTTCGCCCCGTTCGCTGGGTCGGAAATCCATCGCCTTGTCCCTTAGAAAGCAAAACGGCGCGGCCCCACAGAGGCCGCGCCGCGAAACGTCAGACTGTCATCCTCGGGCGCATCAGCCCTTCAGCAGCGGGGCCAGCTTTTGCGCCAGCATCATGTCGCCGTCGATCTTCAGCTTGCCTTGCATGAAGGCCATCATCGGGTCCAGGCGACCTTCGGCCAGGGCGATGAAGTCGTCCCAGGCCAGCTTGATGGTGGCGTCGGCGGGCTTGTCCTCGTTGGTCACGGTGTTCGGCACCGAGGCGCCGTCGATGTAGATCTTGCCCGTGTCGCCCAAGTCCAGCTTGAGCGTCTTGCCCAGGCCCGAGTTGTCGCCCACGGCGGCGCGAATTTTATCGGTGACGGATGCCAGATCGGCCATGTGCGTCTCTCCCAGACGAAGTTGATCCGTTGGCCTAACCCGCCCGCCGGGCGGCGCCAAGATCACGCAAGGGAAAGAGCCGCGGCTTATTCGCCGCGATCAGATACGGAAGGCCGCTTCCAGCCGCCCCATCTGGCTGAGCACCGGATTGATCTGGGTCTCGACCGGCGCGTCCAGATACATTCGGCGATCCAGATACAGCACCCGGTCATGCAGCTTTTCCGCGCGGACCAGATATTCGACCAGGGCGATCGGCAGATCCGGATGGCTGGGCGTCGCCTCAGGGGTGCGGGCCTTCAGGCGATAGCGCGGCTCGCACGCGGCCTCTGGCTCCATGTCGCCTTCGCGCACGGCGCGCTGGACCAGCAACCACGACGCGATCTGCATCAGACGGGTCGTCAGCTTCATGCTCTCGGCCGCATAGGCCAGGGCCGTGGCGCGCGACAGCAGCTTGGATTCACGACGGCCGTCCCCATCCAGATAGGCGGCGGTCTCCTCGACCAGCTCCATGCCTTCGGAAAAAGTGCGGTCGAACAGTTCGGATCGCGCGAAGTCACGCACGACCATGGGGCGCGACCGGCCAGGCGCCGTCGGGTCGAGCAGATCGTCGCTGGCCATCATCATATCGGGCGTCATCATGAAAAGGCGCGCGGCTCCAGGTCGCTGGCGGCGCGAAATGGCGCCGTCGCCATCTGCGGTGCAACCGTCATGCCACGGATCATGCCACAGCTCATGATCGGAAACTGAACAGGGCGTCCGCCGCGTCCTTGCGCGAACGCTTGGACTCTATGGCGGCGCGGGCGCGGGCGATCTCGGCGTCCAGTTGCTGGATGCGGTCCTCCAGATCCTCGACCGAGAAGACATCCAGATCCTCGCGCGCGGCGGCGATCAGCGAGGCGCCGCGGGCCAGCCGGGGTTCGGATTCGTCAAACGTCATCAGCCCCTCCTTGGCCACGGCCCGGCAGAACCTTATCAGAAGCCCCGAACGCTGGCGATGGCAGGCGACGGAGACGGACGAATGCGCGTTATCGAAATCGAGGGCGGCGCCGGCCCTGCCCAGGCCCTGAAACTGACTGAAAGGCCCGATCCGGCGCCCGGTCCGGGACAGGTCGTGATCCGTGTGGCCGCCGCAGGGGTGAACCGTCCCGATCTGGTGCAGCGCGAGGGGAAATATCCGCCGCCGCCGGGCGCGCCGGATATTCTGGGGCTGGAGGTGGCGGGCCGGATCGCCGCCGTTGGCGATGACGTTACGCGCTGGACCGTGGGCGACCGGGTCTGCGCCCTGCTGGGCGGCGGGGGCTATGCCGAGCTGGCCGTGGTCGATGCGCGCCATGTGCTGCCGGTGCCGGACAGTCTGAGCGATGTCGAGGCGGCGGCCCTGCCCGAGACGATCTTCACCGTCTTCACCAATGTGTTCGAGGCGGGCGGGCTGAAGGCCGGCGAGACCCTGCTGATCCACGGCGCCACCAGCGGGATCGGCGTCACGGCGATCCAGATGGCCAAGGCGGCGGGCGCCCGCGTCATCGCCACTTCGCGCGGGGCGACCAAGGCCCAGGCGGCAAAGGCCCTGGGCGCCGCTATCAGCCTGGACGCGACCACCGACGACCTGGACGAAGCGATCAAGGCCGCGGGCGGGGCCGATGTGGTGCTGGACATGGTCGGCGCCGCCTACGCCGATCTGAACCAGCGGGCGCTGAAGGCGGGCGGGCGATGGGTGGTTATCGCCACCCTGACCGGGGCGCGGGCCGAGATCGACCTGGCGCGGCTGATGCTGAAACGGATCGTGCTGACCGGATCGACCCTGCGGTCACGCCCGGCGGATGAAAAGGCGCGGCTGGCGGCGGCGGTCGAGGCGACCGTCTGGCCCTGGGTCGCATCCGGGGCCGTGCGCCCGCGTGTCGAGGCGACCTTCCCGCTGGATCAGGCCGCCCTCGCCCACCTCCGGCTGGAGGCGGGCGAGCACGTCGGCAAGATCGTCCTGACGGTCGATCAGTAGCGGCCGCCGCGGCGCACCGGGCGCAGCGACGAGATACGGTCGTTCAGGCCGAACTGGCTGACGCTGGCCACATCGCCGTCGATGATCTGGCAGCGCCCGCGATAGAAGGAGTGCTCGCAGACCTCCCAGACGCCGCGCAGGCGGATGGAGCTGACGACATCGTTGAAACCGGACGGGCTCAGGCTTTCGACTTCGCCGTCAAAGGTCCGCGAGTCGCCCCGGAACTGGGAGTCGCGATAGACGGTGATGGACTGACGGCCCCAGCCGCC